>JAITCP010000011.1 GCA_031283025.1 Spirochaetaceae bacterium | reverse complement strand
GGAAGACCAGTGTCCCGGAAAAACGCATTGGAACCAATCGTAAAATGCTCAGGGCAACCCTCAACGATGACTTTCTGTCCGATGTCTTGTTCGGCAGAACCTAAATGACGTTGCCCTGGATTAGGCAGCCGGGGTATTTACACGATCCCCCGTTTTTGTTATACTTAGGGAACCTCTAAAAACCGGTTGTTTTTAGAGATTCCCTTTATAAGGATCAGTGCTAGTAGAAGGAAGGACACTATGTCAAGGACCTGCGATATTTGCGGAAAACATACTATTACCGGCAATTCAGTAAGCCACGCCAAAAACCATACCAGGCGGGTCTGGAAGCCCAATCTCAAGAAGGTAAAAACCGAAATAGACGGTACAAGTATAACCCTTAAGATCTGCGCCCGCTGCCTAAAAAGCGACCTTATCACCAAAAAAGTATAGTGGCGAACCCCGAACTTGTCCGGGTAATGGATTATATTCTCAACCGCTGTGATGAAAAGGCTATTGACGCGGTGGCCGCCGCCGTGGTGCGCCGCCGCCGGGATTTAGCCATGTTCGGGGGCGCCGCCAATCTGCCTGATCCCAAAAGAATGGCAAGGGAACTTTCAGGGCAAATCAACACGGGGGCCAGCATAGAGGGAATGAGGGAAGCGGTGCGGGATATGGCTGTCAAAATAATCCGACAGGAAGCGCCGGAACTAAGCGAGGAACAAATCGCCGGCCTTACCGCCGCCTGGATACCGGACAGGAGTTCCCGTTCGGAGGGTAATCTTCCGCCGGATATGCTTTTGGAAATGGTAGACCAGTTTGTAAGTTTTTCCACAGGCAGCATGAGCAATGCGGAAGACAACAAGCTCCGGCAGGAAATGGGTACGTGGCCTGAACGTTACTGGAAGGCCTTTCCGGAAGTGGTAAAGCTCATCGTTAAAGATTACCTGGACGGCGAAATAAATGAAAAAGCCTATCGATCTAAGATTGCCGCCGTACTTTAATTGTACACTAGAGTAAATTGATGGAGAGAAGATAATGAAGACCGATATTTGCCGCCTTTGGCAGGGGTTTTTAATTGCCGCCGTACTGGTTTTTTCCGGCTGTTCGGGGAAAGCCCCGGCTCTGGGCCGGGAGGCGTCGGGGGCTTACAGTAATCTGCTCAGTGAGGAAGCGGAGGAACTTGTCCAAACTGGGGTAAGTTACCACGACCGGGGTGATTATGAAACTGCCATTGATTATTATAACCAGGCCATGGAACTGGAGCCGGATCATCCGGTGATCTACTACGAAATAGGTTTTTCCCGTATTGCTTTGGGCAATGTAGCGGAGGCCCTGGAGCTTGCAGAGAAGGGAATTATCGCGGCAAAAGCCCGTGAGTATGAGGAGATGATCCCCAGCCTGCTGGACTTAAAAGGTTCCGCCCTGTACAATCTGGGCCGCAGTGAAGAAGCGGTTGACGTGTATCTTTTGGCAATAAATCAATACGGCGTTACCAGCGTCTTTCCGTATTATAACCTGGGGTTGAATTATTACCGCCTTGAACGCGGGAAAGAGGCTGCGGACGCGCTCCGCCGGGGCCTTCTTATCAATCCCAACCATGCCAGCAGCAATTATCTTTTGGGTAAAATATGCATGGAAGACGGCAAAAAAACCCAGGCTTTATTTCCGTTTTGCTATTTTTTGCTCTTGGAACCGAACACGGAAAGGGCAGCCCAGTCCTACAATACGGTTAAGTATATGCTTTCTGTACAGGAAGAAGGCATAGGGGTTCGCGATAACGGTACTTTTACCACTGCGGATATGATCATTTCAGTGGCCTTTACCCTGGATGAAGCAAATTTCCGCATGAGCGAGGCGGAAAAAACAAAAGCCAAGCTGGAGTATGTTTTTACCGCTCTGGAGGAACAGAAAAATTCCGGCAAGATAGGCCGCAGCGGCGGTGATGAGCTGTGGTGGGATTTTTATTCGCCCTTCTTTTACCGGGTTGTAAAATCCGAATATGCAAAGACTTTTTACCGTTATATAGGGCTTAGCGCCGATTCTGCCGCTGATAACTGGATTGAAAACGGCCAGGAGGAGATTGAGAATTTTTTTGTCTGGCTTAACGATTACTTTGAAGAATCAGCGCGGGAATGAACCGGTGCTGCTTTTGACGTGAGAAAACCCAAGGTGATTATAGGATTAACAGGACTTTACTGTGCCGGAAAAAACCACGCTGCCCTTTTACTGGAAAAGAGGGGTCTTCCCGTGCTGGATGTGGATAAACTCGGCCATGAAGTGCTCCGTACGGAAACGGAGAAAATTGTCCGCCGTTTTGGCGCGGACGTACTGGGGCCCGGCGGGTTGGCAGACCGGCGGCTTTTGGGAAAGCGGGTTTTTGGCAAACCGGAAGAATTGGCCGCCCTGGAAGAAATTGTCCACCCCGCCGTTAACCGCCTTATAAGCGAATGGATAGCCCGCCAGAGCGGCCCTTGCGTGATCAACGCGGCGCTGCTCCACAGGGCCTCCGTTTATGGCCAGTTGAAGGCGGTTGTTGTGGTAAAAGCCCCTTTTTTGACAAGATTCTTCCGGGCATGGAAGCGGGACAAACTTCCTCCACGGGAACTCTTGAAGCGTTTTCTTGACCAAAAGCATTTCCCCCGGTATAAAACTAAAATCAATGCAGACGGGAATGTCGGGAACTCTCAACTTATTTCCCCCGCCGCCGATACTTATATCGTAAGAAATTCCGGTTTTCCCGGTTCCGTGCGGAGGCAGGAAAAACGGATAGATGTCATACTGGAAGGTTTATACTATGGAAAAGAAAAAACTGTTATTGGTAGCGGTTTCTGTGGGAATGTTTCTGGTAATCGTGGTAAGCGCCGCGATTCTGGTCTTTAGTCCACCCTCCGCCGCTTTTTCGTCATCTTCACCGGCAGGTTCCGGTTCGCCCAACTGGGCTGCCGGCCCGGCGGTATCGGAGAGCAGCATCAATAACCCCTCTTCACCCGCCCCTGTGGCTGAAATAAGCCAGGGTGCCGGAATTTCCCTGAACGACGGATCAGGTTTGATAGTGGATGCGAAGGGAGAGGGCCCGACAACGATCAAATTAGAGCCGCTTCTTACTGCGGGGGTTCCTGATACGGCAAAACCAGCCCCAGCCCCAGCCCCAGTCAAACCCGCCGCTCAGGCCAAGCCTGCTGCCACACCTGCTCCTGCGGCAAAACCTGCGGCCCCTTCTGCTGAGCCTAGAAGGGAACGCCGTGATTTTTGGGTTCAGGTTGGTTCGTATTCAACGCGGGAACGTGCCGATGGGGCAAAGCTTACGCTGGGTGACAGGGGGCTTTCCGCCATTATCACTAATCAACTGGTGAACGGTGAAACCCGTTATCGGGTCAGGGTGGGCCCTTATGACTCCAAAAACGAAGCGGATTATTGGCTGGCAATGATTAAAAATATAGACAGTTTTAAGGACAGCCTTGTCTGGGAAAGCCAATCGTACCGCTAAGCGTTCCGATACTTTGTAGAAAATGAGCGGGGGGTTCCCAGGCCCGGCTGCCGTAGCCTCCGGCCTGAATCCAGGCGGAAGGAATTCCCCGGTCAGTAAGATAGCGGTACACATAGGTATCCCGCTCAAGGCATTGTTCCAGGGTTAAGCGCAGCGGGCTGCTGGAAGGAAGGCCGTCATGTTCGTAAGGATCAGCGCCGTCCACTACCAGTGCAAAGTCCGGCTGCATTGTTTCCCCGCTTAGCCGTTCCAGTTCCCGCATCCCCTCCGCAAGCCGGGGAGTATATTCCCCTTCCTCGCCCGCGTCGATCCCAATGTCAACATCGGAAGGGAGGAGGGGCGCCCGGCCCGCTTCCGCCGCTAAAAGGCTTTCCTTGTCCAGGGGCCAGCCTTTTGCCATGTGAATAGACAGGGTAAGGATGCAGGGCTTATCGTGGGCGGATTTTTCGCCGGATAAGCGCAGTTCACCCCTATCCTGTGCAAAACGGACAAGCTCTGCGGTGCCGTCCCCCTTATGGGCGTCCAAATCGATGATCCAGATCATCCGCACAGGCTTATGGGATAATAAAGTTTTGAAGGCCGCCGCAGCCACATCATTAATCAGGCAAAAGCCGGAACCTGAATCATAGCGGGCATGATGCATTCCGCCCCCCAAGTAGTAACAAAATCCCCCGCTCGCATCTTCCAGGGCAAGCGCACAGGCCAGGCAGGTTCCCCCTGCCTGGGCGATGATGCCTTGAAAAAGTTCCGTCAAAGGTTTTACCGCCCGCTCCGGCTCATAACGGTTTGTCCTGCCCTGGCTGTCAATCAATTCGTATGATTTAAGGATCGCCGCCGTAAGCCCTTCGCCGTAAAGACCGGCAATGTAGTCACGGCTGTGGATTCGTTCCAAATCCGCTCTGGTAATTGCCGGCCCTTCCTGCCCCAGAAGGGCAAGGGCGGCGGCGGCATTCAACACGGGGCCGGGCAAACCGCTACCCAGGAATTCCAGCACCTGCTTTCCCCGCTCCGGTGGAATGGGAAGCATGATGCCGTAATCAAGGAAATTGGCAAGCAGAGCGGGATCGTAGAGTATCATTAGTTCAAGTATACAAATTTTTCCCCGCAGAATAAACTAATCGTGTGATTGTACTTATAGGGCCGAAACATTCGGGAAAGACCTCCGTGGGCAGTGAACTGGCCCGTCTTCTGGCGCTTCCTTTTTTTGATCTGGATGCGCTTATTGAAGAACGGACCGGGCAAAGTGTCAGAAGCCTCTACAGCGCCGGGCCGGAGCTGTTCCGCCAGGCGGAGGAGGCGGCTCTTGAGGCCCTGCTGTCCCTGCCGGAAGGCGGAACAAGCCAATCAGAAGGTGATACCGGGGTTTCTGTCAAGGGCGGCATTCTTGCCACTGGCGGGGGCATAATCGACAATCCCGGCGCTCTTGCATTGCTGCAGGAGGGGAATATTCACGGGGGAAGCGGGCCTACAATCGTTTATCTGGATGTATCCGCCCAAACCGCATGGCGGCGCATAACAAGCGCCGGGGAACTTCCCCCTTTCCTCAGGGCGGAAACAATGGAAGCCTCTATGGAAAAACACCGTGTTCTCCATCAACGGCGCTCCGATGCCTGCCGGGAAATTGCCCGGTTCTGCGTTTCTGTTGGAGAGAAACAGCCCGGAGAATTGGCGGGGGAAATATGCGGGATGATTGGCTGTGAAACTTAATGCAGCCCAAATACCCTTGAATTTGATTGCTGTTGCTAATAGAATAAAGTTATGTTTACCGCCATTGTAACCCCTCGCTTTGGAGACATGGATGTACTGGGCCACATCAACAATACCGTACTGGCGGTATGGTTTGAGCAGGCCCGTAACCCCTTGTTTGTCATTTTTGCCCCAAAATCCCATTTTGCCGATGGGACTTTTCAACTGATAATGGCACACACGGATTATGACTTTGTCGGTGAACTAATGTTTGGCACGGATGTGGAAATACGGAGCTATATAAGCCGTATCGGAACTAAATCCTTTACGGTTTATCAGGAAGCATGGCAAAGCGGAAAGCTCTGCTGTAAAGGGAATGCGGTGATTGTTCACTACGACTTTGGCATAAAGGAATCCATTCCCATTCCGGAAGACAAGAAAACGCTGCTGGCGGAACATGCTTACCCGAAAGTTTTAGGAGTGAATCATGAGTAGTGTTATTCATGTAGATAACAGCAAATTTTTTCGTAAAATGATGAAGGTTTTCCTTGGGGAACTGGGCCTTGAATGCGAAGGGTTTGAATGTGGCGAGGACGTGCTTGATGCAGTCTTGAGTAAAAAAGTTTCCTGTATGATAACCGGTCTTGAATTGTCCGACATGAGCGGTGAAGAGCTAATACGGCGCGTTACCGTTTCCGCCCCCCCGATGACGATAATAGCGGTTACCGGCTCCAGCGATGAAGACCGTCTCTACCGGCTTCACGGTTTGGGGGTAAAAGGTACCATTCAAAAAGGCGGCGACTGGAAAGAAAAACTGCGGGAATTATTTTAGGGAAGGCAGGGGGTATATTGTCAATAGAGCCCTCAAATAGCAGTTGGGAACCACTAAAAACGGCTGTTTTTAGTGGTTCTATTGCAATTTCCCGCCCTTTCGGCTGCGAAACGGGTGTTTTTCATCTGTAAATCTCAAAAAACTGAAGTTTTTTAGAGATTCCCGGTTTAATTTTGCTTACTCCGCTTCTTTTTTAAGTTTTCTTTTGCCCAGATATTGAGGATGTCTTTAAGGCCGTCGTCTGTAAGTTTGAGAGGTTTGCTGCAATCGGGGCAGACAAAGCGGCCGGATTCATCTAGAGCGTCTTTGCGGCAGCCGACGCAGAAGGTTTTACCGCAGCCGGGACAGGTGCCGGCGGGCATATCGTCCGGGGGTACGGCATAAATCCTAAGGGGGGGGACGGGGCCGGGATCACGCTTTACCTTCCATGTTCTGCCGCAGGAAGCGCAGGAAACGGCGCGGAACAACGCATCATTCATCCACGCTTCAAGATCGTCCAGTCCTCTGGTGGCTTCTTCACTTAATGTTTTTTCCTTTAGCTTGTCCAGAATTAAACCCAGCTTGTCCCAGTTTCCGGTAAATGCGCAAGCCCAACCCAACTGGAGCAAAGACGGAACATGGTCGGGATCGATTTTCAGGGCAGAGCGGGCGGCGGCTTCCGCTCGTTTATACTCGCCCTTTTTGACAGCCACATAGGCAATAAGTTCCAGCATATCGGGAGTTAATTTGCCGGATACGGCGGTTAGAACATTGTCGGCCTCACCGTAATAGCCCATTTTAATCAGGCAGGAGGCCCGGTTACAGCGGTACTGTGTATTACCGGGGGCGATGGACAATGCACGGCTGTAATACCGGTTTGCTTCTCCAAAGCGGCCGGATCGTACCAAAAGGTTACCCGCGCAGTTAGTCATAAGCCCCAGAGGGTCTTCTTCCGGCTGCGATTTCAGCAGCTCAAGCGCTTTGTCTTCTGCGCCCTGTAAATAAAGAAAAACCGCCCGGTTTACCCTAATCTCCGGCGCTTCACCAAGAACCGAAGCGGCTTTTTCAAGATGAATGGCGGCCTTTTCTGTATCGTTCCTGCTTAACGCTATCTGGGCTGCAAAGTTATGGATCCAGCCGTAGGTTGCGCCTTCGTCTTCCTTAACATTAAGAGCCGCTTCCAAATCCGCGGCAAGCTCAGGATCTTCCGCGTTGTTATTTAACAGGTAACGGTTTTCTGCCAGCCGGAAACGGAAGAGGGGATAATCCGGGGCGTACTTTACCGCTTTTTTAAACAGGTCAAGAGCTTTGCGGCGGTCATTGCTCCGAACCAAAAGGAGGGCTTGCAAATAATACAATGCGCTGTCCGGTTCAGCCTGTACTTCCCTGCGGAGTGTTTCCGCTCTGGCTAATTCTTTTTCCGCATCCGCCCATGCTTCAATACCAAATGCCCATTTACCGGTTAGGGCCGCCGCTTCCCAATTTGTTTCTCCCAAAAGGCGGAACTTTGGTATCAAAAGCCCCAGCTCCTCATAAAGGTCATCGGCCAAAAACGCCCGCCCTGCCTGAATGTACCGGGCAAGCGCTTTTTTATTTTGTCCGTACAACTCGTAAGCGGCGGCTGCATTTTTTGCGGTAATGCCGTTTTTTTCATCAAGCATAAAAGAACGATCATACATTTCTGCGGCTTTTTGATATTCGCTTGAGTTAAAGTATGCGTGTCCCAGCAGGTTGTACACGGCATGAGGATCGGCAAATAATTCTGCAGCTTTGTATTTACCGGAACATAGTTTTGCAAACCACTTAATCAAAGCGCCGTAGGAGCCTTGGGAGTAGAGCAGGGCGGCCTTCATGTTACGGAATTCCGGCAGTAGTTCTCCTTTCCGGCTTAATGCGTCTTCTATATATTCCGCCGCTTCATTCCACAGTTTCAACGCCATTGCGAGTTTGGCTCCCAAGAACAGTTCTTTCTCCGGCCTGAAGCGGACTTCCGTATTATTGTCCTGCAGGGCTGCCAGCATAACCGCATCTTCTGCGGCGGCAATTTTTGTTGACAGAATTTCCCTCCGTTCCCATGCTTTTCTAAGCTGTACAAGAGCGGGATTTGTCTGGCCCAGAGCGGTAAAAGTTTCCGCAAGCCGTATCCGGTGTTCGGGAAGGGCGGTCTCTTCCAGTTCATCGTAACGCGCCGCCGCTTCTTCAATTCGGGAATCAAGGCTGAATGAACGGAGCATTGCCAGAGCGGTATATTCCTCCGCTTGCCCTGTTCCGGCCTTTTCCGGTTCATAAGATGCGGCGGCGAAGCCGATTCTTCCTTCAGGGAGGGAAGCGTCGTTCCAGTTGCCCGCCCATTGCCTGTTGATAAGAAGCAAAATCCGGCTGCCGTAGGTGATAAGTTCCAGATCAAATTCTATAGGAGTGTTTGATTTACTCATATACGGCGCTTCAGTCCAGCCGGCCAAAGCCAGGGGGACGCTGTTGCGCACCAGATCCAGCCGGAAATATCCCCGGTTGGAAACCAAAACCATGTAATAGGTGCGTTCATCCACCATGTGGAAGATAAATCCCGCTGCGGCGTATCCTCCACGGGGATCAAGCCTGAACCGCCCCTTCATATCCAGGTCCTGATAACGGAAGATCATGTTCTCTGCCCAGGCTATACAGCTGGTTTTTTTTACCCCCAGACACAGGGCTCCATCCTCCAGATAGGCACGATACTGATTTTCTGATGTAATAGAAAAACGGACAAGCGGCGGTTTACCCGGTTCATCAGGCCGGGAAAAATCGGCCTGCCATTGTTCTTTTGCAATTTCATCCGGATCAATGTTTTGTTGCACGGGGGAAGCAAGGCCAAAGAGCCTTTTGAGAAAACCAAACATACTATTACTGTACCCCAAAAGAACGGTACAGGTCGAGGTTATAATGGGTAAAGAGACAAACCGGAAGACGGAAAAAGACGAACAGGGTTTTTTAATGCAGATTAAGGCCGCATTCAGACAGGTTTGGGGAACTGATTCAAAGGTTTCGTCCCAGCGGGCTAAGGGCTCCTCGTCCTCAAACACATTTTCAAAGATGCTCTTAGACACGCCTTCAGGCACATCTTCAAATAACCGCTTAAACACGCCCACAGGCATCCGCGCTTTATTTCGGAAACTTCAGTCGATTTTCTTTTTCAGAACCCTATGGATTTGGGCGCTTGCCCTTATTGCCGGAATTTTCCTTTTCCGGTTTTTTTATGGTCCTCCGGTTGTACCAAAGATCACTACTCTGGTTTTTGCCCAGTGGTGGGAGGGAGAACTGGAAGGCAATATTCTGGCGGAGATTGCCGCCGAATTTGAAGCGGCGAATCCGGGAGTTACCGTTATACTGGAAAAGAAAAACTGGGATGAAATCCGGAAATCACTGGAAGAAGGTGAAGGGCCGGATATATTCAGCGTCGATCCCTTTGCAGTTTATGAATTGGAACGCGCGTCCCTCCTGGCGGAGATCGCGGAAGGCGGCGAAAGAGCCGGCAATATTCTGCCGGTCATATCGTTTATTAACCCTCTTTTCTACAACATAGAACTGCTCCGGAATGCCGGTTTTGACCGGCCTCCCAAAAATCAAACTGAGTTTCTTTCTTATGCCCTGCGGGTTAAAGAATCAGGCGGCGTATATGGAGCGGGTCTTGCTCTGGGAGGCGGCACTCACAGCATAAGCCGCCACATTCTGTCCTGGATTTGGGCTTCCGCAACCAACCCTGAATCTGCCGGAACCTTCAGCTTTAATACCAAAGAAGTGATAGGGGCTTTTGACTTTTTGAACAAGCTCAAGTCAAGCCTCTATCCTAATCCATTTTCCTTAACTGAAGAAGAACTGCTCAAAGCCTTTGGCGAGGGCAAGGTAGGGATGATGATAGGCTCTACGGCATATATAAAAAAAATTAAATCAGGGCCTATAGGTTTTGGCGTAACTACCATTCCCGGATCCGAGTCGTACATCAAAAAGCCTGTTTTTCTGCTTACCGAGTGGTATTTGGGTATTAACCGGCAGAGTGTCTTTCAGGACGAAGCGCGGCAGTTTGCCGCCTTTCTTGCACAGAAGGCAGAAGGTATAGCCTCCGCTGCTTACGCTATCCCCGGAAACGGCAGCCGCAGCCGTGAACTGCCTCGTGGTGATTTGTTCTATTCCAAAGCCTTTGATATGTATGAGGCGGGTGAAATGGTCCGGGAACTCTACGCTTCCCCCGATATTTCTGCCCTTAACAGCGTTATCCGCAAGGAAGTAGAGCAGATGTTTTGGGAGATGAAAACCCCCGAACAATGCGCACAGGCAATACAGGCGGAATGGGAAAAAATTACTACAGAGAGGATGCAGCGTGCAAGCCCTGATTCAACCTCATATTTTTAACGGTACAGTAACGATCCCCGCCTCCAAATCTCACACAATCAGGCGGCTTTTACTGGCATCCCTTACTCAAGGCGTTTCCCGCATTGAGCGCCCCCTTGACTCGCTGGATGCGCAGTCCTGCGCGGCGGCCTGCCGTGTCCTGGGTGCGGAAATCATTGAGGAGCGGGACGGTGGCAGCCGCCTTAGCTGTTGGATAGTCCGGGGGCACAGGCCCGGCAATGGGGGAGGCACGGCGGAATTTTCCGGCGGCAAGGGCTTGCGTATTGATGTAGGCAATTCCGGCACTACCTTGTTTCTTGCCCTTGCCGCCGCCGCGTTAAATTCCGTGCCGGTTACTTTTTCTGGCGACAGCCAGATCGCCCGGCGTAGCGCCGGCCCTCTGCTGGATGCGTTGACCGGGCTTGGTATTTCGGTTACTTCAAGCCGGGGCGCTGACGGTAAGCCCGGTTATACGCCGATCACGATTTGCGGCCCCTGGAAGGGCGGACGGGTAAGCATTTCCTGCCCCACCAGCCAGTATCTCTCTGCGCTGCTTATCGCCGCCCCCCTGGCTCCGGCAGGCACAATTACAGAAATTGACGTTCCCATGCTTAACGAAAGGCCTTATGTGGAGATGACGCTCTCTTACCTTAAAAGCCAGGGCCTTTACGGTGATGGTACATTGCAAAGCAATGGGGTATCAATAAACGATGGAATGCCGCTTGACGGTGGGACGGCGCTTACTGCGGCGGCGGATTTTTCTTGTTTTCATATCCGGGGAGGCAGCTCGTATATGCCCATGAACGGTCCTGTGCCGGGGGATTTTTCTTCCGCCGCCTTTCCGGCTGCAGCCGCCGCAATCTCCAAAGGAACGGTTACCCTGTTGGGCCTTGATCCGAATGATACCCAGGGGGATAAAGTTTTTTTTGATTACCTTGAGCAAATGGGCTGCGATGTATGCTGGGAACGGATTAATAACACGAAGATGCATCCCATATCGGCAGGCAGTACTACAGATAAGCATGGCGGATGTGCACAGTGGCAGGTTACGGTGTCCCGAACCGGGCCTTTGAAAGGCGGCGTTTTTGACCTAAACGCAACGCCGGATATGCTCCCCGTTATGACCGTCCTTGGAGCTTTTGCGGAAGGAACAACATCTCTGGTCAACGCGGCCCATGCCCGGATAAAGGAAACGGATCGCATCGCCGTAATGGCGGCGGAACTGCGGAAACTGTTTTCCGGCAGCGCTGGTTTCCGCTGCGAAGAAAAACCGGACGGGCTTTTGATACACGGCTGCTGTTCTGCCGGAACAAACAATGAGCCGCAAAGTGAAATGCCTGCCGTAATGCTGGACGGCCATGACGATCACCGTATTGTAATGGCCCTTGCCTGCGCCGCTTTGGGCGGAACAGCGCCGGTAATGATTAACGGGGCGGAAGCGGCTGACGTAACGTATCCGGGTTTTTTGGATTTGCTAAATGGTAAGTAGCGGATGCTGACAATCATCCCGATCTTTGGGAAAGTACCATAAGCAGGGCAATATCCCCCTGGCGTATTCCGGGTATGCGGGCGGCCTGGCCTACAGTACGGGGGCGTACTTTGTTAAATTTTTCCCGCGCTTCTGCGGAAAGCCCTTCCAGGGTTGAATAATCAAGGTGGGGATCAAGTTTTACCCGTTCCATTTTGGCGTTTCGGGCGATGATCCGGTTTTCTTTTTCTATATACCCTGCGTACTTTTGATCCAGTAAAACCCGTTCTACCCATTCAGAGGGGAAGGCCGCCAATTCACCGGAATAGTCCGCAGTAAAACGTAAGTCTTCCGGGGCCTGTTTTTTTTTCAGGAGTTCCTTAATCTCATCCAATGAACGGAGTTTTTCCTGGAACAAGTTCCAGCGGCGATCATCAACAAGGCCCGCTGCCCTGCCTTTGGGCGTAAGCCTTGTATCCGCCGTATCGTGGCGCAGAACAAGGCGGTGTTCGGCACGGCTGGTAAACATCCGGTAAGGCTCTGTGGTGCCCAAGGTGGTTAAGTCATCTATAAGAACTCCAATGTATGCTTCGTCCCGTCCCAGAATCAGAGGCTCCTCCCCCTGAATCATCCGCACTGCATTGATTCCCGCCATAATTCCCTGGGCCGCCGCTTCTTCATAACCGGAACTGCCATTGGTTTGGCCTGCAATAAAAAAACCTTCCAGACGCTTGCTTTCCAAAGAAGGATACAGATCCAGGGGATCAAGGTAATCGTATTCCACTGCATAGGCGGGACGTACCATGTGGGCATTCTCCAGTCCAGGAATAGTATGGATAAAGGCTTCCTGCACATCTTCGGGAAGCGAACTGGAAAGGCCGTTAAGGTATAATTCACCGGTATAAAGCCCTTCGGGTTCTACAAAGACATGATGCCGGTCCCTATCGGGGAAACGCATTACCTTGTCTTCTATGGAAGGACAATACCGGGGGCCTATGCCTTTTATTTTTCCGCCGTATAGCGGTGAACGGTGTATGTTTTCCCGGATAATGCGGTGTGTTTCCGCTGTTGTGTAGGTGATCCATGTTGATCGGAGCTCACCATCCAAACGGAAGTCTGATAAATGATCGGGCGGAACAAATGAAAAAGGGTAAGGTTCCTCGCCATCCTGCTTCTCCATTTTGCCGTGATCAACTGTATTTCCGGCAATACGGGCGGGAGTTCCTGTTTTGAGCCGCCCCACCGGAAAATTCTGACTGTGTAAAAAAGTTCCCAGCCCCAAAGCGGCTTCTTCCCCCAGCCTGCCCTGCCGTGCGTCATATTCGCCGATAAATATTTTCCCTTCAAGGAAAGTACCGGCAGCAAGGATCACCGTTTTAGCGCTGATCGAGTTTCCCCGTATGGTAGTTACACCGGTAACGCGGCTCTTATCAATAATCAATTCAGTTACTGTATCCATCATTACTGAAAGACCCTGCTGCGTTTCTATAATATGCCGTGCGGCGCTTTGATACGCATGCTTATCAGCCTGCGCTCTGGGGGCCTGAACCGCCGGTCCGCGGGATCGATTCAAAATCCGGTATTGAATCATTGTTTGATCGATAAGATGGGCCATCTCTCCGCCCAATGCATCTACTTCGCGGACAATATTTCCCTTGGAAAGACCTCCTACTGCGGGATTACATGAAAGAACTCCGATACGATCGGGGTTCTGTGTAATGAGCAGCGTATCCATTCCCAGTCTGGACGCTGCCAAAGACGCTTCTATACCTGCATGACCTCCGCCGATCACAATACAATCATAATCCATAGCAAAACTATATAAAAAAATAAAAAAAAAATCACTTTTTATCATTTTTCTATTGCAGTTTTTTTTTTTTTAGTTGTAAAGTTAAATTAACTTCAACCAATATAAGGAGTAAGTATGGCTGAACCTAAGACAACTGCAAAGAAGCCCGCCGTAAAAAAACCGGCGGCAAAGAAGCCCGCCGCAAAAAAACCGGCGGTAAAGAAAGTTGCCGCGAAGAAACCCGCGGCAAAAAAGCCCGCCGCAAAATCTGCGGTAAAGAAACCTGCCGTTAAAAAACCGGCAGCAAAGAAACCTGCCGTGAAGAAACCCGCGGCAAAAAAGCCCGCCGCAAAATCTGCGGTAAAGAAACCTGCCGCTAAAAAACCGGCAGCAAAGAAGCCTGCGGCAAAGAAACCAGCCGCGAAAGCCGCGGTAAAAAAAACCGTGGCAAAAAAACTTATGGATAATAAGCCAGAAGAACCGGCTTCTTCTTCCGGCTTTCCATTCTTTTAGTTTTTACTGATTTTTGCCCTTGAGTTTCGGCCGTTTTTGCTTATTTTCCAAGGCAAAAACGGCTGAACATTGTTTCCAGAATATCGGCGGAGGACACTTCACCGGTAATTTCACCTATCGTATTAAGAGCTTCCCTTAATAAAAGGGCTGTTACGTCCAATGGTTGTTCATTATCGGCCTTAAAAAACGCATCTTCCAAAAGAAACGCCGCTTTTTCGGTTAAATCTTTCTGCCGTTGGGTACCCAAACCGCACATACTTTCCAAAACATAAGGATCCCGCACGGTTAAAAGGCTTGTCACAGAAGCGCATAATGCCGGAATTCCTTCCCCGGTTTTTGCACTTAAGACAACAAGCAGGGGGCGGTTTTTGTTTACCGGGGCAAAATTTTTTCGAATATATTCCGGCGGTTCTTTCAAATCGCTCTTATTCCATAAAAGAATTACTTTTTTATTATGTTTTTCAAGAAAAACCTTGTCTTCTTCGCTTAATCCTTCATTTCCATCCACTGTATAAAGGATAATATCCGCTTCTTCCGCCAAATTTCTGCTGCGTTCTATTCCCCTGCTTTCCGCTTCATCCGCTCCGGACACACTCCGCAGGCCTGCGGTATCCGCCAGACGCAGAGGAATTCCTTCAAGGGCTATGGAACCTTCTATCCAATCACGGGTAGTTCCTGGAATCTCAGTTACAATGGAACGATCTTCATTCAACAGCGCGTTAAAAAGACTGGATTTTCCCGCATTGGGCCTGCCTGCTATTACCGCCAGGGCGCCCTCCTGGTACAATCTTTCCCTACGGTACGATGCCGAAAGTTTTTTTAGCATTTGCAGCGCATCTTCTGCCGCTTGACGGCAGGAAAAAAGCGCTGTTCCTTCTTCTGCGCTGTCTATTTCGTCTTCCGGATAATCCAAATACAATTCAGTAACGCTTACCGCTTCCAACAATTTGTCCCTGATTGCCAGAATTTCTTTTTCCAGAGCGCCGGAAAGGCGTTTTATAGCGCGTTCAAGCCCTTCTCTGGTTCCTGATGATACCAATTCCATTACCGATTCACTGCGGGTAAGATCGATTTTGCCGTTCATAAAAGCGCGGAAGGTAAATTCGCCGGGCAGCGCATCAGATAAACCCGCTTTCCGCAGGAGTTCCAGAACAGTTTTTGCCGGAGCGATTCCCCCATGACAGGAAATGTCCGCGCTGTCTTCCCCGGTATAGGAATGGGGAGCACGGTATATTGATACCAGCACTTCATCTATAGGGGCGCTGTCAACTATCCAGCCGTGAACTATTGTGTTTCCCGGCGCATCAAGCAGCGCCTTGGGCCGGGAGAAAACCTTTGCCAGTAATTCCAAAGAGCCGCCGCCGCTGATTCGTACCAGAGACAGAGCGCCCTGAGCAGCTTGGGCGGCAATGGGGCAGGTATCGCCGTAAGTCCTCATGTTTTTTTGAATTTACCACAGTGACAGGATAATTGTAAGAATAAGCGGAGATTGGTATACTACATTCATGAGAGCTACCAGGGCGATTATTCATCTGGATCATCTGCGGGATAATATAGCCCTGGTCAGAGAAAAAACAGGAACGCGGATCTGTATGCCGGTAAAAGCCGATGCCTACGGCCACGGATACCTGGCTATAGCAAAAACGGCTCTGGATGCGGGGGTAGAATATCTGGCAACGGCCACTGTCCGCGAGGGGGAAGAACTCCGTGAAGGGGGAATTACCGCCCCCATCCTGCTTTTTTCCATACCCCTGCCAACTGAAATTGATTCGCTTATTGCCGCCGGGCTTGAGCCTCTGGCAGGAGACGGCGAGTATATAGATGCGCTGGAAAGCCGCGCCGCCGGGGCGGGAAAAAAAATCCCGCTCCATCTGAAAATAGATACCGGCATGGGGCGTATAGGCTGCAGGCCGGAGGATGCTTCCCGCCTTGCTTTCCGCATTGCGGAAAGTAAAAGCCTTACCCTGGCCGGAACCGCCACCCATTTGGCGGTTTCCGACTCAACCAAAACTGAAGACATAGCCTATACAAAAAAACAACTGGAAATATTCCGGAGCGCAATAGAAAGCATCCGCGCCATGGGAATAAATCCCGGCATAATCCACGCCGCCAACACGGGGGCTGTAACCTTTCATAACGATGGATGGTTTGATATGGTAAGGCCGGGAATTTTATTGTACGGTTATGCCCCCGAAGGCCCGGACGGAAATCCAGCCATGGCGGTAAAACCCCTGATGGAACTTGCAAGCTGCTTGAGTTATATCAAGGCGGTAAAAAAAGGTGATTCCGTTTCCTACGGCAGAGCCTGGACCGCCGGGGAAGATACGCTTATCGGGACAATCCCTCTGGGTTATGCTGATGGGCTTCCGCGGCTGCTCAGTAATAACTGGCAGATTCATATTATGAAAGAAAAAAGCGGTGAAACAGAAGCCGAGGGGCGGCCCCTGGCCGGAACGATTTGCATGGATGAGTGTATGGTTGATTTGGGGAAAGACAGCACAGCCCGGCGCTGGGATACCGTAACGATTTTTGGCGGAGCGGCGCCTCATGCGGGGGTTATGGCATCACGGCTTGGCACCATACCCTATGAGATAACCTGCCAAATTAATAAGCGGGTTCCCAGAGTATATATAAACGGGTAACTGCCATTAAAACGGCAGATACCGCCACGATAAGCGGCATTAAAACGCCGCTTATCTCCGGTTAAACGCCGGTTTTGAATGACAAGAGTTTTTACATGAACAGGAGCTGCACATGAATAAGAATGATTTTTTTGTTTGTGAAGAAGAAGATGATGATGAAGACGATGAAGATACGGAAGAAAAAAAGCAGGCCTCTGATCCGTTGATTACCAGAATGTTAAAAACCCGGACTATTCTGCTTTCCGGGGAGGTTAACAAGGACCTTGCGGAGAAGACAATCCGCCAGCTTTTGCTGCTGGATGAAGAAAATGAAAAGCCAATCCGTATTTTTATTGATTCCCCCGGAGGGGATGCCGATGCGGGGTTTGCGATCTTTGACATGATTCGCTTTGTAAGGGCGCCGGTTTGGACTATAGGAATGGGACTTGTTGCCAGCGCTGCGGCGATCATTCAGCTTGCATCCCCCAGGGAAAGGCGGGTGGGCCTTCCCAACAGCCATTACCTTATCCACCAGCCCCTTTCCGGGATTCGGGGAGTGGCTACGGATATAGAAATCCATGCGCGGGAACTGGAAAAACTCCGGGAAAAGATCAATAGGCTGATAGCAGATGAAACCGGAACCGGTATTGAACAGGTGGGAAAGGATACAGACCGGGATTTCTGGATGAACGCGGAAGAAGCGGTACGGTACGGCCTAATCGCAAAAACAGTCCAACATCGCGAGGAAATTGCATGAAGCGCATCAACACACACATCAAAACCATTTGGATTATTCCGGTACTGTTCATTGCCCTGTCCCTCTTTGCGGAAGAACCGCTTTCAAAACCTGTTATGGTCTCTGTCAAGGGCGGCAATTTTTTTATGGGCAGTAATGAGGGCTCCTTTAGGACAACAGAAAGGGTTCATGAAGTAACCCTACGGCCTTTTTTTATCTCAGAAACCCCGGTAACACAGGAACTGTATACGGCGGTGATGAGCAAAAACCCTTCCGCTTTTAAGAAAGGAGCAGATTTTCCCGTCGAGTCGGTAAGCTGGTTTGACGCTGTACTGTTCTGCAATGCCCTGAGCGTCCGAACCGGTCTTAGCCCGGCCTACGCCATTGAAGGGGAAAAAGTTACCTGGAACCGGGAATCCAAAGGATTTCGTCTGCCTACGGAAGCGGAATGGGAATTTGCCGCCCGCGGCGGGCTTTACGGCGCTCAAGGGGGGCCGCTGGAAAAGGCGTTTTTTGCCGGAGGGAACGCAGAAAATTCCGCCGCCCAGGATTATTGCTGGTATTCCCAAAACAGCGCCAAGACAACCCACCCGGTAAAGAGCAAGCTTCCCAATCAGCTTGGCCTTTATGACATGAGCGGTAATGTATGGGAATGGTGCTGGGACTGGCACGACGATTATCCCGCCGGGCCGGTAACCGACTACGCAGGAGCCGCAACAGGGAGAAAGCGGATATACCGGGGCGGCTCCTGGTATAATAATTTAAACCTATTGCGAACCACCTTCCGCATTAGTGAGGATCCCTCTTTCAAAGCAAACAGCCTGGGATTCAGAATAGCTCAGAACGGATAATTAGAGTTGTTCAGAAACTTCAGTGTTTGAACAAGTCTATTGTTTTCTTTTTCCATTCTGCAAGCAGGGGTTCCGGTTCTTCCGCTAAGACACGGACAAGCAGAGCTGCCCCTGCATCCAAAGCCGCTTCCAAAGCCGGTTTTTCTGCGGGATCAAAATCTTCCAATACCCATTGGGCTATTTCACCGGGAACCGCCGGTTCACTAGCCGCCGGAGGACGGCCTATGCCGACACGGAGCCGCCAGAAATCGGCGGTTCCCAGCTCTTTCCGTATTGAACGCAGTCCGTTATGCCCGCCCAATCCTCCGGCATATTTCAAAGAGACAGTCCCCAGGGGAAGTTCCAACTCATCGTGGATAACAATAATTTCACCGCTTTTAATTTTGTAAAAGGATGCTGCAGAACGAACAGAAGAACCGGAAAGGTTCATGTATGTTTCCGGCATAAGGAAATACCGGATCATTCCGTCATCCGGCGTATTGGCACTGAATAAACCCTTGAATTTTTTCTGCCAGTGAAGGCTTGTATAAAAAGGGAGTTTTTCCGCCAAAAGACGTCCCGCATTATGCCGGTTAAGAGCGTATTGAGCGCCGGGGTTCCCCAAAAAAACCGCAAGAGAAATCATGTGTCCTATCCTAGCATAAAACAACAAAGTTACAATACAATATCATAATGGATTACGGAGAAGCCTTTAACCGGCTTTGCGGCATCGTGGAAAAACTCAGGAATAAGGACGAGGGTTGTCCCTGGGATATAGAACAGACTCCGCTGACTCTTAGGGAAGATCTTATTGAAGAAACCTACGAATGTATTGAAGCCATAAACGAGAAAAACCCTGCCCACATACAGGAAGAACTGGGAGACATCTTTCTTCTTGCGGCGATGATTTCCTATATGCACCAGGAGGAAGGCCTGTTTTCCGTTCCCGATGTGCTAAACGGCATTTCAGAAAAGTTGATCCGCCGGCATCCTCATGTGTTTGGAGAGAATCCGGCGGCGGGCCTGACTCCGGCGGAGGTTCTGCAAAATTGGGCACGGATCAAAGTGGAGCAGGAAGGCCGCAAGCCTAAAGATTCGGCGCTGGATGAAGTTTCCCAGGCCCTGCCGCCGCTGGAGCGCGCCTATAAACTCCAGAAAAAGGCGGCAAAAAAAGGATTTGACTGGCCAAACGCCGCAGGAGTCCTGGACAAACTCAAGGAAGAACTGGCGGAAGTGGAAGAAGTAATGCCGCCGGACTTTTCTGCCGGCAACCGGGATACCAATAGTACAGAAGAACTGGAAGAAGAGCTGGGGGATCTCCTTTTTTCTGCGGTAAACGTAAGCCGCTTTTTCCGGGTGGACCCTTCCACGGCCCTGCACCGGGCCAATGCCAAATTTACCCGCCGCTTTTCCTATGTAGAACAGAAAATGAAAGAAAACGGAACACTCATGGAAGCAAAAAACCTGGCGCTCATGGACAGTTTCTGGAATGAAGCCAAAACCGAATGAACCTCTGTAGGGCAAGCCGTGGTATTAAACCAGGGAATCTCTAAAAACAACCGGTTTTTAGAGATTCCCACCGGACTTTCGAATAAGCAGGGATTTACCTGATGTTAATCAGCGGCCATTCAGGCAGACTCCAACGCTGATAGTATACTTTCTCTAAAATTTTTAAGCCTTTCCACAAACCGGGAAAGCACAACCGTATTCCGGCTGCCGCTGGTAAACTCTGTTTCCAATTCTTCCGCAACATCGGCAAACACAGAAGCTCCTACAACTTTACAGGCGTTTTTTAGTATATGCAAAGCCGCCGCCGGCTCCCGTCCGGAGGTGGTATCCTGCAGGAGCCGGAGCCGGTAATCCACATCGTTGCAGTACAGACGAAGCAGCGCATGGTATTCTTCTCCTGAATAAAAACAGTTGGACAATCCTGTATTTTCATCCAGCCCTTTTATACCTAAAGGGATATATTCCGGCAAGTCCGCCGGCTGCCGCCGATTTTCAGGAACCCATTTTTCCGCAAATGCGGCAAGGCGGTCTGCTTCTACAGGTTTTTCAAGGTAATCGTTAAATCCGCTTTCTAAAAACTCTTCACGATTTTCTGCGGATGTATTTGCCGTCATGGCTGCAATGGGAATGTCTTTGTATTTCTGCCCTTCCAGAGACCTAATCGCTTTCACTGTTTCAATGCCGTTCATACCGGGCATTATATGATCCAGGAGGATCAGATCAAAATTTTCCTGTTTAACCAATTCTATGGCCCGGCGGCCCTCATTACAGGTTGTGATTTTCATCCGGTAGGGGGCAAAAAGCCCCTGGGCAATTTTTAGATTCATTTCCAGATCGTCCACAATAAGAATTTTATAATCCGGAGAAATAAAGGCTATTTTACCGGCAGGAGCGGAACTCCGTTTGCCTTCAAAGGCATTTACAACCGTAACCGCATAGTAAGGAAAAGCCGCTGTTAAGCCCTCCCAGGGAGGTGCGTCAAAAACGGGGTCTGCAAGTAAAACCGGAACAGTATCAATAGCGGCATTATATATGCACTGTTTTATCGTATTAATACATGACACAGGGAAAAACACATAATCCCAAAGACCGGATGCCAATTTTTCCACAAGGTCATTTTTATCCGTGGCGGGAACGCTCTCTACCTGAAGATTCTCCAGTGTCCAGCCAAATGATGCGGAAACGGCCGGGTCCTCGCAGTAAAAAAGGGTCTTTCTTTGTTCCGGGTTTTTCAGCTCTACCAGGGGCAGGGGGCTTAACACTTTCTGGACAACAGAAGCGCTGAAAGTTGAGCCCTTTTCGTACTCGCTTTTTACGGAGATGCCCCCGCCCATGGCTTTGCAGAGACTGTTGGTTATGGAAAGCCCAAGGCCGGTTCCTTCAACACCGATGTTCCTTTCCTCATCCAGGCGGACATAAGCCCCAAAGAGCCTTGGTTTATCTTCATCTTTTATGCCTATGCCGCTGTCGCTTATTTCAAAAAGAAGGTGGCACTCTTCCTGTACCGTAATACTTGAAATCTTGATTTTAACAAAACCTTGATTGGTGTATTTTACCGCATTACTGAGCAGATTAAGCAATACCTGCCTTACTCTGGTTTCATCTCCAAGAAGCTGCCGGGGAATATGGGAATCAATTTCTGTCAGAAAACACAAGGGCTTGTTATTCAGGTAAAACCGTATGACATTGAATACATCAATAATAAGAGCTTCGAATTCATAAGGTATCTCTGCTATTTGCAGATTGCCGGATTCAATTTTGGTAAGATCCAGAATGTCATTGATGATGGTAAGCAGGTTTTTGCCCGCCTGCCGGATATTCATTAAATATTCGGTTACACGGGGATTTGACGCTTCCCGCAGGGCAAGATCGCTCATTCCGATAACCGCATTCATGGGTGTACGAATCTCGTGGCTCATGGCGGCCAAAAAAATGCTTTTGGCGGCATTTGCCTTTTCCGCCTGTTCTTTTGCACGAATCAGTTCGGTAGTATCATGGAACAAGACAAGATAACTGTCAATTTCACCATCCTTAAGCATGGGGCTTATTTGAGCATGAAGACTCCTGTCACTCTGGTTCCCCTGTTTTCGGATAACAAAATCTATATGCTCAGGCTCCGTAAACTGCCGGGAATGCATTAAAACCATGTTTAATTTTATGGCATTTTCTTCCCCCAGATACCGGATTATTACATCGGTAAAATTCCTGCCCCGGATTGTCTCCGGATTGGGAATACGGAACATGGTAAGATATGCCTTTGTACAGTAAACCAGATTAAAATCCCTGTCCAAAAGAAACAAGAGATCAATGCTGTTTTCCAACAGGAGTTTGAGATACCGCTCTTCTCTGGATATTACTTCTTTTTTTACCATGTCAGTGCATTACAAGCCAAAGGGGTTTTTAGGGGACATGGTAAGAGCTTTCTCTATTGATTCAATCAATGTCCGGGAACTTACCGGCTTGATCAAAACTTCGGCAGCGCTGGAATTATGGGCAGACTCCAAAAAGTCCGGCTCTGTATGCCCGGTAACAATGATAACCGGCACATTCATATACTTTGGGATTTTACGGATGTCATGAAGAAACTCAAAACCGGAAACACTGGGCATTTCTATATCCAAAAGGATTACATCAACCGTGGTATCTTTAAGAAGATATAAAGCCTCTGAGGCGGATTTTACAAGCCTTATGTCATAATTTTGCGCAAGGGTTCCCTGAAAAACCTTAAGCTGCATTGCATTATCGTCAATGGCAAGGACTACTTTTTTACCAGCGGCTGCTTTACCTTTTTTCTTCATAAATTACCCACCTGCTTGTAATTATGACGCATAAAAGGAAAATAATCCATAATTTTTTTATAGTTGAGCCATTTCCAAAACTTCCGCTTTTGGAAATGGCTCAGTTGGTTCAAATACTAATTGGGAAGTACAGATTCATTGCAATGTGAATAAATCCGTACTTCCCCAAAAAGCAAGTTCTATTTCTAGAAAGGCCTGTCGGCCAGATACTTGTACTCCTTGTACACCCGATCCGCCTGGGTCTTTGCCTTGGACAAAAGCGCGTCCGCTCTGTCGGGGCTGGCCGCCTTAAGGCTCTTGAAGCGCACTTCCTTATACATAAAGTCTTCCAGGCTGGTGGAGGGCTCTTTGGAATCCAACTGGAAGGGATTTTTTCCCTCTGACTTGAGTCTGGGATCGTAGCGGTACAGGGGCCAAAGGCCGCAGCTAACCACCGCTTTGCCCTGATCAAGCCCCCGGCTCATGTCGATGCCGTGGTTGATACAATGGCTGTAGGCAATAATCAAAGACGGCCCGTCATAACTTTCCGCTTCACGGAAGGCTTTAATAGTCTGGTTAATATCCGCACCCATGGAAATTTTTGCCACATAAACATAGCCGTAACTTATCCCCATAGCGCCCAGGTCCTTCTTGGTAATTTCTTTGCCTGCCGCGGCAAATTTGGCAATGGCCCCTACCGGAGTGGCCTTGCTCATCTGGCCGCCGGTGTTGGAATAAACTTCTGTGTCTAAAACAAGGAGGTTCACGTTCTTGCCGGAAGCGATTACATGATCCAGGCCGCCGTAACCGATGTCGTAGCCCCAGCCGTCGCCGCCGAGTATCCAAACGGAACGCTTGATAAAGTAATCGGCCAGCGAAAGAAGCAGTTGCGCCGTTGGCTTGCTGTCTCCTTTTAGGGCGGCCTTGAGCTCGTCCACATTCTTCCGCTGTTCGTCAATGGCCGCATCATCCGCCTGGGTATTTGCCAGAATTTTGCCGATGATCCCGGCGGCAATTCCTTCGGCTTTGGCTTTTTCCGCCATTTCCCGCGCGTGGATTGCCAGTTTATCGCTGGTAAGCCTCATCCCCATGCCGAATTCCGCCGCATCTTCAAAGAGGCTGTTTGACCACACCGGCCCGCGGCCATCGGAACGCTGGCAGTACGGTGTGGTGGGGAGGTTCCCGCCGTAAATGGAGGAACAGCCCGTGGCGTTTGCCATTACCAAACGGTCGCCGTAAAGCTGGGAAAGAAGCTTGACATAGGGAGTCTCGCCGCAGCCGCCGCAAGCGCCGGAGAATTCAAAGAGCGGCCTCTTAAAGGCCAGGCCCTTGAATGTCCCCAGGTTAATTTCTGAAGCGGGAGTTTCCGGCAGGTTCAGGAAATAATCCCAGACTTCCGCTTGTTCCGCATGGTAGGCCGAATCGTCCGCATAGGATTTCCAGGAAAGGGCGCAGGGTTTGGAACTGTCTTTGGATACCGGGCAGTTGGAGATACAAAGGCCGCAGTCCATGCAGTCTTCCGCGGCGATAACCAAGGTAACTTTTTTGTTATCAACCGGCTTGGGCTTTATCTCTGTAGCCTTAAAGCCCTTGGGAGCCTTGGCCGCTTCATCGTTTGACAGGTACTTCATCCTGATACACGCGTGGGAACAAACCGCAGCGCAGCGCCCGCACTGTATACACACTGCCGGATCCCAGGCGGGCACCCGTTCAGCCACGGAACGCTTTTCATACTGCGTGGTAGCGGTGGGGAAGGTTCCGTCATTGGGTATCTGGCTTACCGTAAGCTTGTCCCCTTCCTGAACGGACATGGCCCCCAGCACTTCCCGAATCCAGTCATCTTTAGCGGTGGCGAAGGGCTTTTTCATGTGGTGATTACTCTCAGCCGAACCGGGATACTTGACCTCTTCCACTGCGGAGAGGGCAGCGTCTACGGTCTTATAGTTCTTTTCTACAATGTCGGCGCCCTTTTTACCGTAGGAATGTTCGATATGCTCTTTCATAAGCTTTACGGCTTCGGCCTCTTGCAGTACCCCGGAAATCTTAAAGTAAGCGGCCTGCATGACCGTGTTGATCCGGTTTCCCATGCCGGTATTTCTGGCTATTTCCGCAGCATCGATTACAAAGAATTTGACTTTTTTGTCGATGATCCTTTTCTGGGCTTCCACGGGGAGTTCCTTCCATACGTCGGCTGCTTTATAGGGGCTGTTTAGGAGGAAGGTGCCCCCTTCCTTGATGTTGGCCAGCATATCGTAAGTTTCCATATAGGAAAATTTGTGGCAGGCCAGAAAGTCCGCCTTGGTAATAAGGTAGGGGCGGCGTATGGCCTTTTTGCCAAAACGCAGATGGGAAACAGTAAAGCCCCCGGATTTTTTTGAATCGTAAGAGAAATACGCCTGCGCATTGAGTTCCGGCTTGGCCTCCCCGATGATCTTGATCGAGTTTTTGTTGGCTCCTACCGTACCGTCGGCGCCCAGGCCGTAGAACATAGCCTCGTTCATCCCCTCTTCCGCAAGAATAAAATGCTCATCACAGTCCAGGCTCTTTCCCTGAATGTCGTCCTTGACCCCCACAATAAAGCGGGCGATTTTCTTTCCGCCAAGGTTGTCAAAAACCGCCTTGACCATTGCCGGGGTAAATTCTTTGGAGCCCAGGCCATAGCGGCCTCCCAGCACCACGGGGCGGCAGGAGAAGGGAGCGGTGCCGGCGGCCATTGTTTCGCCGATGGCGGTGCAGACATCCTCGTAGAGGGGTTCGCCTAAAGCGCCGGGGTCTTTGGTTCTGTCCAGGACGGCAATGGCTTTGACCGTGGAGGGCAGGGCCTTTACAAAGGCTGTTGCATCGAAGGGGCGGAAAAGCCTTACCTTGAGAACGCCTACCTTTTCCCCCTTGCTGTTAAGGTGCTCTACTGTTTCTTCGCAGGTTTCCGCGCCGGAGCCCATGATGATGATCACTTTTTCCGCATCTTTTGCGCCGAAATAATCGAATAAATGGTAGGCCCGGCCTGTCAGCCTGGCGTATTTGTCCATTTCCGCCTGAACGATGGCGGCCACCGCATCGTAAAACTTGTTTACCCCTTCCCTGCCCTGGAAATAGGTATCGGGATTCTGGGCTGTTCCCCGTATGCGGGGGGTTTCCGGCGTAAGGCCCCGTGCGCGGTGTTCCTGAACCAGCTTGTCTTCTATCATCTGCCCCATCACATCGTAGGAACATTCCTCTATTTTTTGAAGTTCGTGGCTGGTCCTGAATCCGTCAAAGAAGTGGAGGAAGGGCACCCTGGAACGGAGGGTGGAGGCATGGGCGATTACCGCCAAATCCATCACTTCCTGAACACTGTTGGAAGACAGCATGGCCCAGCCTGTCTGGCGGCAGGCCATTACATCTTGGTGGTCGCCAAAAATTGAAAGGCTGGAAGTAGCCAGCGCCCGTGCGGCAATATGGAACACCGTGGAGGTCAATTCCCCGGCGATCTTGTACATATTGGGGATCATGAGGAGCAGTCCCTGGGATGCGGTAAATGTCGTGGAAAGGGCCCCGGTAGTCAGAGCGCCGTGGACAGCTGCGGCGGCACCCGCCTCGGACTGCATTTCCACAACTTCGGGAATGGTTCCCCAAAGGTTTTTTCTGCCCTGGGCAGAAAACTCGTCCGAAACCTCCCCCATTGGGCTGGAAGGGGTAATCGGATAGATAGCGATTACTTCGCTTAATGCGTGGGCCACATAAGCCGCGGCGGTATTTCCGTCAATCATAACCATGTTTTTGTCTGCCATTGTTTTTTCCTCATGAAAATAAGATTTTGATTAAGAATAACCTAAAAACCCGGTTTTGTTCAATAGACCGCATTGCGTAATATGCCGGAGGCTTGTTCAATATGCCGGACATCGTACAAAACTGAAGTTTTTTAAGCGCCTTTGCCGGTATTAATGGGAGGTTCTTCCTTCTCCACCGGGGCGGTAAAGAACTGTAAAAGCTGAACAAAGAAGAACATACGTTTATAATCCTGTGTCATTCGCTGGGCCAGGGGCAAATCAAAGTCGGCGGCGGTTTCCAATTCCCGCCAATTCATAATAAGCTCGGCGGGCTTTTTCTGCATATCCTCCAGAAGGCCCTTGAAATTCCGGCCTATGGTAATAAGATTGGCGGAAGCGGTATTGATTAGGCGCTGGGCATTGTTGTTTACCCCGTTCAGTATGCTCTTTATGTACTTGTTCTGGCCCTTATCCCGGTCTACCTTGAGCAGGGCCTGTCTGAGCCGGGATCCGTGTTCGCCCCTTTCGGACAGGGCATCGTCGAAAACCGTTAGTTGATCGGAAAGCCCCATTACTTCATGGTAGGCATTGGACATGGATTGGGAAAGGGCAATGTTACTCCACTGGCCCCTGACAAGCAGCAGATCGCAGAGTTCCCGAATTTCCTTCTTAAAAAAGTCCAGCAGGTAAGCCTTTAAGTAGTTCATGGCCGCTGTTTTTGTGTACCCCTCAAAATTCTTCTTGTAAAACTGTTCGTTGCTCTTGTCTATGTAATTAGCCAGGCGGTCTACACTGGCGGAGCCAAAGATCGTCTTGGCAAGCTGTTCAATCTGAGCGCTCCTTTTGTCGTGTTCTATCTTGTTTATTGCCCCTTCTATCTCTGTTTTTTTAGCTTCCAGCACCACATCTGTCATTCTTTCGTCAGGAAACCTGGGAACGGACAGCCAAAGAAAGTCGGAAGAAATATGCCGGACTATCAGTTCCATGATTCGGGTACGGCTTACGTCTTTTAGAACACGGAGGAGTTTTGACCAGTGATCGATATTCACCACATCCATACCCTCTTTATAGGTCTTTAATACCCCCAGAGCGGCCTTCCAGTCCCGCTCCACCTCTACAGATGCGGAAAACTCCAGGAAATCCTTGATCGCCTCGATTAAATCGGTGCCCTTTACAGTCTGGAATTTGGGCTGATAATTAAAGGCGCGCTCGGTAAGGGCAGGATCAAACTTTTTGAGCAGATAGAAAAAATCGAAACTGACAAAATTAACCAGGGCGATAATAGCGTTGTAACAGTTGTCTATGCTGTTTACCCGTGCGCTGTCAAAGGCGGCAATATAATTGGAAAGCTCCCGCTTAATCATGCCGGAAAGCTCCTTTACCGGCATGGTTCCCGCCCGTTCCGAAATAGCGGCGGCGGAAAGCTTGTCTTGAAGTTCCAGGAGCTCTTTGTCCAGAAAGGTATCTACGGTGATCTGTTTAAGCTGCGCCGATTTTAGGGCATTCTGGAGAAACACCTGGGTGGGGGAAATTACCTTGTAAATATCGAAAAAAAACTTGGCAAAAGCCGGTTCCAGCTCGCCTGCCTTGGCATGGTAGAATTTATTGTACTTGTTCTGACCCAGCTCTTTTGTCAACTGCTGCATCCGCTTTTTTTTGGCTGCCGCCGGGTCATTACCCCCGCCAAAGAGAGCTAGAATGTTGTCCAGAAACCCCATGCTATAATTATCGATTTAATTTACATTCGGTCAAGATACCTATGGCAGGTTACAGTAGGATTTTGCCCGCTTTTTTTCATGTCGATCGAGCCTCCGTTCCGGTGTAACCCAACATTAAAGATACCGCAGGGCTTTACCTGCGCAGGCTCATTTGCTGATATAGGGGGTGAAAATGAAGAACAATGGCCTGGGAAAAACTGCCTAATTTAAACCACCCTTTATTTTCAGCAGTTTTTCTTCACACAGGAAACACCTGTATCTTTAGCATATTGGCATGGAATTATTCATTTTGTCAAACCAATTTCTTTATAAAATATGTAAAAATTACCAAAAAAACCCCAAATTTACATGATTTTGCCTGAAAATCTGTGAAAACCAGC
>JAITCP010000081.1 GCA_031283025.1 Spirochaetaceae bacterium | reverse complement strand
TCCTGAAAGTGAACATATCCAGCCCTAATGTATTCCTAACCTGCCGTTCTACCCAGCTAAATACTACCGATTGAAGTATAACCTCAACCGTCGCATTAAACAGAGGGTTAAGATTCTGGGTTTCCACAGCGCCGGAAGGAGGCGCCTGCCCCAGGAGGCTGTAAATCTCCAGTTGGGAAAGTGAAGGTGAAGATTCAAACCGGGGCAAACTGGTTGACAGCGCACTAAGAGGTACATTTTCCATAATCATAGCTATGGTTACCGGCCCGTCATCGTTCCGGTCCCGAATTTCCGCCCGAACGCTTATTCTTGGGTCAACCTGGGGTTCATTTCCGTAAAACCGGAGTATCCCCTCGCGTATATAAAAACTCCGCTGGAAGTGATACAGTTCACCTCCCCGCAGGGCAATGTCTCCGTCTACGCTGAAGTGGGGAATACGAGTATCTCCTATGATCCGTATTCCGGTTCCCATTCCTCCATAGGCCCGTAAAAGGGGAGTCTTTGAGTTGGGCCAAAAAAATTCCATCCGCTGGCCGGCGACAACACGGACATTGGCAATAATATCCACTTCACGGGAAAGATGCGACCTGGCCATAGCGATTTCATTTTCAGCCGAATCAAAGGTTATTTCCGTATCGCTTGTCTCCACATTACCGGTAATAGTCAACGTCTCGTTGTTTTCCATGAACAGGTTTATAACCCCTTTCGCATTACCTTTGGCTATTATCCCGGAAATGTTTAAATCAAAGGGAATTTCCCTGTCTACATCTATATCCAGATAATAACCGGGAATCCAGCGGTTAAATTGCATACTGCCGCTTATTATACCGTTGCCCTTACCGCAGGGCGCCGTAACGGGGCCAAAGGTAATTTCATTGCCTTCCAGGATAATAGACCCTGATCCGGGGCCAATTCTGGCGGCTACATAATCCGGTACCGATAAAATAATTCCCGAACCCCAGGCGGAACCGGCAAATTCGGGGTCAAAAATCGAACCATAGATACGGGTTTCCCCGGTAATAATACCTTCATTAAAAAAAACAATGTCTTTTATCGGGAGAATATCCCACAGGCTGCCTAAATCTATAAATACTTCTTTTGCCAAAATGTCAATGTTTGTTCCATCTATAATACCGCTCAAATTTCCCTGTACCGGAGAAGGATTGGAAAGGGAAAGAACCATGTTTCCGCCGGAAGAAAGCGTTTCCTGGAATACCAGATTTACCATATTTTCCGGCCCACCGGAAAGGCGGATCAAGGCAGGGCCTTCTTCCCCTTCCATACGGGTACGGGAAAAAATAAAACTGAACGGCTCATCTGTTTCTTTTTTCCCAACAAAAGCATATCGTACATCCACTATTCCCGAGAAGGAACTTATCGCTTTTTTAAATTCCGGCCATGTGTCTATGGGAGTAAAATTGACTCCCAAAGATAAGGCGGCTCCCAAGTCCTTGTTATTGACACTGCCTGTCGCGTGAACCTCTGTTTCCAGTCTTCCTGCGCCGCGATCCATTAAAAGATAGGGAATTTTGGTTTCAACCCCGTTTATGGAAAGCAGTACCTGGGAAACTACAAACCGCTCAGAATCCAACAGAGCTTCTGCGGAACAGGAAAAGCGGGAACTTCCCGCTCTTCCTGTCAGAGATTCAAGGGAAAGGCCGACTGAATAGTACCCTTCCCCGGAAAGTCCTCCGTATATTTCCCCGGAAAAACGGAGATCATTTCCGCTTCCTACAAAGCGATCCGCCTTAAAAGTCCTGGCTACCCCATGAAAATCCAGAACCCCCAATTCATAAAAAAAGTCTCCTGCCAGCCCTTCTGTTTCTCCCGAATCAGTCAAAACAAAAGAACCGTCTATTACGGAAAAATCCCTGTTCCATACTGCGGCGGCAGAACCTTCCAGTGCTCCGTCCGCGTCGGCGTAAGAAATCTGATCCAGATTAAACCCGTTTTGATTGGCCATGCCATGGACATACAATCGAGTCTGTTCAACCGTACTATGAGATTCCTGAATTTCAATGCGGTGAAGATTCAGATTCCAGAAATCAGGATTACGATAAACCAGGGTCGTTTCAAGGCTAAGGTAAGCTCTGCCGCTCCGGTAAGGTATGGGCAGAAGATGCACTGCGGCGGAACCTGACCAGCTGTTTCTTCCCTGTTTTTGCGCCGTTAAGAGCAGGTTATTGGGCCCCTGTAAACTAATAGTATTCAGGTTGATAATTTTCCCCGTAAAGGCATAATTAAAATCCCGGTATAAAAATGTACAATCAAAATCCAGATTCTGAAAATTGGAATAATCGACGGCAAATCCAAATTGCGCCCGGTCTTGCTGCCACAAAAGCCTCCCATCGTTGATTCGGAGATTGTTTTCCGTACCCAGAACAGAAGCGGACAGGAAAACTGTATTCCCATAATCAATCAAGAAACGTTGAGTATGAAAAGAAAAGCGGTTAAAATCGGTTTGAAAAATCAAATCTGCCGTAACGTTGATTTTTTGCGCTGCCGCAGACCGGCTTAGCGAATCTGCACGAATAAATGGCCTTACAATACCGGCGAGGCCGATTGGATTTATATTTTCCAGTTCAACACTGCCTTCCAACAGCCCCTGCCTGGTTAAAAACCCCCGGCTCTTAAACGAAGCGCCGCGTCCCCCGCTTCCCGCCTGGTTAAAACTGACGGTATAATTCCCCCCATTCTCTTCCAGGGAATATTCCCCTGTAAGCGAAGAAAACATTGAAGTGCCAAAAGAAAGGGGGGAAGCGCTAAAACTGAAACCCCGACTGTTCCTGGAAAAGGCAAGAACACCGTCAACTCTGCCGTCTCCGGTAATGCTAAAACCGGAAAGCCTAAGCATCCCCTGGGGAAGGAAAGGTTTAAACAATAAATCCCCCTCATACCGGACTTCCCCCCGGTTTGCTGAAAGGATGAACCGGGAAAAACTTAAACGCTCCGAATTTCCTTCTCCTTCAAAAACCCAATTCCTAACCGGTATACTCAGGGCAGAGCCGTTATAAGCGTATTCCGCCGCCAAATTAAAGCGGTATGTCGGCTTGTTTTTGCTTTCCCCGGAAAACGGAATTGAGCAGGAAGCCGTTCCGGAAAGTCCCAAAGCCAGCACATCTCTAAACGGTTCCAGGGAACCGGAAAATTGAACCATATTTTCCGGGATAAACCGGTCTGCGGAAAAAAATACGGACAAATCCCGGTTTTCAGTATAGTATACCGCCATAAGTTCCAAAGGCAGGCTGTCCCGGTTTCTTTCAAACACTATTTTGTCTTCAAAAAATGAAAAGGCAAATTGTAGTTTTTCTACCCGGAATTCGCTTCCTGCTATGGAATCTACATTTATTTGAAGGCTCCCGTCATTGAGCTTATAGCTAAATTCCCCGCCTGCGCTTCCCTCCGTGGAAACGAGTCCTATTACAGGTTCCGGGAATGTATGCCATTCCCCGTCTAGCCTGATTAAGCCGTTTTTCATTTCCCCTTCCAGTGAAATTCCGGCACTTCCCAGGGAAAAATCGTCCTGTACTACAAGCACTGTTCCGTTCCGCAGGCTAGCCAGACAATTCAAAGGCAAAACAAGGGAGTTCTTTTTTCTGCTTTCCTTGGGTGAAAACAAATCGGCAAGATCACTGTCCCTTTTCACATGGTACGTAATTTCCGGCTTATTTATTACCAGTTTCCGTATGGCGACTATTCCTTTACCCCGAATAATGTCCCATAAGGAATATGAAAGATAAAGGCTGTCAATATTGGCCAAGGGTTCCGGTTCAGCGCCGATGGTAATACCCCGAATTTCCACTGAACCGATAAGGGACGGACTCATGGAACTGTAACGGATGGGGCGGTTTTTGAGGAAGTTTTTTTCAAGATTTTTGACCAGAGCCGACTGTACTGCGATGATATTTTTATTGATCAAGCCCATCAATGGTTGAAACAGGAGGGCGGTAATGCCCGCCAGAGTAAAAAAAATAACCAATTCCACAAGAACTAATTGCTTGGTACGAGCGGCATCCACCTGTTTTCCCTGTACGTTAAGCATATCCAATTTGAGCGGTAAATACTATTACAGGTATCGGAAAAAATGTTTGGTATCCTTCCATTATGGGTCAGATCTAAGGTATACTTACCAAGGGAGGGAATACCATTGATTGTGGCCGGAAGCATCGCTACATTAAAGCGTTTTACCGTTATAGAAGGGTGCGACGGGAGCGGCACATCTACCCAGCTTGAACTGCTTCGGAACCGTTTCAGTGTTCCGGCAAAATCCAAAAAAAACGCCTTTCTGGCTGCCGAACCGGAACCGGTATATGGTTTTCCGCCGTTTTTTTATACCTGTGAACCTACCCAAGGGCCGGTGGGCTTGTTAATCCGCCGTATCCTTAAGGGCGAATGTACCGTTACAAAAGAAACCCTGGCACGGCTTTTTGCCGCAGACCGGTGGGAACACCTCTACGGGCCCGCCGGCATCGCCGAACACTGCAAACGGGGCGAACTGGTTGTTTCCGACCGCTACACCCCCTCATCTTTGGTGTACCAGGGGCTGGAATGCGGCCCGGAACTGCCGGAAACCCTTAATGCGGGCTTTCCCCTTCCGGAACTTCTTATTTATCTGGACGTTGACCCCCAAACGGCCATGAAACGTATAGCAGGGCGGAAAGAAAAACAGGAAATCTACGAAAAAGCGGGTTTTCAGGCCAGGGTGAGGGAAGCCTACCTGAAACTTCTGCCGGCTTATGAGCAGGCGGGCGTCCGGGTCGTCTCTCTGGACGGAACCAGGCCGCCTGAAGAGATTGCTCCGGAAATATGGAGTGCGGTACTGGAAATGCCGATAATGAAGGAAGCAGGAAATCAAAAGTAACCATGGCGCGATTCCGCAATATTACGCTCATTTTTCTCCTTGCGGCAACCCTCTGCATTCCGCCCGCGCTGGACGGATACCTTGTGATGTACAAGGAACAGTACTACAGGCTGTACCATGTCCATTACCATCAATACCCCGACGATACCCTGGAAAATATTTTCTGGCTTGAACAGGCCCTCAAAGCAAACTTTGCCAACCCCCTCTATGCCCTGGCCCGCATAGAAACAGAAATACAGTACGAAAAATACTGTTATCTTTTCATGATGCACCTGAATATAAAAATGGTAGAGCAGTACCTTTACCTGGCCAATAAGTTTAACAAACGGCACGCCTATTTTTACAACGCCCCCTGGAAAGAGGAAAATTTAAGAAGCCTGGACATTGCGGAAAAGTACTTTGAAGCCGGCCGGTACTATTGGGCAGAAGCGGCATCCTGGGCGGAAAAGGCCCGCGACAAGCGGTTCCGGTTCATGCGGCTGGACAAGGTTGAGTTCTGGGAAGACGAAGCCTACCGTATTGTTGAATTAAAAACATTTAATTACGGCAAAACCATAGACCGGGAATTGGCCATGCTCCATTCAGTACGGGAACAATTCCAGGCCATGGAAGGGCCCGCGGATATACCCGCTATCCGATAAATGCGGGTATATTGGCGTGGTGTTACATTCCGTTCGTGTTGGTTCGTGGTTAAAATTCCTCCCCTTCTCTCCAAAAACGCTTGCAAAGAACCCCCCAATATGCCACAATAGTTCCTATGTGGAACAGAGCGGCATTACTCCCGTTATGTGAGCAGAATTACAGTCAAGAGCGCAGGCAGGCAGGCAGGCCACAAACAAAATTATACCACCCTTCTTCTATACCATTTCAAGTACCTAACAATTCAGTAAAACCGCACAAGTTAGCGCTTATTGTTGGAATTGCGCTTGTTTTCGCCTTTACCGCTTGTGAAAACAAGATAATGATAGAATTGCTGGAACCCATTGCCCCGAAAACCGTTACTTTCAACATCAACGGCGGGACAGGGGCAACGCCCCCCTCGCAGAAGGTTGAAGCGGGGAAAAGTCTAACGCTCCCCGACGCAAGCGGGTTTTCCAGAAGCGGCTACACGTTCGACGGCTGGAACGCCGGCGGCACGGGTATTTCTTACCCCGCCGGTTCTACCTATACGCCGAAAAACACGCATACCCTCTACGCAAAATGGGACAAAACAGGCGGGGCATCTGACACCGTTGTTACCATCGCCGCCATAACGGGCGTTACCGCCCCGGCGGCCGGCGAAACCCCTGTTACCAGCATTACCCAAAACGCCCAGTACGCCGGAACCGTAGCATGGTCTCCGGCGGTATCGGGAACTTTTGCCGCCTCGACCGCATACACGGCAACCATCACGCTAACGGCCAAAACAGGCTACACCCTGCAAGGGGTAACGGCAAACTTCTTTACCGTTGCGGGCGCAACTGCAAGCAACAGCGCCAATTCCGGCGTTATTACGGCGAGGTTTCCGGCAACCGGCGGAGGCGGCGGAAACCGCGACCTCAGCGGAAACATCACCATCAGCCCGTCCAGCGGCGTTACCACCGGAACGGAACTGACAGCCGCGTACAGCGGGAGCGAAACGGTATCGTACCAGTGGAAAAACGGCGAAACCAATGTCGGCATAAACGCTAACAAGCACACGCCGACCGCAGCGGGAACTTACACGGTAACCGTAAGCGCACCAGGGTACAACAGCAAAACCAGCGCCGCCGTTACCGTTACTACAGCAAATATCCCTACCTTTACCACCGTAGCCGCATTTGAAAATTGGCTCAAAACCCAATCCAACAATACCGCCGCAACCCCGCATACCGCCAAGTTGAATGTGAGCAGCCTCGGCGGTAATTTCTCAGTTCAGGGAAGCGTTGGAAACACGCTGTATACCAACGAAGGTAAATACGTCAACCTTGACCTTTCCGGCAGTACCATAACCAGCATTGGGGAGAGCGCTTTTTATGGTTGCACCGGACTTGCCAGCGTAACCATACCAAACAGCGTTACCAGCATTGGGGAAGAGGCTTTTAATAGCTGCACCAGCCTTACCAACGTAACCATACCTAACAGCGTTACCAGCATTGGGTATCTCGCTTTTCAGGGATGCACCAGCCTTACCGCAATAAATGTTAATACCAGTAACAGCGCATATAGTTCCCAAGACGGCGTATTATATAACAAAAACAAAACTACGTTAATAAATTGTCCTGGCGGAAAAACAGGCGCGTTTACCATACCGAACACCGTTACCAGTATTGAGCAGAGCGCTTTTTACAATTGCACCAGCCTTACCGGCATAACCATACCCAACAGCGTTACCAGCATTGGGTATTACGCTTTTGTCTTATGCGAAAACCTTACCAGCGTAACCATACCCGACAGCATTGAAAGCATTGAGCTTTGCGCTTTTCAACAATGTACCAGCCTTAAGAGCGTAATCATAGGCAACAACGTTAAAAGCATTGGGCAAAGCGCTTTTGCCTATTGCTACAGCCTTACCAGCGTAACCATACCCAACAGCGTTACCAGCATTGGGGGTTGGGCTTTTGAACGATGCAACAGCCTTGCCAGCGTAACGTTTCAACGTAATGCTACTACTACTATAAGTTATGCCGATACATTCCCCGGAGATTTAGTAAGCAAGTCCGGCGGTACTGGAGCGGTAAACAGGTACGGAACGTACACAACAACAAATCCAGGCTACGATCCAACGTGGAATAAGCAGTGAGGGAAAAAGATGATGGGGAATAGGTGATGGAGTGGATTTTTGTTTGTAAGCGATGTCTGAAAGCAACTCACTATGCTTACGAACTAAAACCCTATTCCCTGCCTGCGGCAGGCAGGCAGGCCTACTCCCATTGGGCGGCATCCCCACGGTACGGGGTAGCAGCCCCACGGCACGGGGCGGCAGCCCCATGAGACGGGGCGGCATCCCCGCGGCACGGGGCGGCAACCCCAAGAGACGGGGCGGCATCCCCGCGGTACGGGGCGGCGGCCCCGCTCGATGTGGTAACGCCTAAAAAAGGCAAAAAGGCCGTAAAAAGCCATAAAAACCAGTAAATGGAGAGTTTGCGCTACCGCGTTGCGGTGGCGTTCGATAAACATCGCCGCTAAAAGCGGCGTACAGAGTCTGTAGAAAAAGTCCTTTTTTCAGGATTCGACATTTTATAATTCCTTACTATAATAAGGAGTTACGAATTCAAAAAATCGCCAAAATAGAGTTTTCCTACAGACTCTCCTTGCCGGTTTTGGGCTTGTCGTTTTTGCTACGCAAAAACTTCGCATAAAGCATTACCGCACCGCTTACCGCGGCGCATACGGCTGGATAAATCCAGCCTAATGTAATTGAATGCGGTTCAGTTATCCTGCGCCGGAACGTGGGCACAACAGCTGGTCAACGCCCTATGGGCGCTGTTGTTTGTTCCCATGGCGGGTGAAAGCACTGAAAAAACGGACGCTTTAGAGTAATGTTGCCACATAGGCGGCGAGAGTTTCCCTCTATTTGTCGTACCGACAGCCGGGTGTTTCCGGGGATATTGGAAGCGCACATAGAGTGAAAGCGGAGGTGGGTGCCCCGGTGTAACATCACTTACAGCATGGAAGGGGTGTTACACCGGGGCAGGCCCCGCCGATCTTTCTTTAGTGCGCTTCCTCAGCGATCAGAAACACCCGGCTGTAGATACGAATAGGGTGTTCTTCCCGCCGCCCATATGCAGCAAAACACATAAAGCGTCCGTTTTTTCAGTGATATTTGCCGCAGGTGCGCTTCCCCCAATAATCAGAAACACCCGGTTGTTGGTGGCGGGGTATGGCCCCCCGCCTTCCAATCAAGGAAATGGGCACGCGGCGGCGCCTGTTACCGCTTTTCCGTAGTGTACCTGATTGGCGTGTTCAAAAACTTCAGTTTCTGAACAACTTTCTGTAGTTGCAAAACTTTGATTTTACTATTATAGTTATAGTATGAGAATAGAAGGAATATCTGCCGGAAACCCCCTGATGAGGGTTCAGGAAGCGGCGGCGGTCA
>JAITCP010000072.1 GCA_031283025.1 Spirochaetaceae bacterium | reverse complement strand
AAAGCACTGAAAAAACGGACGCTTTAGAGGAATGTTGCCACGTGGGCGGCGGGAAGGTTACCCCTGAAGGACGCTTTTTCTGCGGCCTGAAGGGGTGTTCTTCCCGCCGCCCATATGCAACAAAACACATAAAGCGTCCGTCTTTTCAGTGATATTTGCCGTAGGTGCGCTTCCTCAGTGATCAGAAACACCCGGCAGACTAACCCCCATGTGCATTGCGGGCTAACGTGGGGGATTTGCGGGGGGCGCTTCCGGTGAATCCAGAAAATCGTCCGCTATTTTCCGGTCTCCGGCGGTATAACCCAGCTTCCGCTCCGGTCTGGCGGAACCGTGGTAATCGCTCCCCGCTGTAACCCAAAGCCCCAGGTTCCGGCCAAGTTCTTCCAGCCGCTTGCAGGCTGCAACCGTTGCGGTAGGGTGCCATGCCTCAAGGCCGTCCAGGCCATTTCTTTGAAGTGAGGCCATCAGGGCGGGCAGACGGCCCCAGGAAACATACAGTGACATGGGATGTGCCAGCACGGCCTTTCCGCCCGCCTGGTGGATAAGCCGGACTGCTTTTTTAAATTCCAGCCCTTCTCTGTGAACATAAAAGGGCCGGCCCTTTCCCAGCCATTGCCTGAAAGCCTGTTCTTGGTTTTTGACAATTTTACGGCTGATAAGAAAAGCGCCAAAATGGGGCCGCCCTACCATCCCGTCTTTGAAACCTTCCGGGCCGCCGGCAAAGGCCTTAATCTCATCATATTCTGTTTCTATTCCGGCGGCATTCATCCTTTTGACCATTTCCAGGTTCCGCCTGTCCCGTGCCCCCGCCAAAAAAGTCAACGCTTCAAGAAATTCGGCGGAAAAGCCGCTTATTCCCAGCCCTAAAAGGTGGAATTCCCCGTTTATAGCCGGAATGTGGAACTCCGGTTCAATTTCCAGTTCTACTCCCGGAATAAAACGTATATTCAGTTCCCCAGCGGCGGTTTTTGCCTCTTCCAGCCCGGCGATAGTATCGTGATCCGTTAACGCCAGAGCCTTTAGGCCCAGACGGGCGGCCTTTTCCATCAGCATGGAGGGGCTTAAATCCCCGTCAGAAGCGCTGGAATGGGTATGCAGGTCTATCATACTGTTATCAAACTCACTATACTATATTATGAGGTTTTGTACCGGAGCCTCTACAAAAAACCGCTCATTTTGCCGATAATTAGAAAATATGGGCGGTGGCTGTTCCTGTTCACGCAAAATATGGTAAGATTGATTGGAAAGGATTTAAGTTGGCTGATTTTACGTTGCTAAACGGAATACTCGCCGGGGGAAGCATATCCGGTAAAGCCATTGGGGCTGCGGGAGATCGTATCACCGCTTCCGTTTCCGGCTGTACCATCGATCTAAAAGGGCAATCCTGCATATATCCCGGCCTTATCAATACCCACGACCACCTTCAGGGGAATTATCGTCCGCCTGTGGGCCCAAAACCGGGTACTTTTTACGCTACATGGCTTCCCTGGGATAATGACTTAAAGGCATCGGATACTTATAAGGAGCGATCAAAACTCACCCGTGAGGACCTGTACAGCCTTTCCGGGTATAAATGTCTTTTTTCCGGGGTTACCACGGTTAACGATCACTTTCCCCAAAGTCTCAACGCGGAAATACTTCCCACGCTTCCCATCAGGGCGATTTTGGAGTATGGCCTGGCCCATGAAGCGTCTTCCTATGATCTTAAATGGGGCGATGGGGTTGAGGTGGAACATAAAAGGGCGGTGGATAACAACTGGCCTTTTATTACCCATCTTTCCGAAGGTTTTGATGATGAGTCGATGAACGGAGTGAACTTTCTGGAAAGCCTTAATGTGCTGGACAGCCATTGCCTTTTGATTCATTGCATAGGTTTTAGCGATGAAGACATAGAAAAAGCCGCCAAAGCCGGGGCCAGTGTTTCATGGTGCGCTTTTTCCAATATGTTTATGTTTAACGTTACCTGTAAAATCCGCAAGATGATCAAGGCGGGAATTAACGTTACCATCGGTACGGATTCTTCCGCATCAGGCTCCGCAAACCTTCTGGATGAAATGCGCTATGACAGGAATCTGTACCGGGAAATGTACGGCGAGGACCTGCCGGCGGAAACAATGTTCCGGATGGTTACCTGCAATGCGGCAAAAGCGTTTTGGATGGGGGATCGTACCGGCTCCCTGGACGAAGGAAAACTGGCGGATATTCTGGTAACCAGGGCCCGCAAGGATGACATCTATGAAAACCTGCTTTCTACATCAATGGAAGATATAGAGCTCTTAACCCTGGCGGGAAACCCCATTTACGGTGAGATGCGTTTTCTTGATATTTTTGGCGGAAAACTGCCGGAAGGGTATACCCGGATTATCGTGGGGCAGCGGCCCGTGTTTGTAAAGGGAGACCCGGAAGGGCTTTACCGGCAGGCGCGGGAAAAAATCGGCTTTAAGAAAGTTCTTGATTTTTTGCCCTTTGAACCAACTGAGCAAAAGGACGGAGCGTAAAAATGCCGGTGCCTCTCCAATACAGATCAGGTTCAGTAATATATTTCCAGGGAGACGCAGCGGAGAAAATTTTTATCCTTCAGTCAGGCCAGGTAAACCTTGGCTATCAGGACATTGAAACCGGGGAAGACATACATGACACGGTTCAACCGGGCGAATTTTTTGGCGTTAAGTCCTCATTGGGCAGGTATCCCCGTGAAGAAAATGCCATGGCCGTCAAGGATACGGCGGTTATGGCTCTTACGGTTCCCGAATTTGAAGCCCTGACCCAAACCAATACCCGGATCATCATGAAGATGCTCAAGGTTTTTTCCAATCAGCTCAGGCGCGTTCATCATCAGGTATCCAGCCTTCTGGAAAAGACGGAAGAAAACCCTGAACGCGGGCTTTTTAATGTGGGGGAGTATTATTTAAAAAATAAACGATTTGCACAGGCTAAATATGTGTTCTCCCGCTATCTTACCTATTATCCGTCCGGGTACAATGCCTCCCAGGCGGCCAAAAATCTGGAAGCGATTGAAGCCCAGGGGGGCCGTTCCGTTCCCCAGTCCGTCCTGAATTCCGGGCCGGCTGCTCCCCCGGCGGCGGATGCTCCCGCCCGCAGTTCCCCCGGGCAAATGGGGGATACCGCCAAGGCATACTACGATGCGGTAAGCATGATTTCCCAGGAAAAATACCAGCAGGCGTATCTTTCCTTCAAGAAAATAGTCGATGCCAATGAGGATCAGGAGTATGCGGCTAAAAGCGCTTATGAAATGGGCCGCTGCCTCTTCCTGCTCAACAAATTTGACGATAGCATAAAATATTTTACCGGAATGATTACTAAGTATCCCCGGCATCCTGAATTGGGGAGTTGCCTTTATTTTATGGGCCAATCCTATGAAAAACTCAACAGGAAAGACCAGGCCGCCACGTTCTACAAAAAGATACTTACCATGGTTACGGATGAAGATGACGGGATTGTAATAAAATCAAAACGGGCGCTTAAAGCCCTGGCGGGGGGAGCGTAAAATGGCCATGGATTTGGCGGCCTTTGGCCGTTTTGCCAGAACCTTTCAGCCCGGGGAAATGATCTTCTCTGAATTTGAACCGGGGGATAATTTTTATTTGATTCAGTCGGGAAGGGTAGAGCTGGTTAAAATTATCGGCGACATTGAAAAAACGCTGGACATACTGCAGCCATCCGAAATGTTCGGTGAAATGGCAATACTGGAACACTCCCCCCGGTCCGCTACAGCCATAGCCCTGGACACGGTTAAAGTGCTGGAATTTAACCAGCAGAATTTTGAAATCCTTATGATGGGGAATCCCAAGATCGCCCTTACCCTTCTTAAAATGTTTACCAAGCGCATTTATGATTCCAAGCGGCGTTTTATGATCCTTACCCTGGAAGAACCCCAGGCGAAAATTGCCGACGTATTCCTTATGCTGGATGAAACCCAGACCAATATTGATAAAGCCACGGATCGCAGGGAGTTCCTTACCACCGTTGATGACATTGCCCATTGGGCCGGAATGGGCGTCTCTCAGGCAAAGGACATAATCAACCATTTTGTAACCCAGCGGCGCATGGAAGTTTATAACGACAGAATAATTGTTACAAATATCAATGACTTTTCCCGCTTTGTGGCATCCAGGCGGAAAAAGACTTAATTTTCAGGATACGGCTTATTTACCAAGAAACGCAACATCAATCCCCGAATAGTCGTTATCTATTTTAAGAGAATCAAGTATCTGGGAGATTTGCCCGCGGTGATGCGTGTTGTGAACAACAAGCTGGCTCAGCATGAATGACAATGGCACGGAAGCCGGATTCCCCCCATACCATTCGATTTTAACCGGAAGGCTCAGATCGGAATCGCTTAAGGCTTCTGCCATGCCGGTATAAGACGAATCAGCAGCATTTACCGCAGATTCCAGTTCTTTCCACTGTACTTCGCTTAACGCTCCTTCCGGCAGTTTTGGAAGCGTTTCTATTGCGGAGATTGCTTTTACCGCTGCCGCGTTGCCGCTCAAGGCGGCTTTATACATTCCCAGAAAGAAACAAGTCCCGCCGATTATATGCCGGAACAGCCCTGAAAGGCTGCCATAGAAGCTCCCCCTGTCTTTTTCCCGTTCTTCATTGCTTAATTTATCCAACAGGCTAAAAATAACCTTGTTGCCCGCCTGATTGTATCTGGCGTATAGTACTGCTTCGTTCATTTTTTACTCCTTTCAAAGATTGGTGTAACACTGTTCGTTACATCTGTATACTATATAAGGCAAAAATGTAATGTCAAGGAATCTCTAAAAACCTCAGTTTTTAGAGATTTTCCTCTGAAAAACGCACGTTTCGCAGCCCAAAGGGCGAGAAACTGCAAAGGAACCTCTAAAAACAACCGGTTTTTAGAGGTTCCCGTCAATATAACCAATGCACATAAAAAAAGGGAACCGCCCTTTTAGGCAGCTCCCCTTGTATAGCTTGCGCCCGTTATATCTGACGTATGCCGCCGCGGCTGCGTCCGCCGCCGCCGCGGGGCTTAGTACCGCCGCTCCGTTTAGGTTTAGCGGATGCCGCTGTTCCCCTGCCACGCTTTCCGCCGGCAGACTTTTTGGCGGCCACAGCAGTAGTTACAGCGCCGTCGTCTTCCGCATTAAGCAGATCCAGATAGTTCTGGGCGGGAGCGGACTCGGAGACAGGATTTTGAACAGAAGAAGAACTGGTTGAATCGGCAAAGGACTGGGCGATGTCATCCCTGACGGTGGACCGGCGGCGGCTAAAGGAAGCAAAAGCCGCATCCTGGAAGCCCTTGGACACGCCATGGAGGAATTCGTTTAGTACGTTAGCCATGCCGTTAAGGGTAACTTTTTTCCGTTTAAGGGAGGTAATATCTATGTCCAGCAAAAGGCCGGGCTGAATATGGTAGGGATTAATCGCATAATCAAACTTGTTAAAATCCCTTTCCAAAGAGCTAAGCCTGGATTCCATAACCCGCCGTTCCACCGGATACCGGAAGTCATACATTTCCTTCATCTTGTCACGCATCAGGATGATCTTTTGATGAACTTTGTTCTTTTCATAGATATAAGTCCGGTTCATCTTTTCAACTTCCGTTTCACCGGTTTTGATAAAGGTAATTTCGTCCCAAATTTTTGCAATATCCTCATAAAGGGGCTCACCGGTTTTAGCCTTAACCTGCTTACGAATCCGGCTTCTCTGTTTTTGGGCCAGATCGTTAAAATCGGTAACCTTAAAAGCGGGTTTGCCGTTTTCATAAATCACCCACAATACATCCCAAAGGTGCTGGACCTCGTTTTCAAAGCTCTTCGTCTGGACATCGTAGGCTTTCCGTTCTTCGATTAACTGGGCGGAATCGTAATACCGCATCCGTACCTGGTAGCGCTCATCGGGGAGGTGATCCGTATCGGTGTCTTCATATTCCCGGAGAATAAGCTCCCTGGCGTTTTTGAAGTTTTCAATATACTGATACCCCATTTTGGAGGTGTCAAGGATCGAGGTAATTGAGTTAACGGCGGTATTAAAGCCCCTTGTCCGGATATTTTCAATGTCAACGATCTTTTTAAGGTTTTCACGGACATTCATCTGATCATATTCGGCTGGATCGATTTCCGCCCTAAGGCCGATAAGCCGGTCCATAATGGCTTTGCCCACAACGGCATAACGCCTGGATTTGGGATCCTCGGCATCATCTTCAGTATAGCGTTCTACCCGGTTCATTTTACTAAAGATGATTTCACTGTCTGTAAGCTCTTCCAGACCCTGATCGATGCGCTGATCCTTAACTTTTTCGATTTCCTTATCGATTGTATCAATGATGTACTTGGTAAGAAGTTCCTTGATAAGGTACTCCACCGTTACCTGATAGTGGAAAATCGGACTGATTAGCTCTGAATCCAGAATGTTAACGGAAAGTTTTACATCTGTTACCGCTTTGGGCTTAAGCAGGTTGTCTTTGAAAGCGCATTTTACGATGGAATATGCGTTTTCACCGCGGACAAAAGCGCCTGTATCGGTTTTTTGCCGCAGAATGCTGTTGGTGTGGGTTTCCAGATCGTTGACTCCCCGCTGGATATGGCCCTGCAGGTGGCCGTACATATTAATCATGGATTTTTCCACTTCACCGGTATTGAACTTGTCCGCGCCGCCTACTTCGTCAAGCAGGTTGGCTATCTCTTTGGGGGTATACCGGGCAAGAACCTTGGTTTCTTCCTTATCAACGAAATTCCGTATCTTTTTTACCATTTCATCTTCAGCGGTTACCATGTAACGGTTGAACATGTTGTGGAAATTTTGGTTGAAGTAGTTGTAGAGTTTCTCTTTAAGGCCGCCCATAACATCCAGGCGTTCAAGGGTATCCTTGGGTAGTTTGGCGTTAATATGATGGATGACCTTATTGGTTTCCTCTTCCAGAAGCTGATTTACTTCAGCTTGTTGATCCCTGTATTCCTGGGCCAGAGAGTTCCGTGAGCCAACGGCACTGGGTTTCTCCGGGTGAAAAACATTAGGGCTTTTGGGTAGGTCTATTGATCCCATTTTATCCTTCCTTTATATAAAAACTTTGTTGAATGCAGATTCAGTCTAATTTTAACAAAAATAATTGCCTTTTGTCAAGCATTCGGCTTGATTTTTGCTCTTTTTTTACTTAATATTCAAAAATACCGCCAAAGTAGCTCAGTTGGCAGAGCGGCGCACTCGTAATGCGCAGGTCTGGGGTTCGACTCCCCACTTTGGCTTAAATTTGGGTCATTTTGACACGATATGTAGTGTTGGCAACGATTTCCTTGACAAAATTGCCGAAAATGTCATAATAAAATCCGGCAAGGAGACGCAAAGTGAATGTGATTGTATTGGTAAAACAGGTGCCTGACACCCAAAATATTACCGGAGAGGCCATGACGCCGGAAGGCACGGTAAACCGGGCAGCGTTACCGGCGATTTTTAACCCCGATGACCTCTATGCCCTGGAAGCGGCCCTACAGATAAAAGACGCTCATCCGGGTACTAAAGTAAACGTAGTAACAATGGGCCCCCCGGCTGCGGCGGCGGTGCTGAAAGAATGTCTGTACCGGGGGGCGGATTTTACCGCCCTGGTGTCCGACCGGGGTTTTGCCGGAGCGGATACCCTGGCAACATCCTACGCCCTGAAATGTGCAATTAACAAAATCGGCGCTTTTGACCTGGTCGTCTGCGGAAGGCAGGCCATTGACGGAGATACCGCCCAGGTAGGCCCCCAAACGGCGGAGAAATTGGGGATAAACCAGATTACCTGCGTTTCCAAAATAGAAACCCTGGACCCGGCAAAAAAAGAAATCACCGCCGTCCGTTCCATAGAAGGCGGCTGGGAAAAAGTAAAAGCGCGATTTCCCGTTTTGGTTACCTTTACCGAAGAAGGGGAAGCTCCCCGCCCCGCTTCCGCCATCAAGGCTATGACTCATAAGCGGGCTGCTCCTGTTGCGGGGGACGGCGGCCCCATAGCCCTGTGGGACATCCCGGCAATCAATGCCGACCCGCTCCAGTGCGGCCTTTCCGGTTCCCCCACCAAGGTAAAGAACATCAATTCCGTGGTGCTTACCGCCGCGGACATAAGGTATATCGATCCCGGCGAGGCCGGTATTACCGAACTAATCCACGGCCTTATCGCCGATCATACTTTTGGATAAGAAAAGAAGGAAACAATGAGCGCAGAAAACAGTGTAATGGTATATATTCAACAAAGCAGCGGAAAAGCGGCGGAGGTAAGCCTGGAGCTGGTCTCTAAAGCCCGCGAGCTTGCAGATAAACTGGGAGTTGAGGTAAGCGCCGCGATTTTTGGGGATACGGCTGCGGGGGAAGTTCCCCGCCTTGCAAGCCTGGGCGCGGACCGGGTGTACCTGCTGGAAGACCCCCGACTTAAATACTACACCCCCATTCCCTACAGTAAATTGATGATTCAGGTGATTTCAGAAAAAAAGCCTCAAATCGTCCTGTACGGGGCAACCACCGAGGGACGCGACCTTGCCCCCCGCGTGGCATCAAACCTTAAAGTAGGGCTGACGGCGGATTGTACCGATTTACAG
>JAITCP010000173.1 GCA_031283025.1 Spirochaetaceae bacterium | reverse complement strand
TAGGGATGGCGCGGGCGTTTATGGTAGCGGGGACAGAGAATGTCGGTGTAAGTTTATGGTCAATAAGCGACGACGGGACATCAGAATTTATGTCGCGGTTATACGGGAAGGTAATTAAGGAAGGCCTGTCGTTCAGGGAGGCATATTATCAGGTTAAGCAGGAATTCCGCGGGGATGAAAAATGGAGCCATCCCTACTACTGGGCGGCTTTTACCATGTATGAGTAAACCTCCGCCATTCGGCAGCGCGGCATCATCCAGTACAACAGCGGTTCGTCTTGGGTGGTAAAAAAACTTCGTGTAACGGGACTGTAGGCGCAATGCGCAGCCTTCCAACAATCCCTGACAGGCGTTATACTAAACATTATGAGTAATACAATAGAAGCCCGGTTTTTACAAACCGCAGGCGGGGAATGTAAAACCGTTACCTGCCTTTTTGGGGTTCCGGTAGAATCGTTAGCGGACAACTTCGGCGAAGTTCCGGGGGGATTGGCCGCAGTCCGGATTAACAACGAAATCCGCCCCCTTTCCACCCTGCTGGAAATAAATTGTATGGTAGAACCCATATCCCTTTTAAGCGGGGACGGGGCGTTTATTTACCGCCGTTCCCTGGCGTTTCTGCTGGCGGTAGCGGCCCGCGGCCTCTTTCCCAACCGGCGGCTCATGGTTGGCCATTCCCTAGGGCACTCCTATTACTATACCTTTGCCGACGAGCAAAAACCGGAACAGGGCGAAGTAAAGGCTCTGGAACGGGAAATGCGTTCACTGGTAGAAGCGAATTTGCCCGTTTCCTGCGGATACATGGCCTATGCCGAGGCTCTTGCCCTTTTTGAACAAAACCACCAGGAAGACACCCTGCTCCTCTTTGAACAGCGCAGCGAGTCCAAGGTTATGGTAAACCGCTGCAAGGACTTTGCCGATCTGTACGTCGAACCTCTGGTAAACCGGACGGGCCTTTTGGATGTTTTTGAGCTTATGGAATACGGCGAGGGCTTTCTGCTCCGTTTTCCGGCCACAGGTAAAAAAACCATCGGGCCTTTTGAGGACAGCCCCGGCCTTTTTTCCGTTTACAAGGATTATAAAAAGTGGGGAAATATTTTGGGAGTCCGGGCCGTCGGGCGGCTTAACCAGCTAGTTTCCAACCGGACGATTCGGGATTATATACGCATAGCGGAAGCGTTCCAAGCCAAGAAGCTGGCGGAAATTGCCGACCGTATTTATGAATGTAGGAACGATGTCAGGGTGATTCTGATCGCCGGCCCTTCCAGTTCGGGAAAAACAACCACAGCCAAGCGGCTTTCCATCCAGCTCCAGGTGATGGGGATGGCCCCCATCGCTGTCAGTCTGGACGATTATTACCGCAATACCCCGGATATTCCCAAAGACGAAAACGGCCAAACGGATTTGGAATGTCTGGAAGCCCTGGATGTGCCCTACCTTAACCAACAACTGGTGGAACTTCTGGAAGGCAAAGAAGTTGACATACCCGCTTTTGACTTTAAGAGCGGAAGCCGCAAAGTCCGGGGCAAGCCTATACGTCTTGATGAAGATTCCATTCTGATCATGGAGGGAATCCACGGCCTTAACGACGCGTGCACTCCACAGGTGGAACGGAAAAAAAAGTTTAAGCTCTACGTGTCCGCTTTAACCGGCCTTAATCTGGACGATCATAACCGCATACCCACAAGCGACAACCGCCTGCTGCGCCGTATGGTCAGGGACAACCAGTTTCGGGGAACCGGGGCGGCAAAAACGATCAGCATGTGGCCCAGCGTCCAGGCGGGTGAACGGAAACATATCTTCCCCTTCCAGGACGGCGCGGATGCGGCTTTTAACTCCGCCCTGGACTATGAACTTGCCGTGCTTAAGTTTTACGCCGATCCCCTGCTCCGTTCGGTAAAACCCAACATGGGCGAATATGCCGAAGCCCGGCGTATGCTGACTTTCCTGGAAAACTTTGCCCCCATTCCGCCGCAATATGTGCCCGGCAACAGCATACTCCGGGAGTTTATCGGGGAAAGCGAATTTAAATACTGATCTTCCTGCTTAGGGTATTAGACACGGTTTTCCAAAATCACCATAAAGCGGCCCTGCTTTACGCGGATGGTAAAAACGCCTTCCGGCGCTTCATTGCTCAGGCCGAAAAAGCCCCGGTTCCAGCCAAGGCCGGCAAGGGGCCATTTAAGGCCGGCGCTTTCCGCTTCCCAGGGGCCGTCCCCCAGGGGGAACACCGACACGGGAGCAAGCGGAGCGCGGGAACCGGAAGCAAATTCCAATACGGAGGGAAGCGCCCCGCACGGTTTTTGTCCGGCGGAATGTCGCGCTGCCGATTGCTGCGGCGCCTGGAGGCAGCGTATGTCTTCGGCGGCGGTAATCCACCGTTCGGGGGGATACTCACGCTCGAACAGGGCGCGGATTCCAAAGAGATGGTCGATCCGGCCCCCTCCCCCGCCGATAATCCAGACGGGGCCGCAGCCCTTTTCCCTTAAGAGTGATATAGCCAGTTCCGTATCGGTGTAGTCCTTGTCACTGTGAAAGCGGAGTATCTTTTCAGGAACATGACCGGCAAGGCGTTCCGCATCAACAGAATCCATATCCCCGACAATCCAATCAGGGGGAAGCCCCGCCTCTTCCGCAAGAAACAGCCCCGAATCGGCGGCAACAATCAGCGGTTTAGCGGTTAAGTTAACATTTATTGCGCACGGCTCCGGGCCTTCGCCCCCGGTAAAAACAATGCCCAGCCGTCCATTGGCCGCTGTTTCTCCATTAACCATTTCCGTTGATTGTACTATACTGGTTCCTACATGAACAATCTCCGCCTTGGGCCGATCCGTAAAGCGCCGTTCCTTAGAGCGCCTGTCCTAAAAGAAATCGCCGCCGTTTTTACTTCTGCGGGAAAAGAAGTGTACCTGGTGGGCGGGGCGGTGCGCGACCTTATTCTGGGGCGGGATTCGGCGGACTGGGATTTGGCTACCAATGCCCTGCCCGAAGAAGTAACGCGGCTTTTTAAGCGGGTTATCCCCACGGGAATCAAGCACGGCACGGTAACGATCCATTACAAGGGCGCTTCCATAGAAGTTACCACTTTCCGTACCGAATCTGATTATTCAGACGGCCGCCGCCCCGATGAAATCCGTTATGCCGCCGCCATAGAGAATGACCTTTCCCGGCGGGACTTTACCATGAACGCGGCGGCGGTAAAACTTCCCGAAGGAACGCTGATCGATCCCTTTAACGGTCAAAGCGACATAAGCCGCAAACTTATCCGTTGCGTGGGAAAACCGGAAGAACGATTTGCGGAAGACGGCCTGCGCCCCATGAGGGCGGTTCGTTTTGCCGCCCAGCTTGGCTTTAACCTGGAAAAAGAAACCTTGGCGGCCATACCGGGCGCGCTTTCCACCACCGCCAGGGTCGCGGCGGAACGAATCCGTGAAGAACTGGACAAAACGATCGCTTCAAAAAGCCCCCAAACGGGTTTTATTGTTATGGAAGAAACGGGCCTCCTCCGCCTGATCCTTCCCGAACTGGACGCATGCCGGGGCGTTGAACAAAAAGGTTATCATCGTTATGACGTACTCGATCATTCCCTTTTGGCCTGCGCTTATGCCGCCCGGAAGAATTTTTCACAGGAAGTGCGCGTGGCCGCCCTTTTTCACGATTTGGGTAAACCGGCGGTACGGCAAATGGGCGCGGGCGGTATCTGGACTTTTTACAACCATGAAAAAGAATCAGTCAAACTGGCGGAGGGGATCATGCGCCGCTTCCGTTACCCTAACGCGGTAATTGATAAAGTCCGCAGGCTCATCGCCGCCCATATGTTTCATTATGAGGATGTCTGGAAAGACAACGCTGTGCGCCGCTTCATCATCCGTACCGGGGAAGACCTTTTGCCGGAACTGTTTGACCTCCGCATGGCGGACACTGCGGGAACCGCCGGAGTTGAACCAAATCCGGCAATGCTCCTTCCCTTCAAGAAACGCATTGAAGCGGTGCTGGCAAAGAGCAGCGCCCTTTCACTCAAAGACCTGGCGGTAAACGGAAACGATCTGATTGCGGCGGGGGTAAAGCCCGGAAAATACGTCGGCATCATATTGAACGAACTGCTGGAAGCGGCGGTAGACGATCCCGCGCTCAACACCCGTGAAAAACTTTTGGAAATTGCCGGAAACATTAACCGTGAGCGGTATTAGAGTTGTTCGGAAACTTCAGTTTCTGAACAATTTCCTAATAAAACCTGCAAAATACGCAGTATTTTGCTTAACTTGTAAGACAACGGTTTGGGCCAATAGCCCAAACTTGCGGGTTGTCGAACAAGTCTATACCCGGAAAGGCATATAATGAATATAGTACTGGTTGTTTTTGCTTTTCTGTTTTTAATAGCGGGACTTTTAGGATCAGTTGTTCCGGTTATACCGGGGCCTCCCCTAAGCTACTTAGGCCTGCTGTTATTGCAATGGAGCGGGTTCGGAGGCTTTAGCATTGTTTTCCTTGCGGCATGGGGGGTTATAACGGCAGCGATAACCATAATGGACAATTTCCTCCCGGCATGGCTGACAAAACGTTTCGGCGGTTCCCGCAAGGCAGTGATCGGCTCTGTCCTGGGGCTTATTTTAGGCATGATATTCTTCGCACCCTACGGGATAATCATAGGGTCTTTTCTGGGAGCGCTGGCGGGAGAATTACTCAATAACAAAATTGCCAATAACAATGCCGGGTTCGGCAAAGCGTTAAAGGTTGCATTTGGCGCATTCCTTGCTTTCATCGTGGGCACGGGAGCCAAGTTATTCATAGGCATATCATTGCTATACTATGCCATTAAAGCTATGTTTTAAGGCTTCCACGCATCCGCTGTAAAGTTACTCAAAGAATGACAAGTCAACATTGCAAAACAGCAGCGAGAAAGTCGCTATTCCCATAAATTTTGCGCTCAAATATCATGGGAACCTCTGAAAACCGGTTGTTTTCAGAGGTTCCTTTGCAGTTTCTCGCCCTTTGGGCTGCGAAACGTGCGTTTTTCAGCGGTAAATCTCTAAAAACTGAAGTTTTTAGAGATTCCC
>JAITCP010000087.1 GCA_031283025.1 Spirochaetaceae bacterium | reverse complement strand
GCTGTTTATAATATGGTAAAAGAACTTAATGAAAAAAATCCCAATGTGAACGGCAGGCCGCTTATTGACGGGATTGGTATGCAGGGTCATTACCGGATAAACACAAGTGTGGAAAACGTCGCCGCCTCTTTGGAACGATTTGCATCGCTGCGCGTGGAAGTAAGCATTACAGAACTGGACGTGCAGGCCGGGCTTAACTCAACACTTACAGAAGCGCAGGAGCTTGAACAAGGCGTTGCCTATGCGCGGCTCTTTGCCCTTTTCAGAAAACACGTTTTGGGCAGGGTAACGATGTGGGGGCTTGATGACGGAACAAGCTGGCTGGCACAGGCAAGCCCCTCCCTGTTTGACAGGCAGCTGCAGCCAAAGCCGGCTTTTTACGGAGCGCTGGATCCGGCTTCTTTCCTTGCAAAAAATGAAAAACGTCTTTCCACATTCAAAAAAAAGCCCCAGCAGGCGGAGGCCCGTTACGGAAAACCCGCCCTTGATGCGGCAGATCCCCTCTGGAAAACCGCGCCGGAAATTCCCATAAACCAATTCATTATGGCGTGGCAGGGAGCGCGGGGAACCGCCAGGGCACTGTGGGATGAGCAGTACCTCTATGTGCTTATAACCGTTTCCAACGCGGAAATGAACAAGGCAAACCGCTCCCGCCATGAGCAGGATTCCGTGGAGATTTTTATTGATGAGGGCAACCACAAATCCGGCTATATGCAGGACGATGACGGCCAGTACCGGGTGAATTTTGACAATGAACAAAGTTTTAACCCCCAATCGATTGCGGCGGGTTTTGAATCGCAGGCTTTTGTTTCCGGTAAATCGTATACGGTTATTGCAAAAATTCCCTTCAAGACAATCAAGCCAAAGAAAGGAATGGTTATAGGCTTTGACCTGCAGATCAACGGCGCTTCGGAACGGGGAATACGCCAGAGTGTCGCCGTATGGAACGATACCAGCGGCAACGGATGGCAGGACCCTTCCTGTTACGGACTGCTCCGGCTGAACTAAGGAACCGCCGTACTATCAGGAGTTACAGATTAGCGATGATTTCTGTGGATAGACCGGTAAATTCTGCGATTTCGTTAGATGGCCGCCCGGCGATCTTCATCTTTTGGGCAATTTCAGTCTTACCTTTAGACATTCCTCTATCGTAATCTCTCGATGCTTTATCCATGCTGTTCTTTATTTCCGCCATTTTCCGCGCATATCTCAGGTAATCACGGCTTACCTTGGTAACAGCTTTTTCCGCATACATGATTCCCGCCTCCTTATGGCATAACTCCTTAATCAACTCAGATGCCCGTTTTTCATGCCTGTACCTCATATATATACACCATTTTTCTTCTTCTGAAAAGATTTCCGGCTTCACCTTACCCCCAAGTATTTCCCGTACCCGTTGTCTCAGTTTCGGTAATTCGTAAAAAATAATCTCCGTTATATCAGACAATTGATCGTGTTCTTCGCCTTAAAAACTCCGTCTTCCGGTATAGACAGCGGTTTTTGCGGAGCGATGTTTTTCCCGTCCAACTGTTCAGTATCCCCGGAGATTCGGGGACGTTCATTTTTTCCCGGTATACGGGAATGTTTTGAGAATAGGCGTCTCATACCCCTATATTAGGCGCAAAGATGCGTGGTGCTTGTATGGTTTGCAAAATTTCCACAATCTCTTACGCAGAAAAGACGCGGGCTGTTGTACAATCCGCCCCGGCATGATATATTTTTTTACATTATGGGAACACATACACCCGGCGAGCGAATCGCCGAACTAAGGAATACCTATTCGGTAGACAGGGAAACTTTGGCGGAACGGAGCGGTGTTCCGGTAGAACTTGTCGCCAAAATTGAGGACGAAGGGCATATCCCCGATCTTGCCCCATTGATCAAAATCTCACGGGCGCTTGGGGTACGGCTTGGCACGCTTCTTGACGATCATGAACAGCTTGGCCCGGTTATTACTAGGGCGGGGGAAGCCGCCGCCTCGGCACGCTTTGTAACCGGCCTCCCCGATGACAGCGCAAAAACTGCGGCAGTAACGGAAACTGCGGCAAGGGGGCATCAAGGCCTTAGCTTTAAGGCGCTGGCGGCGGATAAAAACGGCCGCCACATGGAACCCTTTATTGTTGACATAGAACCTGACGCACAGCAGGAAAAATCCACCCATGAGGGGGAGGAATTTATCCATGTACTTGCGGGGGAACTGTCATTGGAATACGGCACGGGTAAAGAAACGCTAAAGGCCGGGGATTCGGTTTATTACGATTCAATCGTGCCCCACCGGGTATTGGCCGCAGGGGGGGAACCGGCGCGGATTCTGGCCGTCATTTACACGCCGGTATAAGGGGCAGTCCATGACTTACATAGAAAAGACCTTGAGCCAAGTGTTGCGCGAAAAAGCGCAGGCTCATCCCGATCATGATTTTTTGATTTATGCGGACCGCAACCTGCGCTTTACCTATGCGGAGTTTGACAAGCGGGTTGATGACCTTGCCAGAGGCTTCCTGGCAATGGGGCTTAAAAAGGGCGACCATGTGGGAATATGGGCGACCAATGTGCCGGACTGGAACACGGTGCTTTTTGCCTGCGCCCGCATGGGCATTGTCGCCATTACCGTCAACACGGGCTATAAAATCCACGAACTGGAATACGTGCTCAAACAGTCGGATATGGCCTGCCTTTGCCTTATAGACGGCTGGCGCGATTCCGATTACGTCGCCATGGTCAACGAACTGGTTCCCGAACTCAAGACCGCGCCAAGGGGGCATCTTAATTCAGAAAAATTCCCCTTCCTTAAACACGTGGTTTATGTGGGCCAGCAAAAACACCGGGGCATGTACAGTTTTAACGAGATGCTCCTTCTGGGCCGGCACTCAAGCGATGTTGAACTGCGGGAAATTGAAGCGGGCCTTGACACCAACGATGTCGTGAATATGCAGTACACGAGCGGCACCACCGGTTTTCCCAAGGGAGTAATGCTTTCCCACCGGAACATCCTTAACAACGGGCTGGGCATAGGCGACAACCAGCGCCTTACAGAAAAGGACATTGTGTGCCTGCCGGTGCCCCTGTTCCATTGCTTTGGCCTGGTTCTGGGAATGATGGCGATCCTGACCCACGGTTCCACTGCGGCAATAATCGAATGGTTTGATCCCTTATTGGTACTGGCGACGATCCAAAAAGAAAAATGCACCGCCCTGTACGGCGTGCCGACAATGTTTATTGCGGAACTTAACCACCCCATGTTCAAGATGTTCAACCTTTCCAGCCTGCGTACCGGCATCATGGCCGGCTCCCCCTGCCCCATAGAAACCATGCGCCAGGTGATCGATCTTATGTACATGAAGGAAGTTACGATCTGCTACGGCCTTACCGAATCTTCTCCGGTAATGACCCAGACCCGCTACGACGACGGTCTTGAACCAAAAGTGGAAACGGTAGGGCGCGCCCTGCCCGGTGTGGAGGTAACGATACGCAGTCCGGAAACCGGGGAGGAATGTCCCGTCGGCGTGCACGGCGAATTCTGCTGCCGGGGCTACAATTCCATGAAGGGATACTACAAACTGCCGGAAGCGACCGAACAGTGCATTGACAAGGACGGCTGGCTTCATTCAGGAGATCTGGGCGTCAAAGACAATAACGGCTACTTTAGGGTTACAGGCCGGATCAAGGACATGATTATCCGGGGCGGCGAAAACGTATACCCCAAGGAAATTGAAGACTTTTTATACACCATGCCCGGCGTTAAGGACGCGCAGGTGGTCGGTATAGCCAGCAAAAAGTACGGCGAAGAAGTAGGCGCATTCATCATACTGCACCCCGATACGGCCATGAACGAGGAAGATGTCCGCGACTATTGCCGGGGGCAAATCAGCCGCTTCAAAATCCCCAGGTATGTTTTCTTTGTAGACAGTTACCCCCTTACCTCCAGCGGAAAAATTCAAAAGTACCTGCTGCGGGAAATGGGCGCAAAAAAAGCTGAAGAATTGGGGATCGGGACTTAGCGAACCGTTGATTAACCTGACGGCTAAAGCGCTACGCTGCGCTGCATCAATAGCAGGTCGGCGATAACAAGGGAGGACATGGCCTCTACCACCGGCACCGCACGAGGGACTATGCAGATGTCGTGCCGCCCCTGAACACTTATCTGCCGGGGCGCGCCGTTCCGGTCTACGGTGCTTTGTTCCGCTGCAACAGATGCCGTTGGCTTAAAGGCGGCCCGGAAAAAAACTTCCATGCCGTTGGAGATTCCCCCCAGCATACCGCCTGAGTTGTTTGTTTTGAAGCTGCCGCCATTCAATACGCCTTTCGCCGAACCATTCGGCACGCTTTTTTGCCCGCCGGGATACCCGCTGTTCAACGCGCCCGGCGGAAAGGCGGGAGCGTCGTTGTTGGCCGATCCGGTAGAGCCCGCGGCGGCGAAACCTGCCCCGAACTCAATGCCCTTGCACCCTCCGATTGAAAGAACCGCATGACCCAACAGCGCGCCGAGTTTGTCAAAAACCGGCTCTCCCAATCCGGCAGGAAGCCCTGAGATACTGCAGGCGGCAATGCCCCCGGCGCTGTCTCCCGCAGCCCGGAGTTCTTCCAGTTTAGCGGTAATTTGATCCGCCGTCTTTTTACAGGGAACGCGCAGGGGGTTTCGTTCAGCTTCATCAGGATCAAAACCTGTCTGGCCGGGGCCGGGGGCTTCTATGCCGGCGGCGGCGGCTGTCCATGCCCTGACGTTAATGCCGCAGGAAGACAGGAACACTTTTGCCACAGCCCCCGCCGCAACCCGGCCTGCCGTTTCCCGGCCCGAGCTGCGCCCGCCGCCGCGGTGGTCACGGAGGCCGTACTTCGCTTCCCAGGCCCAGTCAGCGTGTCCCGGGCGGTACAGGTCTTTCAACGCATCGTAATCGCCTGAATTGTGCCCGCTGTTTCTGATGATGATAGCAATGGGGGT
>JAITCP010000075.1 GCA_031283025.1 Spirochaetaceae bacterium | reverse complement strand
AGAAATAGTAAGCAAATGGGCGGATTGCACCGCAAGTTTGGGAATCTGGCTGAACACCTGGTAGCGCCGGGGATTTCCAAACGCTTCAATGAAATGGGTTACCACTTTGCGGGCGTCTCGCCCGGTGGGTACAGAGTGGAGGACGGTCAGGGACGAACATTAACGCAAATAGATATTCTGCTGGAAAACGGTGAAACCATTATAGCAGTGGAAGTAAAAGCAAACCCTGCGAAAAAAGACATAAATCACCATATCAAGCGGCTGGAAATACTGAGGGCCAGTCGGCAGAGCCTCAATGACCAACGGAAAATACTTGGGGCGATAGCGGGAGCGATATATGAGGACGATGTAAAGGAAGCGGTGCGTGAGGCGGGCTTTTTTGTGATAGAGCAGTCCGGGGACACGATGAAGATAGATATGCCGGAGGGCTTTGCTCCGCGGGTATTTTAGCCGCCGCCACTCCCCCGCCGGGCAATTCGCCGAATTTCTCCCCCCAAATCCCCTGTTTTTCCCGGAAATTTCCGGTTTTTTTACCTTTTTTGGGGAAAAGACATTAGGGAATCTCTAAAAACTTCAGTTTTTTTGACAATTTACCGCTGAAAAACGCACGTTTCGCAGCCCAAAGGGCGAGAAACTGCAAAGGAACCTCTAAAAACAACCGGTTTTTAGAGGTTCCCATTATTTTTTTGACAGACAGATAAAATTATGATATATTGTAATAAAAACATACCCCTTTGGAGGCCAGAAATGAAAAATAATTCAGATGGCCTAAAAAAAGCCCCCCTTTTTTTTAGGCAGTTTAATGGTTTAATCGTGGTTTTTTCGGCGTTACTGCTGGTATGCGCCGGAATGGTAATGGCAGGCTGTGCCCCCTCGGATGTCGAGCCTCCGGTGATTGTTTCCGATCCTGATATTATCCATGAAGGAGGGAATTATAAACACTATTTTGAAACCCCCATGGTGGAACAGGGAAAGACGTATACTGTAAAATTTATGATTACTGCCTGTGATAGTGACTTTCCTGGCAGTACCATGGGCGGGAAATTGTGTTACAAATCAAGAGATGATTCAGGGAATACCGCTGAATCTATATTGTCCGGTTGGGATTGGTGTGTGCCTGGGGTTGTAATCGGGCCGGGGGTGTATAAGTGGACATTCAAGGCGGGAGAAAAAAACCATGACGACAAGCCTATAGCTTCTCCGGCGACAACCCCAGAAACTGGTGCAGAGCAGTATTTTTTACTTGTGGTCCAAGATTCTGGTCAACATGTTTATCCGGATTATTATAGGTGGAACTTCAAAGGCTACATAACTGTTGTGGAAAAGGAAATGCCGCCTGCTGGTACTACCCTTCAAAAAACAGTTGAACTACAAAGGACTTATGGTGGTTCAGGCCATGATTCGAGCAAGGGCATAGGAAATCTTGAAGGCGAGGAATTTGATAAAGTTAAAAACGCCGGACCTAGCGCTGTTTTAAGGTTCTTTGTTACTGATTGTGATGTTGATCAACAGAAACGGGATGAGGGGTGGGGAGTTGCTTCCGCCGGGAATTTAGTTGGCTTATCCGATGATGCTAACCCAAATGCAATAGTTAAAATCCCCTCTAATGCTTCTATAAGTACTTCCAGTAGCTTTGAGGTGGATGTTCCGGTTGAAGATGCTTTGGACTGTGTCAAACCCGAAGAAAGCCACCTCTTTATCAATGTGTGGAATGGGAAGGTGTTAAAGCTAGAGCTTTGGGAATATAAGTAACAGTCAAAAAGGCGCCTGCCGCACATTATGGCCGCAGTGCCGCTTTGAAGAAATTTACCCCGCAGGCAGGGCAGCGGGGACTGTAATAAAATGGTGCAATAGTTGTTTTACTACGGTAGAGTTGTTCAAAAACTGAAGGGAATCTCTAAAAACTTCAGTTTTTAGAGATTTACCGCTGAAAAATGCACGTTTCGCAGCCCAAAGGGCGAGAAACTGCAAAGGAACCTCTAAAAACAACCGGTTTTTAGAGGTTCCCTGAAGTTTTAGAACAACTCTAGTATGGCGATGCTTTGGAATTGATCCCCGCAATAGCTGCGGGGGAAATAAAAATTTTTGGAGGTATTTTGTATGAAAACGCTCAAGAATTACGCGTTTGTAGGGGCTGCTATCCTGGCCCTTATTTGTGTTCCCCTCTTTGCCCAGAGCAAGGGTATAACGGTAGGGAACTGGACCTTTGAGAATCAGGCCAACGGAACCTGCGGCTGGGAGCTGGCAACGGCTGAATTTTACATGTACAAAGGCCCGGCCAAACTGAGTTGGGACAACAGCCTGGGTAAGGGTCTTTTACGGTTGGATGTGGACTTTACCAACTATAAAGATTTGGAATGGTCAGAAGTTAAAATGTTCAGCGACTTCCCTAAATCCTTTCAGATGAGAGGTAAAACCAAATTCACCTTTGACTTTTATTACAACCCTTCTCTTCATTCGAAGGACGGCCATTTTAAGGCCAAGGTGTTCGCCAACAACAACGGCTTCCTGATCAACAGTAATTCAGATGAAATAACAGGCGGCACAAACGCGGGCAATGGTTTCGTAAAAGTAAAGGGGGAAATCCCCATTAAGCCTGTTTCCGGCTTTTTAACCGATATGCGTTTTAGCATCGCCGGATACATGACCGCCTACAAAGGTGCAGTATTCTTTGATAATCTGCGCTGGGAATAAGGAAAAATAAAATGAAAAAACTCGCCATACTGGGCGCTCTTTTTTGCGCCCTTGCCGTTTCTGTTTTTGCACAGTTAAATCTGGGGGGTTATACTAAATCCTACTGGATTCCCTTCCGCATGACCGTCCCTGAAAAAGGGGATACCATGTACACCACAGCCGTCCAGGTTCCCTGGGGGGAACCGGACATCAGCGCGGGGCTTAACGCGGACGGCTGGTCGGAGTGGGGCGGCTTCCATCTGGGGATAGACATCGCTTACGGTGCCGGAAACACGGCGGCACATCCCCTTTCCGCAAAAGGCGGCGGCTGGGTTTGGGTAAAACCGTTTGACTTCATCCCCTACATGGAAACCTTTACCATTTTTTTGGGCGTTCCCAACAATGATAAGCTCACGGGGAAAATCGCCGGCTCCGACCTTGCAACCTATGTGCTCAGTAAAGATTACCGGCTTCATGAATTCCGCATAGAGATTCAGAATCCTGAATACAATATTTTTACCCGCTTTAACCCCTATGCCTGGGGCAATGCTAATAAAGGTACGCAGAATCTTTTCTGGCCCCGTATTGGCGGGGCCGCCATGATAACCTGGGAGCCCACAGAAAACCTCTTTATCGGCGCTTTTATCGCCCCGGAACAGTTCAATCTTGTCAATTGGGGTGATATTGGAGGGGTTAGCTTTGCCAATACTACTCCTGCCAACGATTCTCAGATAGGCGGCAAGGACGAAGCAGATATTAACCAGGACTATTACGACGTAAAGGATGTATACCGGAAAACCCAGGTAGCTGTTGGGTATAACATTCCCGGTTTTGGCCTTGCACGCGCCCAGTATATCGGCATACGGAACGTCGTAGAGGTAGCCCTCCAGCTTACTGCCCTGGGTGATATAGTCCTGGACATAGGGGCAAAAATCCCCTTTGAAGGTACAGACAAGGACGACAAGGATACTTACAAAAAACGGAAAGACTTCCAGGCTTCCGTAGCCGCCACCTACCGGAACTACAATTTCCGCCTTTTGGGGCGGGTAGATGCAGCCTTTGCCGGGTCCGATTCATCCGGGAGAGAAGTCCAACAGCGTGGTTTGAACCTTATCGCCTACCTCATTCCTTCCTACCAGTTAGAAATCGGTACGGTGGGCTTGGACTTGGGCTTCCAGTATGAACAGAAAGACGATATGAACACGTACAAACAAGACGGCATGATGGGCGGCGCGGCCCTCTGGCTTTCAAGGTCCATGGGCAATGCCAGCTTCAAGATGGCCGCTGTTGCACGCTTCCCCCTGGAATGGCATGAAAAACACAGTGATGACAAGATGCCGCCTTTCTGGGGCGGTTCGTCAAAGCAGCCATTGGATATATTCTTCCCCATCATCCTCCAGGTAGGTTTCTAGGAAGATGAAGGAATTCACGGGGGTTTTACTCGTAAATTTTCTCACGGAGATCACGGAGGAACAAAGATCACAAAGAAGAAAAAAAGGGGAGTGTACGGTATCTTATCGTGAAATCAAGATGCCTGGCTTGTTGCATACAACAACCCTTCTTATTAACCTTGTGGTTCTTTGTGATCTCCTTTGTGCGAAATCTTCGGGAAACCCCCTTTGTGTGAACTTCTTCGGGAATAATGTATGAAAAAGGCAGCCTGGCACATCTGCGTGAGTATCTTGGTATTATTTTTCTTCCTGCTGTTTGTCGGGTGCCCCGCCGACCCGCAGCCGACCGGAACCCCCGTTGTCGGAGGGCCACATTCACCCAATGCCACGCGCTTGCTTAACTACCTTTTTGATCAATACGGCAAAAACATCATCTCCGGCCAAATGGATACCGCATGGAATCCCTCAATGGATATGGTAGCCAGCGTTCATGACGACACGGGCAAATATCCGGCCCTCAAGGGTTTTGACCTTATCCAATTGCCGTATAGCGGCGAGCCTTACTATGCGGGAAAAGAGCAAATTGACGAGGCCATTGAATGGTGGGAAGGCAAAAATGATGGTGAAAAACTGCTGCCGGGCAAGCCGGACATTCACGGTATAGTTGCCTTCTGCTGGCATTGGCGGATACCCAAACTCACTATTTCAGGTTCTACAGTATATGAATTTTACACCGACAGGACAGATTTCCGCATCCCCTGGAGTAACGATCAACTGGACACAGAAAGCGCCGAATTCCAAACCATTAAAGATGATCTGGACAAAGCGGCCGCCCTGCTTAAATTGCTCAAGGACAAGGATATTCCCGTACTTTGGCGGCCCCTGCATGAAGCTTCAGGGCGCTGGTTCTGGTGGGGGGCCAGCGGCCCACAGCCATACATTGCCCTTTGGGAATATATGCACAATTACCTGACCAACGAAAAGGGGTTGGATAATCTGATTTGGGTATGGAACGGGCAAAGAGCCGATTGGTTCCCCAATCCAAAAACTGTTGACATTGTAGGGTATGACAGGTACACCGATGCAAGTACATCGCAGTCAGCGCGGAATTATTCCTCCCAAAAGCCATACTTTAGCCAAACCCGTGCTATGGTTCCGGGGAAAGATCGGATGGTAGCCCTGACAGAAAACGGCGCCATCCCGGACCCGAACGAATGTTACCTTGACGAGGCAATGTGGCTATGGTTTATGACGTGGAATAATGCCCGTAATACAAACGGGGAAACCCACAAAGACAATTTTTGGACCGGTGAATACCACAATACCAATGCTCACAAAACGTATGTGTATAATCACGCCAGAGTAATTACTTTGGATGAACTGCCGGATTTAACAAAATACAGGTTAGATTAGGAGTACCGGGAAGATGAAAAAGGTGTCTTGGCGGCTTTGGGCGGTTTCCCCGTTAGTATGCTTCTTCCTGCTGTTTGTCGGCTGCCCATCTGACCCTGAGCCGGTTGGCCCCCCCGTTACGGCGCCTCCCGTTACCTGGGGTGTTCATTCAGACAATGCCAAGCGCTTGCTTAACTATCTTTCCGATCAGTACGGCAAAAACATCATCTCCGGCCAGATGGATACCGCCTGGACTACCAATTCCACAATGGACATGATCGCCCGTGTTTATACCGACACGGGGAAGTACCCGGCCCTCAAGGGGTTTGATTTTATCGACCTTCCAAACAATTGGAGCGGCTATGGCAGGGACCAGGTTGACGAGGCCATTGAATGGTGGGAAGGCAAAAACAAAATGAACGGTACGTCACCCGCCGCAAAGTTGCTGCCGGATAATACGGACATTCACGGTATAGTTGCCTTTTGCTGGCACTGGCGGGTAACAAGCAGCCAGTTCTATACAAACCAGACAGACTTCCGCATCCCCTGGAAAAATAATCAACTGGATACAGAAAGCAGCGCTTTCAAAACAACAATCAAAGGCGATCTGGATAAGGTTGCCGCTCTGCTCCAGTTGCTCAAAGACCAGGATATTCCCGTACTTTGGCGGCCCCTGCATGAAGCTTCAGGCGGCTGGTTCTGGTGGGGGGCCAGCGGAGCAAAGCCCTGCATAGCCCTTTGGGAGTATATGTACGATTACCTGACCAGCGAAAAGGGACTGGACAACCTGATTTGGGTATGGAACGGACAAAGAGCCGATTGGTTCCCCAACCCGGCTACTGTAGATATTGTGGGGTATGATGTTTACCATAACAATAACCCGACAGATTACTCCTCTCAAAGGACTTACTTCAGTCAAACCCGTGCAATGGTTCCGGGGAAAGATCGCATGGTAGCCCTGACGGAAAACGGCGCTATCCCGAACCCGGATATGTGTTACGAAGACAATGCAATGTGGTTATGGTTTATGACGTGGAATGATCGGTCCGGTTCTACCCAGGGACAAACAGACGAAAACAACTTTTGGACCGGGGAATACCACAATACCAATGCCCACAAAACAAAGGTGTATAATCACGACAGGGTAATCACGTTGGATGAACTGCCGGATTTAACAAAATACAGATTAGAATAGGAGGTTTTTATGAACGTAAAGAAAACATTGCTAAAAGCGGCGCTTCCGGTTTTGTGCGTCATGTTTTTGCTTGTCGCCGCTGCGGACGGAGTTCCCGGCTCCTGGACTTGGGGTTATTTTACTGATGCAGCGAACCAGGGATCATCCCGGGGCACATTACTTGAAGACTATGAAACTATAGACGGAAAGATCACCACAGTCTATAAAATTTCCGGTGAAGTTACCAACAAATACCAGTACGGCTATGTCGGCTGGTATGCCCATCCCGATGATCCCACCAGAGAATTGCTTAAAAAAACAAAATCGTTTTCTTTTAAGATACTTGGAGACGGCAATGCCTATGACGTAATGTTCTGTACTTCTGACATTACAGATTCAGCGTTTTACAAAACCAGATTTAACACCAAAAAGGATCAGGTAAGCACCATAACAGTCAGGGTCGGCTCCCTTGCCCAGCCTACCGATTGGGGGATCAAGAAAAAATTCGATCAGAACAGTGCTACCCAAATCCAATGGCAGACCACCAACAACGGCAAGCCCGGAACCTTTAAGGTAAAGATTTACGATCTCCAGTTATTTATGTAATTGAGCTTGTTCCAAAACCCGGTTAGTTTTGGAACAAGCCTAATGTTTCGCCCCCGGCATCTAAATCCCTGGATGCTGGGGAAAAAACTGTAAAGCCCAGGAGTTGTGATGAAAAAACACCTTCCCCTTGTACTGATTTTTTTGTCGTTATTGTTTGCTTCCTGCCCAAGTGAGCCGGAGACTTTTAATCTAACAGACAGTACCGCTCTGGATTACTTTATAAACAACAACCTAAGCGCCGGCTGGAATTTGGGGAATACTTTGGATGCTCATAGGAACGGTGTTGGGGGCGAAACAGAATGGGTAGGAACGGCTGTAAACCAAGCCCTTATGAACGGAGTTAAGGCGGCTGGTTTTAACCTTATTCGCATCCCCGTAACATGGGGGGACTTTGGCGCTGCTCCGGATTATACTATCAAGACTGCCCGCCTTAATCGTGTTGCGGAAGTAGTAAATATGGCTCATACTGCGGGCTTTACGGTAATTATCAACATCCACCACGACGACAACTATTGGCTCTCCGTTAAAAAAGCCAGGGACAGCGCAAGCGACAAAGCACAGATTGACGCACAATTCCGCCGCGTGTGGGAACAAATTGCCGCCCATTTTAAGGATTACGATCAATGGCTGATGTTTGAATCAATGAACGAAATTCAGGACGGACGGTGGGGCTGGAGCGACGATTTCAGAACGGCCAACGGAGCCAGGGCTCAATTTGCCATCCTAAACAATTGGAACCAGATTTTTACCGACGTGGTACGCAGTACCGGTGGTAACAACGAAACACGTTTTCTGGTAATCCCCTCGTATGCTACCATTCCCGAATGTACCTATCCCGGCGGAAGAATTAAAGACCATCCTGTTCAGAGAATTGGCGATAATTTCGAACTGCCCGTTGACCCCTCCCCCGGCAGGCAGGTTGTAACCTTTCATTACTACCGCCCGGATAATGTGGGATTAGGCGGAGGCAATAATAGACCAGCACGATCTGATTGGGGTACTCCTCAGGACAAAAATACCATCGACAACGATTTTAAGCCTTTTAAGGAATATTTTATTGACCGGAACATTCCGGTAATCATTGGCGAATGTGGAGCGTCGCGACAGGTGTATTCCAGTGATCCGGCAAAACAAACCCAGGCCCACAATTCACGCAAAGCCTACCTCGCCCATATTTTTGGAACAGCCAAAAAGTACGGCCTTGTTCCTGTGTATTGGGACAATGGGTCTACCACGCCCGACCAGTATAACGGAGAAAGTTTCGGTCTCTTTAGCCGTACTACCGGCCAAGCCAACAGCTCCGAATCCAGGGAATGTATCGAGGCGATGATCAATGCGATTAAATAATAACCACGGAGTTTTACAGAGAATTAATATTTTTACAACTCCGTATTCCTCCGCGCTCCTCCGTGGTTTTTTAATTATACTAACTTTCCTGTTTCTCTCCTGCCCGTCTGCGCCGGAAAAAAAGGCCGTAGGCGGAATAGATTTTGATTATGTTCCCAATGTTCCCGATACAGAAAGCGCCTATCCGGCGGAAGCCATGGGGAACAAAACCGCCCTCCGGTATTTCCGGGATGAAAAAATCGCCCTGGGCTGGAATGTGGGGAACACCCTGGACGCATACAGCAACGGCAAGTCCGGCGAAACCCTGTGGGGGAACCCGGAGATAAATCAAGACCTGATGAACGGCCTAAAGGCGGCGGGTTTTGATATAGTTCGCATACCAATTACCTGGATGGGCCGTATCGGCGCCGCGCCGGATTATCATATAGAAGACGCATGGATGCGCCGCGTTGGCGAAGTTGCCGGCCTTGCCCACAAAGCGGGCCTCAAGGTGATCATCAACCTCCACCATGACGGTTCCACTTCCGGTAAAACAAAAGAAGACGGCTGGCTTTCCCTTACTAGGGCACGGGAAAGCACAGAGAACTACAACCAAATAACCCAGAAATTTATTCGTGTTTGGAAACAAATAGCCGTGTATTTTAAAAATTACGGTGAATGGCTTATGTTTGAATCGTTCAATGAACTGCACGACGGCGGCTGGGGAGAGGGGAATCAAAGCGAACTGAACCCGCAGATCGATATTCTGAACGAATGGAACCAGTACTTTACCAACATTGTGCGCAAAAGCGGCGGCAATAATGAAACCCGCTATCTGGTAATCCCCGGTTACTGTACCAAGGCCAAACATACCCTAAGCTCCGCCTTTGTTCTGCCCCGAGACACTGTTCCCGATAAACAGGTTGTTACCTTTCATTATTACGATCCGTACCAGTTCGGCATACAAGGCAAGATGTCTAAATGGGGTTCCGCCGAAGACAAGCAAAGTACAGATGCCGTTTTTGCCCCCTTTAAGGAAAAGTTTGTTGATAAGGGTATTCCCGTTATCATCGCGGAAATGGGCGCAGTCCGCCAGGTCTATCCCGGCGATTCAGCCAGGGATACGGAAGCCCGGCAGTCACGGCTTGCCTATCTTTCCCATGTGTGCAGTACCGCCAAAAAATACGGCCTTGTTCCCATTTATTGGGACAACGGCGCAACAACCGGCGGCGGCGAAAAATTCGGCCTTTTTTCCAGAGCCGACGGCCAGCCCAATTCCGATGTAAGCAAAACTATGATAGAGGCGATGGTCAATGCTGCAAAATAATTCTTCCGGTGCCGATAAATCCGAAAAATCCGAAAAATCCATAGATAAAAAATATCTTGATTATATTTGGCTTCCCGTGCTTGCCGTCATCGTGCTTCTTGTTTTTTTGGTTACCCGTACCGGAGATAAAGATTTTTCCGAAAAATACCAGGGTCAGGATTTAAGCGGGGCCAGTATAGGCAGAACCAACACCTACACCCGCTATCTGGAACGTTACGGGAACCAGCCTTTTGGCGCAGAGGATTTGACCTTGGATATTTTCTCCTGGACAGCCGCGGAAGGCGTTACCGTGCTGGACAATTTTCAAGGTGAATCAAAAGTCCTGCATACGGCGGAAGAAAGTTTTGTTGAGTATACGGTGAATTGTGAAAAGCCCGGTTTGTATAACATTTACTTTGAATATTTCCCGTTGGAATCGCGCGGAATAAATATAGAACGCTCCCTTAAAATTAACGGGGAAACTCCCTTCCTTGGAGCGGATCGCCTTGTTTTTCAGCGGGTATGGGGAAACGCCGCGGGAAGTTTCCGCATTGATAACCAGGGCAACGAAATTCGCCCTGCCCAAATAGAAATACCGCGCTGGGAGGGCGCGTGGTTCAAAGATTCCCTGGGGTACATCGTAGAACCGTACCTGTTTTATTTTAACGCGGGGAACAACACTGTCCGGCTGGAAGGCATTAACGAACCGGTTGCAATACGCAGCCTGTCAATAAAGGCCCCCATCCCCGCCAAAAGTTACCGTGAACGCCTTGCGAATTTTAATGCCGCCGGATACAAAAACAGCAGAACCAATTTTGTGTCAAAGATACAGGGAGAGGCTGCCGTCCGCCGTTCCGATCCTTCACTTTATCCGATTTATGATCGGTCTTCCGGCGCGACAGAGCCCCCCAGCGTAGCGCGGATCAAACTCAACATGATCGGGGGCGAAAGCTGGCGCGTTGCCGGTCAATGGATAGAATGGGAATTTGAAGTACCGGAAGACGGGATGTACCGTTTTTCCGTCAAGGGCCGGCAAAATTATAACCGGGGTTTTGTGTCAAACCGTTCCGTTATGATAGACGGTGAAATCCCCTGCAAGGAGCTGGCCGCCGTACCTTTCAGGTACAACAACAAATGGAACCTTGTTACTTTCAGGGACAAAGAAGGGGATATGCTTTTCCCCCTCGGCAGGGGCAGCCACAGTTTCCGGCTTCAGGCCGCCCTTGGCGATCTGGGTGAAATTCTTAACGTCATGGAAGAAAGCGTGTACCGTCTTAACAGCATTTACCGCAAAATTCTGGTGTTAACGGGGACGGAGCCGGACATTTACCGCGATTACCGGGTAGATACGGTATACCCGGAAGTAATTACCGCCATGGCGCTGGAAAGCAAAATACTCTACAAACTTGTTGACGACCTTACCGCCTACGCCGGTGAACGCAGCGCCCAGGCCGCCGCCGCGCTGACCCTTGCCCGGCAGTTGGAACTTTTTGTCAGCCGCCCGGACAAAATCCCCCGTATACTCGCCAACTTTAAGGCAAATATCAGCACGTTGGGAGACAGCCTGCTTGCCCTTGCACAGTCCCGGCTGGATGTCGATTACATTGTAGTTAGCGCCGCCGGTACAACCCTGCCGCGCAGAAGCGAGAATTTCTTTGTCGGCGCTTCCCATGAAATACGATCTTTTTTTGCGTCGTTCTTTGTGGATTACAACAACCTGGGCGATGTTTACCGCAAAGGTTCCGATGTTGTGGAAGTGTGGATGCTTGCCGGGCGCGATCAAAGCACTATCCTCAAATCCATGGTAGACGATACGTTTACCCCCAATACGGGAATCCGGGTGAATGTTAAGCTGGTGGCCGCTGATGCGGTAATGCCGGCGGTGGTGGCAGGTACGGGGCCTGACATGGCAATCACCGTACCTCAGGCCGATCCGGTAAACTACGCGGTGCGCAAGGCAGCGCTGGATGTTTCAAAATTGCCGGGTTTTGCAGAAATAGAAAAGCAGTTCGATTCGAGCGTTTTTATTCCTTTCCGTTATGCGGGCGGCGTATACGGCCTGCCGGAAACGCAATACTTCCACGTCATGTTTTACCGCAAAGATATTTTTGAGGAGCTTGGCATTGACATTCCGAACACCTGGGACGATCTTATTAACATTCTGCCTATAATCCAAAAAAGCAACATGAACGTTGGCATTCCCTCTGTAGCGGCCAATGTTCAGGCAAACATTGATTTTTCCAACTTTCTGGCGCATCTGTACCAGCGGCACGGCAGCCTTTACAACCACGACGGGTCCCGGACATTGCTTGACGGTGAAACCGCCATAGAGGCGTTTGACGTTTACACAAAATTCTTTACCCATTATAAAACTCCCACCGTTTATGATTTTGTAAACAGGTTCCGCACCGGGGAGATGCCCCTGGCGTTTGCCGATTACACAAACTTTAACACCCTGGAAGTTTTTGCGCCGGAGATTCGCGGCCTTTGGGGTTTTGCCCGTATGCCCGGCCTTAAGCAGAAGGACGGTTCCATAGACCGTTCCGTGCCGACAGGCACCCTTGCCACAATGATTTTTTCCAACGCCAAGCACCCGGATGCCGCGTGGGAATTTTTGAAGTGGTGGGTCAGTGCGGACACCCAGCTTCGTTTTGGCCGGGAACTGGAAAGTGTTATGGGAGCGGCAGCCCGTTACCCCACGGCGAATTTTGACGCGTTTACGCGGCTTTCCTGGGGTTCGGAGCAAATGGCCGTATTGCGGGAGCAGCGTTCCTGGACAGTGGGCACGCCGGAAGTGCCGGGTGGCTATTACGTCAGCCGCCATATAACCAATGCGGTGCGCCGTATCCTTAATGAAGGGGAAGACACGCGGGAAACATTGCTGGATTACAGCATAACAATAAATGACGAACTGCTTAAAAAGCGCAAGGAATTCGGTTTGGAATAGGGGGAAGGGATGAGTCTGGCATCTTACACGGAAAAAAAGAAAAGAGCATTATCCTGGAAGCTAAAGCAGATTGTAAAGCACCGTGTTTGTTATGCGTTTCTTGCTCCCTATACTATAGTCTTTTCTCTTTTCTTTATTGCCCCTTTGGTGGTTTCTGTTTTTTACAGTTTCACCTACTTTAACATTCTTGAGTCTCCCCGGTTTATCGGCCTGCGAAATTACATTAACCTGCTTTTGGGCGATGACGTATTTCTTAAAGCAATGAAGAATACGTTTATTATGGCGGCGATCACAGGGCCCATCGGTTATATTGCATCGTTCCTTTTTGCATGGTTCATCAACGAACTGCCCAGATACATCCGGGCTTTTGTTACCCTTGTCTTTTACGCCCCTTCGATTTCCGGCGCGGTTTACATGATTTGGGCAATTATATTCTCCGGCGATGCTTACGGCTATATTAACGGCCTTTTAATGCATCTGGGGATTCTGGATCAGCCGGTGCTTTGGCTTACCGATCCCAAATACATGATGCCCGTAATGCTTGTGGTTATTTTGTGGATGAGCCTTGGAACGGGTTTTTTGGCTTTTATTGCCGGGCTTTCTACCATTGATATAACGCTGTATGAAGCGGGCCTGATGGACGGCATTACAAACCGCTGGCAGGAACTTTGGTACATAACGCTCCCCAACATGAAAGGCATGCTGATGTTCGGGGCGGTTATGGCAATTACCCAGTCCTTTGGCGTGGCGGACGTTACAATTGCCCTTGCCGGATTCCCCAGCACGGATTATGCGGTACATACCGTGGTGAATCATCTGGTTGACTACGGCTCGATCCGTTTTGAAATGGGTTACGCTTCCGCCATCGCAACCTTGTTGTTTTTTGTGATGATTCTGTGCAACTGGGTTGTTCAGAAATTCCTGCGCCGGGTGGGAACATAAGGGGACGGTATGACAACAGCAAAAAAGAAAAAGCCAAAAAAAAGATTCAGCAACAGAAGGCTTAACCGTTCCTTTGGCGGAGACGCGTTTATAATTGCAATACTTGTTATCTTTGGGCTGTTTTTTGCATACCCGCTGGTTTATGCAATAAACAACGCATTCAAACCCCTGAACGAGATTTTTCTTTTCCCCCCAAAACTCTTTGTACGCCAGCCTACGCTTAACAACTTTCAGGATTTGTTTATCATTATGAGTAAGTCATGGGTTACTTTTTCCCGCTATATTTTTAACACCGTGCTTATTACCGCCGTCGGAACCGCCGGCCTTATCGTCGTGGCGAGTATGGGCGCTTATGTAATTTCCAAATACCGCTTTCCCGGTTCAAAGGTCTTTTTTAACCTTGTCATTATAACCCTTATGTTTTCCGGTTATGTTACGGCAATTCCCAATTATCTGGTAATGACCAAATTGGGCTGGGTAGACACGTACCTTTCCGTTATTGTTCCCGCGTTTGCCATGCCCATGGGTTTTTTCCTCTTAAAGCAGTTTATAGACACCATACCGGATTCACTTTTAGAGGCGGCCAAAGTGGACGGGGCAAAAGAAGGCCACATTTTTCTGTGGGTGGTCCTGCCCATGATCAAACCCGCATGGCTTACCGTGATGATTTTTTCCGTACAGAGTTTGTGGAATGCAAGGGCTTCCAACTTTATTTACTCGGAACAGTTAAAAACACTGCCCTATGCACTCTCTCAAATCATTTCCGGCGGCATTGCCCGCGCCGGAGTAGGTGCCGCAGTAACCCTCTTTGTGATGATCGTCCCGCTGGTAATGTTCATCTTTGCACAAAGCAATGTACTGCAAACCATGGCCAATTCGGGGATAAAAGAATGAAAAAGAAAATAATCCGGTTCTTTCTGTTTGCTTTTTTTCTTCTTCCCCACTCCCCATTCCCCATTCCCCATTCCCTACTCCCCACTCCCCATTCCCCACTCCCCACTCCCCACTCCCCATTATTCGCCGAGCCGACAAACTACACGTACAACTACGATTTTTGGAACGAGCAGGTTTCTTCCCCCGACGCTTACCGGGTGAGCGCTTACATACTTGGAGAGGGCCTTGGCATCGGCAATTTCCGCGATCCGCAGGGACTTTTTATCCGGGAAAACCGCGTGTATGTCTGCGATTCCGGCAACAACCGGATCATCCTGCTGGAAATTGCGCAGAGCGGGGAGTACAATCTTGCGGCGGCGGTTTCTTCCGTTATGATTGACGGCAGGGAAAGCCCCTTTAATAATCCCATGGATATTTTTGAAAGCCGTGAAGGTTTCATATACATTGCGGATACCAACAACCAGCGTATCTTAAAACTTGATCCCCAATGGAATTATATTGCTTCCATACTAAAACCGGACGATGAAAGCATAGGGGCTTCTACGGAATTCCTTCCGGTTAATCTGGTGGTGGATTATGCAAACCGCCTTTTTGTACAGGCCCGGAATATCAACAAGGGGCTTATGGAATTTGACAGCCGGGGAACTTTTTCCGGCTACATGGGCGCTAACAAAGTCTATGTTAGCGTTGTCGATTATGTGTGGAAACTCATTTCCACTCAGGCGCAAAAAGCCCGCATGGACCTGTTCATCCCCACGGAGTACAGTAATCTTTGCCTTGACCGGGACGGCTTTGTCTATGTTACCAATTCCAGCGGCCAGACCGAACCTGTCCGGCGGCTCAACGCAATGGGGCAGGACATTTTAATCCGCAACGGTTATGAAGACCCCGTGGGCGATCTTGCCTTTGGCAATGCCGGCGGCATATCGGGGCGTTCCCGGTTTATAGATGTGGCGGCTCTGGACAATGACTCCTATGCCTGTTTTGATCGAACAAGGGGGCGAATTTTTATTTACGATTTTCAGGGCAATCTTCTTTATGCTTTTGGCGGCGTAGGCAACCGGGAAGGCTGCTTCCTCCAGCCTGTTGCCCTGGCGAATATGGGCTATTCTCTCTTTGCCCTGGATTCCAGAACCGCCGCCCTTACCCGTTTTGACTTAACAGCCTATGGCCTTAAAATAAATAAAGCCCTGGAAGAATATCAGGCGGGGCGTTATGAATCTTCCGCGGCTGTGTGGGAAGACGTGCTCAAGATGAACGGCAATTACGATCTTGCCTACATAGGCATAGGCCGGGCGGCGCTCCGCCAGGGCGAATACCAAAAGGCGATGAAGTATTACAAACTAAAGCATTACCGGGAAGGTTACGGCAAGGCATTTCAACTGTACCGCAAGCAGTGGATGGAAGAAAACCTCTGGAAGATACTCCTTGTTTTAGCGATTATTATTGTGGTGCCGCCAATCGTAAAATTGGTCGTAAAAATCGGCAGGGAGATTAGAGAAACATGAAAAATCTGGCGGCAACGCTAAAATATTCACTGTATGTGTGCACCCACCCTTTGGACGGCTTTTGGGATTTAACCCATGAAAAACGCGGTTCCATTGCCGCTGCCAACGTAATTCTTGCCGCCGCAATACTTGTAGAAATACTGCGCCTGACGCTTACCAGTTTTCAGTTTGTTACGATCAACATGGAATACTTTAATGCGGCGATTGTACTGCTCCGCATCCTTTTGCCGGTTTTCCTTTGGACGGTGGCGAATTGGAGCCTTACCACGCTCATGGACGGCAAGGGGCGTATGAGGGACATTTACATGGCGGTTTGCTATGCCCTGACTCCCTATGTGCTTATCAATGCGGTAATGATAATGTTAAGCCGCATTATCACTTTTGATGAAGGGGCGATTTACCTGTTCCTGGCAGGTTTTGCCGTAGTCTGGACAGCCATACTAATCTTTTCAGGGATGATGATGATCCATGATTACAGTTTTGGAAAAACACTTCTTTCCAGCCTGCTTACCATTGTAGGAATGGGAGTAATGGTGTTTGTTTTTGTGGTTTTTTTCAGCCTTATAAGCGATGCCACGGCGTATTTTATATCGCTGTATAAGGAAATTCTGTTCCGGGTCATATAGGGGGAGTGGTGAAAAAGATAGTTTGGCTTGTGCCGGTTTTTTGCGTGCTTTCTCTTTTAACCTCGTGCAGCAAACAAACGGTAAGAGTCAAACCTGTCGTTATCTATGAACGAATTACGGCGGCGGAAAAGGCGGCAGCGGATGTGCCGGAAGACGCTGTAGAGGAACATTCTGTACTGATCGAAGAGCCCCCCATCGTTCTGGAAAACGATTTTCTGGAATTCCGCTTTTACCCGGAAACCGCGGAGTTTGTACTCCGGGACAAGGCCGGAGGCGCGGAATGGCGTTCTACTCCCCACAGTGATGATCCCGCCGCCGATCCTGTTACCAGGCAGCTTATGCAGTCGCAGTTTGCCCTGCAATACGCCGATACTGCGGGGGTCGGCATGACCTTGTACAGCAGCGTCCACAGTGTTGAGCGGAATGCTTATGAATATGAATTGGCAGGCGGCGGCCTGGAAGTCCGTTATACGGTCGGAAACCTTTCCCGTACTTATCTGCTCCCGCCCGCAGCTCCGGAAGAAAGGTTTCTTTCTTTTCTGGAAAAAATGCAGCGGGAGGACCGGCGTAAAGTAGAAGCCAGTTACCGCTTGTACGACATAAACAACCTTCGCGCCGGCGATGATAAAAATACCCTGTTAAGCCTGTACCCCGATCTTTCCCGCATTAAAGTTTACGTACTGCGGGATAATACCCAGGAGTACATGAAAGGGCAAATAGAAGAATTTCTTGCCGGAGCGGGGTATACCTATGATGATTATCTGGAAGATTCAGGCCGCTATGCTTCCACGAGCGGCACAGAAAAACCGGCCTATAATGTAACCCTGCGCTACACGCTGGACGGGAAATCACTTGTGCTTACAGTGCCCTTCGAAAAAATCGCTTACAAGCCCGCATATCCCATAACCCAGCTGATCCTCCTGCCTTTCATGGGTGCAGGCGGCACCGATGATGATGGCTACCTTTTGGTGCCGGACGGCAGCGGGGCGCTGATTAATTTTAACAACGGAAAGTACAACCAGACGAGCTCCAATAACATGGTTTACGGCTGGGATGAAGCAATGCCCCGTGACGTTGTGATCAACGACAACAAAGCGCCCTATCCCGCCTTTGGCATACAAAAGAACGGCGCCGCGCTTTTGTTCCTTATAGAAGAAGGTTCCGCCTATGCCAGCGTCCGGGCGGATGTGTCCGGAGGGAACAGCTCCTATAACAGCGTTCATTCCCGCTTTGACATGATCCACGGCGCAAAGATGGATATTTCCGGGCGCTCAGACCGGGCGGTGTACCTTTATGAAAACGGCCTGCCTTCCGGTGAAAACATTTCCCTGCGCATCACTCCCTGCGCCCGCAGCGGTTATGTTGGCATGGCAAAGGAATACCGCTCATGGCTGCTGCAAAAGCACCCGGAACTTGGCAGACATAAAGAAAGCGGAGCGCCCATTGCCGTGGAAATAGTCGGAGCGGTGAACAAAACAAGACACCGCCTTGGCATTCCCTTTGATCTGCCCCTAAAACTGACTTCCTATAAAGAAGCGCGGGCAATGATCAATGACTTTGGCGCGCTTGGATGGAAAAATGTGCGGGTAAAACTTACAGGATGGTTTAACCGCAGCGTCGATCATACCGTACCCACTAAAATCCGCCTGATAGGCGAGCTTGGCAGCAAACGTGATTTTAAGGAGCTTGTTTCCGCCGCGGAACAAAACGGCTATGA
>JAITCP010000074.1 GCA_031283025.1 Spirochaetaceae bacterium | reverse complement strand
CGTTCCCGCCTGAACGGCGTGCGGCTGACAACCGTCTCACATCCCAAAGCGCTGATCGGCGTGTGGGCGGCAACATTGCTGCGCGAACAATTCGAGCAGACCGACAACAAGCCCATTTACAGAAAGATTACCGTACATTCTTCCATGGTGTACCGCGAAACCGTGGCCGCTCCCCGCGTAACAGGTAATGAACCTCCGCAGGGCGCTAAGGCAGCAAATTTACCGGTATTGTAAAGGTCTCGTTTGAAGGGGAAATGCCGGTCAGGTTTCCGGAATTGGCGGACGCGGCGCCGTTACGGTAGGACATAATGTACTCGCGTTTAACTCCGGCCATTGCGCCGGTTCCGGTTCCGTTGACTATGCTGCGGATGCCGGTTGGTACGCCGCCGCCGCCGGAAAGGTTGAGTATACAGGCGTTTTTTATCACAACGCGCGGCTTGTTGGGAACCTCTATCGCGTTTTGTAAAAACACCGATTCCGATTTGTTTCTATCCGGCCCCGTCCGGTTAAATACCGCATAAACCCCCAGGCCGACCGCATAATGGCTGTTTACGCTGTTAGCCACCTTGTAAGCCGCCCAGCCGTCAACGGTTCCGTTGTGGCTGCGGTAAACCGAGTGATTGGTAGGATCATACGGCGACTCGTTTTGATAGAAATACGTCCGCCCGTTGTCGCCTAGCCATAAGGTCTGATATTCCTGAAAGTGCTCGACCAGCAAACCGTAAAACGTAACATTGCCGCCCGTTACTATCAACCCGTTTTTGGAAGTGTTAAGGTTCCAGCCGACGCCCTGGCCGTGGTCGGCGCGCCAAATCCACAGATGGTCGCCTATTACGTCGTTTGAATTGACGATCAGGGCGGCACCCGCGTTGACGCTCTCCGGTTTATAGCCGCCGACCCGGAGAAAAATATCGGCTAACAGCGCCGGGGCGGCGGAATGACTGTTTTTCGCCCCGGCTGCGCCGACGCATACCAGATACGCCGAATTGTACAGCGCGTCAAACATCAGGCCGGCGACAGTTACATTATCAACATCGTCAATAAAAAGCGCGCCGTACCTGTTTTGGGGGCCGGGAATAAGCGTCGCATAACCCGTTCCCAGCATGACCGTACCGGCTTTGGCAACGCGCAGCGGGGCGCTTAACTCATACCTGCCGGGTGTGAAAAAAATATGTTTGCCGCCTGACAGAGCCGCATTAATGGTATTTGCCGTATCCGCTCCGGCCCGCGCTATGTAAAAATCATTAACAAGATCCAGGGAATGGCCGGGCCCCATATCCGCGTCGGTCCACGAAACGCCTTTGGCTTCCCTCCTGAGCGCAGGAACAAATACCTTGTATTCGCCGTTGTCCATATACAGAAAAGGTTTTTCCCGAATAACGGGAGTTGTATCTTCTTTTGTAATGCAGCCGCCTGACTCCCAATTATCGTCTTCTATCTGGCCGGTGGAGCCCTGTATGACCTTATTCCAGTTTACGCCCTGAAACGCCTTCACAAAGTGGCTGTTTCGCGCATACCATTGCTGCTGCGACCAGGAACCAACCTCGGCAGTAAAATAACAATCGCCGGAAAAACCGCCGGAAGCCCACCCGTTTTTCCAGTCAAACCGGGCGGGGACATATAACTTCATGCGGCGGACAGGGGCCGCCTGGGAAACGCCCCAGTCGAACGCTCCGCCGTTAATCTGAAAATTCTCAATGGAACGCCAGAATGTGCAGGTGGCGTTGTTGTTCGGCAAATGAGGCGGAGTTACTACGGAACCAAAAAGCCTTGTCTGCACCGGAACCTTGCCAAGACCGGCGATATGCGTGTAAAAGCCGATCTTAAATTCGGTAAACCCCTTGTATTCGCCGGGCTTAAAATACATTGCATACCTTTTGCTCGAAAATTCGGCCCTTCTCCCGCCTTCTTCCTGAATACTGCCGAGCATTTCCGTATCGTGAATACGGTTAATCTCTTTTTCGATGCTGTCTATTTTGTCATATTTTTGATCATAAAACATGATGTTCCCGCCGAACATTTTCAGTTCAAAAGAAGCAAGTTGTTCCGAAATTATTTCATTGCCGTTTTTTGCCGTGATTTTATAATAGTTTTCGTATTTATTCTTATTTGGCGCGGTGTCCGTATACGAGGTTTTTTCCGTTGCACCCAGCGCGGTATATGCCCCCAAACGGCTCCCCCCGCGTGAAATTTCATACAATGCGGCCTGCGGAACAGCCGCCCAATTAATTGTAATATTCGCCCCGTTCATCGCAATGCCGAAATTTTCGGAATTGCGGTTAAAATCACTTTGGGGATCAATAACGTTTGCCGTTTCTACCGGAGCCCGATGCTTACATCCGTACAGAATAATACCTCCCGCGCACAACAATACCAAAAAAAACATATTTTTTGACATCATAAAAAATCCTTCTAAATCAACCAAGCGTTACATCAATACGCCGGACTTTTCCTTCGCGCACCGCAAGGGCGCTGCCGCCCTTTATAAGCGAACCGGCAATTTCCTCAACAACGCCGTCAGTGTATGTCATGCGATATGACTGTACCGCCGCGCCCTGCGGGCCAAAAGTGTCTTTGCGTGATTCATTGTGGTAGACAACCGTACAGCCGCCCAGAAAATTAAAGGTGAACGTGCCCCCGGACGTGAAAAAATCGGCAGGCAGCAGGGGCCGCAGCGCAAGACAGAGTCCGCCTTCTGCCAGGGAAAACGGCGTAAGGCCCGATGTAACAGCGAGCCACATTGAAACAAATTCTGCGGTTGCGCCGGAAAGACGCGCTACAAAACCCTGGCCGTGTATGGCCTCCTCCGGGTGGGCGGAGCTGGCAATAAACGAGGCATTTTCAAAAATACTGCGCCCGTATACAGCGGGATCAAAAAAGGGAACCAGAGCGGTTTTTGCGATGCCAAAAAATTCCGCCGCAAGGCCGTTCCGCAGCAGTTCCAGAAGGTATTTATATTCCATGTGCAGCCAGATAGATTCGTTTTCAAGCCAGCCCGAAGTAAAGATCGTGATCCGGCCTATGTCCTGACTCGCGCCGGAAAGCGGCGCGTTAACTTTTATCATCTTAAGCTTTTTATCGTAGAGGGGGCTTTCCAGCATATTCCGATGGAAATTTTCCGCGGCGGCTTTGCCGGGACACAGCCTGAGGTAATGTACCGGCCCTTCCAGAAAGAGGGGAAGGTCTTTGCGTATAAATGATTGTATGCGAATCGGCGGCGCTTTTTCTTCCGCAAGGGCGGACAACGCCGCCGCGTTATCGCCTGTGGCATGAGCGGCGGAAACGGCCCGTGCCCTGGCCGCAGGAGAAAGCATTTTTTCGGCAGTTTCGTCAACGGCGCAGCGGTCGGGGCTGAACGCAAAAGCGGTTGGAACAATGCCGTTTACGGCAAGAGCCTCAAGTTTTGACCTGCCATTCAGAAGCCTTTGCTCAAATACGGACAGCGTGTCCAGAACAGCGTTGAGTGTCAGGTTTTCCTCCGTACCGGAAAAACCCAGGCGCGTTTTTTCACGGAAATTTTCCTTTTCCGTGTGGGTCTTGTCCCAAAAATCAAAATCACCCGATGCCGTTTTGCTGATATGGGCCAAATTATAAAGCAAGGCGGCGGCTTCCACGGCAAGTTTCACGGAAAGAGAAGCGCCCGAATTGTTTGCAATATCGGACAAGCTGCGTTTTAAAAATGAAACCAGGCGCAGCAGTTCCAGGGATTCCGCTCCGGAGGAACCAAAAAGTCCAGGCAGCCCGTTCAGGGCATCGCACCAGTTGGGTTTGTCGGATTCCATTTCAACGCCAAGTCCTTCCGGGTCCAGCGAAGCGTATTTGTTGGCAACAAGGCACAAGAGTTTGGACAGGAGGTTCGTATAATACGGTTCCCCTGAGCCGTAATCCGTCCGCATTACATTCGGGTTATTCTTGCGCGACGCGATGAGCGCCGCTTTTTCCGGGTCTTTGCGCACGGCGCGGATTTGCTTTGGACTGCCCCGGAACAGGACGTATTTGACGCTGCGCGGTTCCACAAAGTAACAGTCGTCGTAATAACAATAATCGTGCCGGGTCAAAAGGAGTTCTTCCAGTTTGTCGGGAAAAACCGCCAGGTAATTTTCGATTAAGTCGGTATTGTAATGCCAATGATCCGACCAGTACCCTTCGCCATGTTCGGCCATGCCTGTCTTTTTGGCGTATGCCAGGAGCGACGCAAGCAGGGCCTCCCGGTCAGAAAGAACAATTTTACCGTCCTCGATAAAATTAAAAAGGCCCCCTATGGTTAAAGGTTCCCGCGTATACGCGGCGAGGCGCTCCGCAAAGCCGGGATGTTCTTTGCCATTCCGGGCGTTCTTTGAAAAGTCATCAAGAAAGAGCCGCCTGTCTTCTTCGGATTCAAACACAAAACGGACACCCAGTACCTTGAGCGGGTTAAAACCGTCGCTCTGAATCAGGTTCATAAAAAACCGGATATTGCCGTCCCCGATACTGCGGTTAAAGAAAATATCACTGCGCCTGTTCTGATTCACATCACGGTAATTGCCGTTTCCCTGTGAAAAATACTCATCCGGCACAAGAAAGCTGTTGTACTCGCGCTCCATATCGCCATGAACCCGCGAATATGCGTAATAGGCAGTCCGGTCATTTCCGATATTCAGGGGAAAGCCGCCCCGCAGGGCATTATCAAGAAAATTCTGCCTGCAGTAGGTATTGAACTGCCCGTAGGCGGATTCGGTTGCCACACAGGACGTTATGCCGTTTATCAGTTCTTCATTTTCTTTTTCCTTGGTTTCAAAAAAACCGTTTTGAGAAAGCAAAGCTGCCGCGCCGTCAACATTGGCATAATCGGTACAATGCCCGACCATTGAATAGTACACAGCCTGGGCATTTGGCGGCAGATTCAGGGAAAAATACCCCATTGCCGACGGGGTTTTGTTTTTACCGCTGAATTTGGCATCAATCGTAAAGAGAGAACCCTGTGTAAAAGGCGAATCCGTATCCAGAAACACCGCGGGAAACGCAAAATCCCGCTGTTCGCCAAAGACCGTGTCCGGGTCAATGCAGTAAGCAGGCGGCGCGCCGTTAACGATGCCACAATAAAAATGAGCGCCGTGCAGCGGAACAATTTCCGGCCTGTCAAGGGCCTCCACCGGCAATTTGTAATACGGTACGCCTTTTGCGGAAAAATTAACCCCGGCGAACCAGCCTTCGGCCAGACGGGACAGGTTTTTTAACATCCAGTTACGGGTACCAAAGGGATGAAGCATCGGCAGGCCGTCAATACATTCCATATTAAGCGTATGATCTGATATATTTTTGATAGAAAGCCGCCGGAGCAAGGCGGGAAAATTCTCGCCGGGCAGGGTACAAATGGCCGCCTCTGTCTCAATACCCGCCCCCTCGTTACGATCAACAAACCGCACCGAATGGGGCTTTACATACATGGTTTGGCTGATTTTTTGCGCTTTCAAGCCCGGGGAATTGCGGAAAGGCTCGTAAAAAGCCCCGTTAATCTTGTAAAAAGTCCTAAAACCCTGGGAAGAGGTAAGGCGCCAGGCCTTATTTGCCGCAGTAAATTCCAATATTGCGCCATCTTTATCCTTGACGCCAAAATTGGCTATCCCCTGCCCCCTGTTTACATAGTATACCCACAGGGGCTTGCCCCATAAACCGGCTATGGCAGGCAGAAAACTCGCAAAAGCCTTAGCATTATTGTAATCTTTGATGATGAATTCATCACCATTTATCGCATACTGTTCCTTGACTGCCATACCCGCTCCTTGTATACACCATAATTCCAAATATTATGATACATGTATCTTTGCTTTGTGTCAATATAATGCCCACTTAATGGGCGCTCTTGGCGTGTAATCTTCGGGATGAATTTTGGGGGTATTGCCCTCCGGCTATAGGAGAATCCACCTACCGGCTCTTCATCTATAATTCCGATTTCTTGCCGTTTTCTATACCAAAATCATTACTATATTGTATACTAAGGTAAGTATTGAATAATCATGGAGGAAACTGGAATGAAAAAGATAATTCCTATTTTACTGATAATCGGTTTAGCCCTGTGGGCTTGTAATACTCCGGGGGATGGGACTCCTTCCGGAAGCGGGCCGGGGGAAGGGGTTACCGGGGAGGGTAGTGACCATATTTACGAATTCGCAAACGCCGAAGACTATCCGGGCATTGAAATTAAACTGTCAGACCTAAAAATTGAAGCTCTTTCTGACATTTCCGGCTATGCAAGGGTTACGGTAGACGCGACCTTGTATACCGATACGGCAGGTGAAACCAAAGCTACAGCGCCCACCGGTGATAAAAAAAATTTGGCACAATTTAAGTTGCTTAAAGCAACCGGGCAATGGGATGAAAACAGCAATACTTTCGGGACTTCATATAGTGAACATACTAAAGACGGCATGAGCGTAGACGGACCCACATCTTGGATTGTTCCCAATACGGCAAGCGGAATTCCGACAATATTATTAGTTCAGGCAAATTGGGTGGATTTTACAGAGGATGGGGTTAAAGTAAAATCCATGAAGATAAATTCAGTAACCTTTAGCCCCAAAACAGACGCTCCGCTATTGGATGTGGTTTATGGTGAAAGTTTTCTTACCGCTGAAGGGAATAAAATAACATTTAATAATGCAATGTACAGTGATGCCGCGGCTATCTTTAAGTTCCAGCCTACCATACCGGCAACAACAACGCTTGCTGGCAAACAGCTTGTTATTAAGTTCAGCATACCGGAACATACCTGCGTACCTTCCCAATCAGGGGGTTCTAGTACAGAACATCAGATTAACTTTCAAGCCGCTAACTCGGATAAAGTAAAGTTTAACGGACATAACCCGCCTGACCACGGCGGTGTCGGCCAGAAATACATTACCCTGGACAGTACCAACGAAACAGGCTGGGCTGAAAACAGCGGCACTATCAGAGTGCCATTGAACGATCTGCTTGCCGCCGCAGACGTAAGCGCCGACGCAAATGATTGTAAAGGGCCGTTTACTCTTGACGCGGTACGCATTTGCAATAACGGCACAACATGGAACGACGGCGGTACAGCACACATCAGATGTAAATCCTACCCGCTTGTCATTGACTCTGTCACGGTCGAATAGGACGCCGTGTAATCGAACAAAACAAACCGGGGGCCGCCGCAAGCGGCTCCCTTTTTTATCAACGAACAACTCTAATGAACCTTCACGAACTTCTACTGTCAAACCTTATCGTTGTTCGTGAAGGTTAGTGGTTTAACATCAACCCAAAAGGGCCTGTCATAATTTTTGTAACAAATTTGAATCTGCCTGTTTTCCAATATTAATGTTTATATTATATTTTTCTATTGCCTGTTCAATAAACATGGGTACATCTTTCGGTTCAATATCATGCCTTAACATTTTTATATCACCGGCTAACCATTCATTATCTTTTATTTTTTTGCTTTTTACCAATAATGTCCTTTTCATATACAGCGGGCTAATTGCTCCATATTTTTTTTTGTACAATTCAAACATTTTTTTAAGAGAAATTTCTTTTAGCAGATAAGCTATATCTATAAAATCACGCGGTTCTGTTCTTTTTGTAATTGCGCTTAATTTCATCG
>JAITCP010000015.1 GCA_031283025.1 Spirochaetaceae bacterium | reverse complement strand
CTCTAAAAACCGGTTGTTTTTAGAGGTTCCTTTGCAGTTTCTCGCCCTTTGGGCTGCGAAACGTGCGTTTTTCAGCGGTAAATCTCTAAAAACTGAAGTTTTTAGAGATTCCCTTAAGCTGTAAATGGGGTTTTGCGGTATATTTTCTGGCTTTCTTTCACCGGACTATATATTGAAGGGCGTCAAAAATAATTCCAAGCGTTTCCTGATTCATATGACGTTTGGTGAGGGTATAAACAAGTTCAGCCCGAATCTCTTTTGGGAGAGTAGAATACTTTTTCTTAATGAATTCAAAGCCGCAGCATATAGCGAATTCGGTGTTGAAATTCATAACAGGACAGGGTGACTGCCCATTAATTATACGGTCATCATTGCACCTGACACAATCGGGATTCAAATGAATAATGTGCGCCCGGGCAAGACGAAAAGTCGTTACCCCGGCAATTTTTCCACGAGCCAAGCGGGGTGATCCGGTTTTTTCGTCCTTGCCGATAAGTTCTTTTCTACGGACCAATATAATACGGAGGTCTGTTTCGATTTCAGAGCAGGCTTCCTTGAGATCGGAGAAGGAAATATTAAGACTTTTTGACCAAGAATTGGAACAACTAATAGATGTACTTGCGACAAGCGCCTTATATTTCAAAAATATAGAATCTGAAAAGGGAGCAAGATGCTTTTCATCCAGCGCCTGTTTAACGATACATTTAATATCCGCATCGTTAATTTTCTTCTCTCTCAATAACTGATCAATATGCTCTAACAAAGCAGCCCGTTGACCATTCTCCATAGCAGCAAGACCCCATTTATTTTTTCAAGCCTTTAGGCCAGTTAATCTCTCTTAATTGAGGTGGTTCCAAAATGCCAGACTTTGGGACTGCCTTAATTGTATAAAAAACTATATGTTAGCAGGAGCGGGAGAATACCCCTTAACCCGAATCAGATCAGCCCGTAATGTTTCCCTGTCTTCTTGGGAAGTTTTTCTTGCATTGAAATCACTGAGTATGTCTTCTATTCTATCGGGATCGGTATTGATAGATTCCGGATAAGAAGGAGCCGGTATGCTATTGAAACGCTTCAACGCTTCCTGATCACTCATTCTATTTAACTCTGCAAAATTCATTTACTTTCTCTTTGTAAGTTTTACAAGCCCCAAAAGGGGCTAAGAACATCTACGTTCTAATAATGATAATAAACAAGACTTTTGTCAAGTTTTTTTCATTTTTTTCATTTTTTTTTAGATTTTCAGGGCTAACCCCCTATTTTTCCCTTCTCTGTAACATTTTTACCGCCTTTTTAACAATCGAAGGGTAAATTCCGTTGATTCCTCAAGGGAACGGTAAAAGCGGAGGGAGAATTCCAGGTGCCGCCTGAGAGGCTCTGTTTCAACCAGTTCCTTTTCCAGTTCGGAAGCGGGGGGAAAGAGAAAACCTGCGGCATCCTTTACCGGACTTTCTGCGATAAAGGCGTTAATTCTGTCCAATTTTTGAAGGATTTTTTCCGTTTTCGCTCCTTGCCGGGCCGCAGCACTACAGTTCACCGTGGAATTTGCGTCCGCATTTGCAGCGGCTAAAGCTACTTTTGTAATGGAAGCAGCCTCCACAGCGTTTTCCCGGATTACTTCCAGGCCCCGGACAAGACTTTCCAGGGCTTGTATATAGCTGGTTTTCCGGTTTTCCGCCGCTTCGTTTCCGTAAAAATCGTCCTCTATGCGGCGGTAGACTGTTTCCAGGATTTGGGCGATCTCGTCCCGGCGGGGGGGCAGGGCGAGGAGTTTCTCCGTTTCGGCAACGGCAAGCCCCGGAATGGCCAGCCCCTGGGGGGAAAGGCTGTAATTGGCTATGCCGGAATCCGCCGTGCCGTCTGAAAAAGCTCTGCCAGAACCCGTATTCCTAAAGCGGTTTTCAAACCAGGCGGCATAGAGTGAAAGCCGCCTGTCCGTCAAAACTTTGCCGCCCCCGGCGGAAAGCCCGTAAAAGGGGACGCCGCTTTCCAGCGCCTGTACGGAAAGAGTTTCCGCCGGGCATAGGCGCTTTGATACCGCGTGGGCGTTTTCTTCAAAAAGAGCGCCCTTAAAGTGGGTTTGCCGCCCGGGAAAGGCTAAATCCAACCCGGCCGTCCATATCGCCTGCGGCCCCAGAAGGCGGGCAAAGTCCCATGCGGTGGTTGCCACCGACCCGCCTGCGCCCAGAACGCCCTTGGGATCGGTACGGTCTTCAATAAAGCGGCCCAAGGGGAAAAGTGACTGGCAAAAAAACACCCGCTTAAAGGGCATCCGTTCAAAGGCTCCTTTCATAGAGGGCACCCGCTCAGGGGGCATATTTATAAAGGGCGCTCCCTGCGAGTTTCCCTCCCCCGCGCTGTTTTGCAAAAACGGTTTTAGCAGGCTTGAATATACCGCCGATTCAGCGATAAGGGTGGTATTGGGAGCGGCGGCCCGGTGGAGGTGCCGGACATTCCAGTACTGGGGATCCACGGAAACAACAAAATCCGGTTCTATGCCCCGTTCAAGAAAAAACCGAAGGGAAGTATCCACCGCTACGGTAACGCAACGGCTCTGAATTTCCGCCAGTAACGGCCCCGCAGCGGTAATGGACGGGCCTGCAGCGGCAAGGAATACGGGGATACCTGTTTGTGCAAATACATTTTCCAGATTTTTAACGCCGGGAAAGTGCAGCACCCCCGCCAGATTGGCCGCCAGATTCCGCGTCCACCGCTTGCCAAAGCGCCGCAATGTTGCCGCGTTAATTTCGTCTTTGGAAGCCCAGGTATTGATCTGCCTTTCCGTTTCGGCATACCAGACCTCATCTTCCGCCGTCAGGGCCAGGAGGGCCCGGTTTTTGACGATCTGAAGTTTGCTTCCGGCCAGAACGGATTGTTCAAGCAGCGCCAGTGCGCCGGTAACGCTGTTTGATCCAATAACAAACACCGCCTTTCCCGGTGAAAGCAACGCTTCCAGATTCCGCAGTTCCAGGGCAAGCCGGAACAGTTCTTTGCGCCGTTCCACGATAATCAGGGTACGCCCGCTTTTTGCCAGCGCTTCCGCGGCATAGCCCAGGCCAAACCCCAACACGATGATCGCCGCATTTTCCGGTCCTGCCAGCGCGGCCTCCGCCACGCGTTGTCCTTCCCGGACAGGATCATGCCGGGAATGGATCAGCACGCCCGGCGAATCCGGTTTTTCCCGGTAAACCAAAGTGGGCTCCCTCGCCGGGGTCTGCTCCGGGCAAAATTGGTGCCTGACACCATGCGGGTTATCTCCGTGGTTCATATTGTGATTGGAAATCAGTTCTTCCGCCAGGCCGGGATAGCGGGTGCGGAGCAGGGCGAGGTTCTGGTCCCAAAAGGGGGCTGCCGGTGTTTCGACAGTATCGGGCTGGTTCATTCCAGTTCCAGAATGATCGTCATACCCCGCTGAAAGGGGGTTCCGGGGGACGGATTTTGCCGTACTACCCAGCCTTCGCCCCGAATCTGCAGCTTCAGGTCATCCCTTAGGAGGAGGGGAATCAGGCTCCGCTTGCTCCGGCCCGTGAAGTCCGGTATTGTGTTTCCGATGGTAAGAGGCTCATCTATGGGAATTGTTAGTTCTCCGGGATGACTTATCTGGGGGTTTCTGCCGCGGGGTATGCCTAAATAATCGATCAGGGCTTCTGCGGTTTCCCGTATTGCCGGAGCGGCGGTACGGCTTCCAAAATAATAACTGCCCATGGGCCTTACCAGTACCATATACAAAATCAGGGAAGGAGCCTCTGCGGGCAGCAGGGCCAGACAACTGGCGATGTAATTGGTTTCTGAATAGGTTCCGGTAGTGCTGTCATAAACCTGAGCAGTGCCGGTTTTTACTCCCAAAGCTATGTCCTTAACCCTGGCAAAGCGGCCAATTCCCAAATCTTCCGTACCTGCTTCCATATATGCGCGCATATTCCGGGCAGTTTCTTCGCTCAGGATACGCCGGGACTGGGCTGCCCGGTATTCCCGGACAATTTTGCCGTCATCTGATACAATTCGGGATACGATCCGGGGCGGCACAAGAATTCCGTCGTTGGCCACCGCCGTAGCCGCCTGAAGCATTTGAAGGGCGGAGACGCTGATTTCCTGCCCCATAGCGATGGTAGGCCGGGAACGTTCCGACCATTGGCTGGCAGGCCGGAAAATTCCCGCCGTTTCTCCGGGAACGCCCGCGCCGGTTTTCCCGCCAAAACCGAATTCCTCCAGGGTGCGGGCAAAGGCGGCGGGCCTCATATATTCGGAAGCGTATGCCGCCCCGGCATTGCAGGAAAAAACAATAATGTTCTCTGCATTAACCGGGCCGTGAATGCCCATACATTTAATGGGTTTCTGGTTCCCCCTGGTGTAGCTGCCGTTGCAGACAAAGACCGTGTCCGGCGCAATGGCATGGGCATCCAGCAGGGCGGCTATAGAGAAAACCTTAAAGGTTGATCCCGGTTCATAGGCCCAGATTGCCGGCCTGTCCATGCGGGAAGTCTCGTTAGAAGCGTTAATATTGTTAGGATCAAAGTTGGGGAGGCTTGCCGATCCCAGAATGTCTCCCGTCCGGGGATCCATAGCCAACAGCATTACCGCTTCCGCTTTGTTTTGTTCCATGGAACGGCCAGCTATGTCTTCCAGAATATACTGAACGTTGGTGTCAATAGTCAGTACTATCTGGTTCCCGTTTTTGCCGTCTTTGGGTACAAGTTCCGCATCAAAGGAATATTCTATTCCGGCAAGACCGGTATTGTCGCTCCCGGTAAAACCAATGATCTGGGCGGCAAGGTTTTTTTCCGGATAGATCCTCCCAAAAACATTTTCTATGCTGATCCCGTTAAGTTTCCCCTGGGAACAGAGGGACTGAATTTGTTGCACCACGGGCAAATCCACCTGCTTTTTCAGGTAGAGGAAATCGCCGGATGAGTTTTCAATGGCTCTTTTGATCTCCGCGGCGGGAATTTCCAGCAGCGGGGAAAGCTGTAAGGCAAGAGCATCCAGGTTTTCTATGTTGGGCCGCCAGACGCGGACGTTTCCCATTCTTGTCTGTAGGGCAAGGGTTCGCCCGTATCTGTCCAGAATAGAACCCCGTTCCGCTTCCGCTTTTGGGGGAGCAAGAAAATCCGGGCCGGGAGGATTGATCATCAATGCAAAATAACGGATCAGAATATAAAAGGCCGCCGCTCCCAAAAGAACGGTAACAAGAAAAAAACGCCGTTTTAATTGATGTGTCTCATTGGAATTATTCACCTGCTACCCTTCCCAAAACATGATCCATTGATATAAGGCCGTAGGACCGGGAATCGAAGGATTCAAGATCGTTATCCCCCAGGGCAAAAAACTCCCCCCCTCCCTCATTACTTACATAGGAACAACGTTTTACCGCCTTTTCCCCCAGGGGCGTATAAAACACTACAACATCGCCGGGCTGGGGCATGGCCCAGCGTACCAGGTACAAACCCAAACCGGGAAGGCGGAATCCGTAGGCCGCTTTATTTACCACCAAAAGAGAACCGGGTTTCAGGGTGGGAAGCATCGATCGCCCCTGGATAATCATCAAATCAAACAGAAACAGTTTTATAACCATGGCGCAGATAAAAGCAAGGATGATTGACCTAAACAGCGTCTTTTGGTTTTTCTGTTCCATATTTGGAACAGTATAATGATTAACGGTAATTATGTCGATAAATGACAATAATGAAGGTTATTCTCCAATGAAGGATATTATCGCAGCCCAGCAAATAGCCCGCCGTTCCGGGCTGTCTTTGCTTTCTACCGTATTGTACCCTCCGGTTCTCCAGGATAATTCTTTTATTGCCGATCAGCATCTTCAAAAACGGGAAAAAAAACCGCATTTTGAAAAAACACGCGGTTCCAATAAGGACAACGGCCTGTCCTTTACCCGTTCCGTACCTGAACATATTCTGCAGGAACGTTATGTGCCGGAATATATTCGGATGGAACGGCACGTACCGGAACGGCATATACCGGAACGTTATGTGCCGGAACTTAATAAAAATGAGCAATCTGGGCAGCGCCGGAAGAGCGTTTTTGTCGCCGTGGCGGACGCGCTTTATGCCCGGAAAAAGCTCGTTACAGTCGTATTTCTCTGCCTTACCGCAGGGGGCTTGGCTTTTGTTAATTATATACCCGAACCCGACCCTCCCCCTGAAGATTCCCTGATTCAGGAAAATCCTGTCCGCGGGGTTTCCGTCGATTTGTCAAACCTGGGGGATGAAATTCCCCTGGATTTAACGGAAGTATTTGCCTGGCAGAGTTATTCGGTCAAGTACGGCGATTCGGTAGAAGGCATTGCCCGGCGTTTTGGTCTTTCCCTGGATGCGATTATCGCGTCCAATAACCTTAGTAATGTCCGGCAGCTTAAAGCGGGCCAGCGTATACGCATCCCCAATATGGACGGAATCCCCTATACGGTAAAAAGCGGAGACAGCTATGGCGGAATCGCCTCCGCCCAGAAAGTGCCTTTGGAGGCGATCCTTGACGCCAACGACATACAGAGCGAAGAAATCAGAGCCGGTACGGTGCTTTTTATCCCCGGCGCAAAAATGGACAAAACCGCCCTCCGACAGGCTTTGGGAACTTTCTTTATCTGGCCTCTTGCCGGCAAGCGCAGTTCGCCCTTTGGCTGGCGGGATGATCCCTTTACAAGAGCCCGGAGTTTTCACGCGGGGCAGGATATTTCCGTCCCCATGGGAACGCCGGTAAAGGCTTCCGCAGACGGCAAAGTATCCGCAACGGGGTTCAATGCGGTATACGGGAATTTTCTTATTATCTCCCATTCCGATGATTATCAAACCATGTATGCCCATTTAAACAGAATTCTGGTTAAAACCGGCGCTTACGTCAGTCAGGGCTCTGTTATTGCACGATCAGGCAATTCAGGACGAAGTACCGGCCCCCACCTGCATTTTTCTGTTTATAAAAACAAGAGGGCCATAAACCCCCTTGATGTTGTTAACAAATGAAGATAAACTAAAAACGGATTGGAGGAACCGTGCGCAAACTTGTATTAATCCTAATCGCCTTTTTTGCGGTGGTTACTTTTATCAGGGCTTTTACTGTTACTGACGGCGCTGCTTTTTCTTCAGGAAGTATTAAATCCAGCAAAACCGGATCAATCAGATGAAGCCAGTCGAAATGTACGGGAAGTATGGTGAAATTACTTAATCAAGCCGGCTCTGCCGGAGAAATTCCCGGTATTCAGAGGGTTATTCTTTCCGGCGGGAAACCTTCTTTTCAAAGCCTTTTGGACGATGTCTGTGAACGCCTCCAGGGCACCAGGCAGCAAGGTTCCCTCCGGCGCATTCATAAATTGGAAGAAATTTTAAACACCCTGGAAAAAGAGCTTGGTGAAATTCAAGCGATCTTTCTGGCGGCCTGCCAGGCGGAAGCAATTCAGGAATAATGATGAATTTCAGGCGGAATAAAGCGGCCTTTTTTCTTTTTCTGCTGATTCTCTCTCCCTGTTGGGGGGGAATCCGGTTTTCAGGCCTGGATATTTCAGATGATAACCGGCTTCTTTTTATCGCTGAATCCTCAGGCGGGAAAGGGCAGAAGCAGAGTGTTTTGCTCCATACCCATCTGCCGGATCGAACGGTAAGGCCGTTAAGCGCTTTTCCTGAAAAAATGGAATTGGTAGAGGGGGGCAAGTACCTTCTTATTCAAAATGCGTTTGGCTGCCAGCGCCTTTCCGTAGAGGGAGGGCTTCCCCAGTCTTTTCCGGGTTTTCCTATGTTTAGAGGCGGGTTTGAGATTGGAGGCAGGGCGGAAAGTACCGTAGTTTCTCCGGACGGTAAATGGCTTCTCTATGTAGAACCTACAACCTATGCCAGGGGAAACCTTATGCTGCTTAACGGAACATCGGGGAATGCGGTAAAAGTTTCTTCCGGCGTAGAACGTCCCGGTAATATACCCGGCAAATTACCCGGAAATCTGTCCGGTAATTCGTCCGGCACTTTTTTCCCCGCCCTGTGGAGTCCGGATTCCCGTGGTTTTATGTATTCCAAAGATGGGCGGCTTTATTTTTATTCTGTTATCGCCCAGTCTGCTCCGCCGGACGAGCAATACCGGATCATTGGGGATGGGGCGCTTAATTCTTTCCGCTGGGGAAACGCGGGGAATATTTTTTATATGCGGGGCTCTAACGTACACCGTACCTATGGCGCTGAACTTTTTGCACGTGCCATTTATTCAGGATTTTTTGACTTTGGGCAGGTAGTCGGAAAAACGCCCTTTGAGTTTGATCCGAACTTTGACAGTTTCTGGATTGCGCCGGATAATCTTTCCATGATCCTCTGCAAAGGGGGGCGGAACCTTATCTATTGTTCTTTGGGAATGAATGAGGATGCCGGAACCGGTTACACGGTCCTTCCCTATGTGGTAAGCGCCCGGCCCGGTGTTCGGATCAATGTAGTATGGTCTGACAGGGGAATTATCACCGTTTTAATCGAAGAATCCAATAATAGTAAGTTTGCCTACAGGCTTAATACCCGCTCAGGGGTAAAAAGTTTTGAGGCCATAGGAAGACCCCCGGAAATTCAATGCCGGCTTTCCCCCAATGGAGAAAAGGCTGTCCTTTGGGGAGAAACAGGGCTGTACCTCTATGACTACCAGTCCTGGACGCTCCAGTCCGGCCTGGATTCATTTCCGGTGCAGTCCTGTATATGGATGAATAACAATGAACTTGTCATAGGCGGGAAAGAACGGATCGAACGGCTGGTCTTGTCCGGTAATGTGCCGTCCGGCACTACGCCGAGAGAACGCAAATTACTTTGTCTTTCTTCAATTGTCTGGGGCGGTTTTGAGGATGCACAGGCCCCTTCCGGCTCCTTGCCGGCAGGTTCACGGCGCATTGTAGCCTCTACAGGGAATGGGGGAAATGACTGGTATATTACCGGCGGCAATTCCCCCTGGATATTAACCCGTATTCCCTTAAAGCGGGAGGCAAAGATCGCTTCCGCCGATTACCGGGTGTATCTGGAAAACTCCCGCGGCTTTTGGGAAAATGTCCCCATGGTGCGGAATACCGTCGGAGTGGGAACGTTCTCTCTTTTTGATCCCTTTGAACCGGAAAAATACTCCGTTATAATCGACAAACGGAATTCCGTTCTGCTTCCGTCCGCCGGAGACTATGTTTTTACCAATGGCAGGCAGGGCTCCCCGGAGATTGCCCTGTGTTTTGATTTGTATGACGATGCGGACGGCCTCCGGACAGTGCTGGAAACACTGGATCATTTTGGACTAAAAGTAACCTTCTTTTTTAACGGTGAATTTATACGCCGCTATCCGCAATCGGCCAGAGACATTGCCTCTTTGGGCCATGAAGCCGGATCAATGTTCTATGCTCCGCTTGATCTTTCCGATTCCCGCTACAAAATAGATAATACTTTTATTACCCGCGGGCTGGCCCGGAATGAAGATGAATTCTTTAAGACCACGGGGAAGGAACTGTCCCTCCTCTGGCACCCCCCATACTATATGATTACCCCAGATATTGCCGCCGCCGCCGCCACTGCCGGTTACCGCACCATTGGCCGGAACATTGACAGCAAAGACTGGCTCAGTTCATCTGACGCCCGGCGGCTGGGAATGGAACAACGTTTTGCCGCGGATATGATCGATGCCATTGCGGCGGAAGTGAAAGGCGGCTCAATTATCCCCATACGGCTGGGATCTCTGGAAAGGGACAGGCCGGATTATCTTTTTAACAGCCTGGAAGTCCTTATTAACGCATTGATACGCAAAGGATATGAGATAGTCCCTGTGTCGACACTGGTGAATAAAAGCCGGTAGTTTTGTAAATACCCCTGCAAATGTTCGGATGCTCTACCCCTGTCGTGAAGGTTCCTGGTAAAAATAACCACCTGCCTGCGCAGGCAGGCGAACCGCACGAACCTTCACGAACAAAGAAAAAAATTCGTGTGGTTTGCCTGCTTTCAGGAGGCGGGTGGTAAAAAGCAAGAGTTGATTTCCGTGCGGTTTCTTCCCTGATACTTTCAGAAACGTTTTTGATATAATAGACTTGTTCAAGAATCCGGTTGGTTCTTGAACAAGTTAAGGGAACCTCTAAAAACAACCGGTTTTTTAGAGCTTCCGCTAATCATAACATGAGGTAAACATTATGGATTCCGACATAAAAGACAAACTTCTTTTTCCACGGAAAGACGCTTCTGTTTTTATGGGGCGTGAGGATATCAAAGCGGCGGATGAGTATTGCAAGGCCTATATCTCTTTTCTCAATACCGCGAAAACTGAAAGGGAAGCGGTAAGCGCCGCCGTGGCCCTGGCGGAGAAAGAAGGTTTTATCCCCTGGAAAAAAGGCATGAAAATAAAGAGCGGCGATAAAGTCTATTTCAGCCGCCGGGGAAAGGCCGTGGTTTTCTGTACCATCGGAAAGAAAAGTTTTGCATCTGGTCTTTCCATTGTCGCTTCTCATATTGACTCCCCGCGGCTGGATCTAAAAATGCAGCCCCTCTATGAAGATTCCGGTATGGCTTTTTTTGACACCCATTATTACGGAAACGTTAAACCTTATCAGTGGACTGGTATTCCCCTTGCCCTTCACGGTTTTATTGTACGTGAAGACGGGCGGGAGCTTGCCATACAAATCGGTGAGAAACCTGATGATCCCCGTTTTTTTATCGCCGATCTCCTTCCCCATCTGGCGGAAGAACAAATGAAGAAACCTGTGAAGGACGCGGTTCCGGCGGAAAATCTTGATGTTCTTGCCGGCCTTAATGCCGCGCCGGGCGAAAGCGGAACGGGGGCGGTGAAACTCAACATACTCCGCCTCCTCTACGAAAAATACGGAATTACCGAAAAAGACCTTGTATCTGCGGAGCTTTCCGTGGTTCCGGCATTTTCCGCTTCGGAGCTTGGACTCGACAGGAGCATGGTAGGAGCATACGGTCAGGACGATAAGGTATGCGCTTACCCCGGCCTTACCGCGTTCCTTTCCGTAAAGGAACCGGAATATGCCGCGTGTCTGGTTCTTGCTGACAAGGAAGAAACCGGCTCCCTGGGGATTAGCGGAATGCAGTCGGCTTTTTTCCCCAACTTTATCAATGAACTGGCTGAAGCTGCGGGAGAGTCCGCAAACGCGCGCGAAGTCTTTTCAAATTCGTTCTGCGTTTCCGCGGATGTTAATGCCTCCTGGTATCCGCTTTATAAAGAAGCCTTTGACAAGTATGGAGATGCAAAACTAAACCACGGCGTGATACTTTTCCGCTATTGGGGACAAAGGGGGAAAGAAAACACGAATGACGCTGATGCCCAAACTGTTGCGGCCCTTATAAAAATTCTGGACGAAGCTGACATACTCTGGCAGACCGGAGAAGGGGGAAAAGTCGATGCCGGATCAAGCGGGACATTGTCGCGGTTTTTCACCAGCCTTGATGTTCCCTCTATTGATCTGGGCGTGCCCCTCCTTTCAATGCATTCTCCTTTTGAAGGAGCCGCAAAAGCCGACATATACATGGCGCACCGGGCTTTTACGGCTTTCTTCAAAAGGAACTAAGGAATCGCTGAATAATACAATCCTCCAAAATTCACCACGGAGTACACGGAGTTAACACGCGGAGTTTCATAGAGAAAAAGCAAAAATCGTCTTATAAACTCCGTATTTCTTCGCTCTGTCCTCTTATCTTCCACTATTTCTCCCTCTCCGTGTTTTCCAAACTCCGTGTTACTCCGTGGTTATTATTTTCTTCATCAATTCGCAGCGCGGACATTCTGCACGGGGAGCACCCAGAGCCACGAAGGAGAAACGGCAAGGCCGGTATATTTTTTGTTCAAAACGCTCTGCCGGAAAGTATAATCAAACACTATATAGGGAACATCGTCCACTACCGTATCCATCATCCGGGACTGAATCTCGAAGCGCATGGCAGGATCCGTAGTAGTTCTCTGGGACTCAATCATGGCGTCAACCGCAGGATTGATGTAAGCCGCGGCATTGTAGCCGTCCTCACCGGCCTGACTTTCGGCGTACATGATCTCAATGTTGCCGTTAAGGTCAGGATAATCCGCTTCCCATCCGCCAATGAGCATATCGTAGTCCCGTTTGCCGTCGGCATCAAGAACGCCGCCCATCTGGTAGGTGTCCTGTTCATCGCCGGACATTCTCCTGATATTCACGTTGATGTTAAGCGCCTTGAGGGATTCCTGAATGTACAGCGCCCTCTGATTGGCCAGGGAATTTTCGCTTACAATAAGATCGCAGCTAAAACCGTTGGGATACGCTGATCCGGCAAGATGCTGCCGTGCGGCTGCTAAATCGTACGTATAGCCCTGGGCGGCGCTCAGATACTGCTGCCATTTGGCGGCGTTCTCGCCGTAGAGGGCCTGTCCGAAAGGCAGAATGGTTCCCGCTGATCCGGCGCCCCTGATGATGCGTTTCTGGAATTCGGGAATGTCCATTGCCCGTGAAATGGCTTTGCGCACATTGACATCGCTCATGGGAGGGCGCTGTGTATTAAGGGCCACGTAGGTGAGGCTGTAGGAGTCCACGCTGGTAAGGTTCAGGTTCTGATAAGAACTGAGTTGATCCAGCATATCCTGGGGCAGATTGGCGCAAAAATCAACGTTTCCGGTTTGGAGCGCGATTACCCGTGTGGTGTCTTCCGGAATTATTTTGAAAACCAGAGTGTCAACAATATTGGCGGCCAGCTTTTCCTTGTTCCAGTAGTTGGTATTTTTCTTTAACACTATTTCCTGGCCGCTGGTCCATTTCTGGTAAACAAAAGGACCGGTAGCGACAATGCCTCCGGCGGCAGTTCCAAAATCATCGGCGTGCTTTTGGTAATATGCCTTGCTGATTATCCGTCCGGCGCCGATTGCGGGAACATACTTGAACACCGCCGAGGGCTGACTTAGCTTGATAGTGAACTGCCAGCCGTTAACGGAAAAACTCTCCACGTCACTAAAGAAATCGGAAAAGTAGGTTCCGCCGTCGGGGTCTTTCGCCCTTTCAAAAGAAAACAGTACGTCATCCATGGTCATTTTGCTTTTGTCGGAGAAAACAATATCATCCCTGACATCATAGACATAGGTTAATTCGTCAGGCTGCCGCCAGCTTTTAGCCAGTTCCGGAACAATGTTGTTATTGGCATCAAGGGTTACCAGCCCTTCGGTGATCTGGTTGGTTACCTGATTGGTAACATAGTTCCAGGCCACTCCCGCATCCACCGCCCTGATATCCTCGCTCAGGGCCACGGTAAAAGTAACGCCTTTGGATGATCCTGACCGGGAACATCCGACAAAACTCAAGCTGATAGCAAACACCAGCGTTATGGCGATAAAAACCAATTTCTTCATTATAGATACCCTCCTTAATTTTGGTAATTATTATACATTACATTCTTTTAGAAAAATGATCAATAACCCAAAAGGCTCTCACAAAGCACAAAGGTTAAAAGATTACAAAGAAGGGGAAAGGGGGATGTACGTTATCTTATCGTGAAGTCCGCACCTTGACTGTTTACAGCAATCCCTTCATTCCCTTTGTGTTCTTCTCTTCCTTCTCTTCCTTTGCGTCTTTGTGTGAAATATTCCCAGCCATTGGATTAGAAAAGAGAACACCGCACCCAATGTCCGGGTGAGGCTTCACGTAGTTCCGGCAAGGCATCAGTACAGAAAGGCTGTGCCTGTGGGCAGCGGGGAGCAAAAGGACAGCCTTTAATCAGAACATGGGGGTTCGGCGTTTCTCCGTGTATCGGCGTTGCGCTTTCTTCGACGGAGTCCTTAAAAACATCAAGCCGCGGCGCGCTTGCCCTGAGGGAACGGGTATAGGGATGCAGCGCGTTACGGGACAATTCCGCCGCCGTAATCAGTTCCATTATTACGCCCAGATACATAACGGCAACCCTGCCGCAGAAGTATTCAACTACTGTCATGTCATGGGAAATAAAAATCATCGCCATGGAACGGCTGGCACGGAGATCATCAAGCAGATTAAGGAGTTGCGCCTGAACCGATACGTCCAGTGCGGACAGGGGTTCATCGGCTATCAGAAGAGAAGGTTCGGCAATGATCGCTCTGGCGATGGCAAGGCGCTGAAGCTGCCCTCCCGAAAGTTCCCCCGGCCAGCGGTTAAGCAAATCGGACGACAGTCCAATATCACGTAACAGGCGTTCTATTCTTTCACGGCCTTCGGGGATACTCATGCCATAATAGCGGCATACTTCCATAAGCGCGGCACCGATGCGAATCTTAGGGTTAAAAGATGAAAAAGGATTCTGAAAAACCATCTGCATTGTCCTGCGTTTGGGCCGTAAGACGCTCCGGCTTAAACAGGTGATTTCTTCGCCGCCGAAATACACCTGCCCCGCGTCCGGCTCAATCAGGCGCAGGATAAGCCTGCCCAGCGTAGACTTGCCGCAGCCGGATTCTCCGACAATGCCAAGTATTTCATTTTCCTGTACCCGCAATGATACGCCGTCTACAGCCCGAATCCGCCGCCCGCCGCTTAACGCAAAATATTTTTTTAAGTCCCGAACTTCCAACATTATGTATCTCCTGGGTAGTGGCAGCACACCGATCTTCCTTCGCCGAGTTCCGTAACCGCGGGCTTCTTGGCGCAAGCCTCGTCGGCCTTGGGGCAGCGGGGGGCAAAAGGACAACCCTCCGGAGGAGCGTAGAGCCTGGGAGGGGAACCGAAAATTACCGGAAGTTTTGCCCGGCGGTTTCCTTCGGCAGTATTTGAACGGGGTATGCAGTTGATCAGCGCGCGGGTGTAAGGATGAGCGGCGGACTCGATAAGGCTCCTGACAGGGGCGGTTTCGACTATACGTCCCGCGTACATTACCGATGCCCTGTCGCAGTTTTCCGTAACCAGGGCGAAGTTATGCGTTATAAGCAGAACCGTGAGGGAAAGTTCTTTTTGCAAATTTTTTATAAGGCTCAACACTTGCGCCTGAATGGTAAGGTCAAGGGCCGTAGTAGGTTCATCGGCAATAAGCAGTTCAGGATTACAACTAATTGCCTGGGCGATCATAACCCGTTGCTGCATACCTCCTGACAATTCAAAAGGATACTGCCGGCCTGTATCAGGGTGAAGACCCACTTTTTCCAAAAGCGAAGCGGTACGGCGGCGAAGTTCCGGCTGTTTCAAATCCAGATGATTGGCCATAGCCTCCTCGATCTGACTGCCGACGGTTTCCAGCGGCGAAAGGGAATTAAGGGGGTCCTGAAAAATCATGGAAATACGTTTCCCGCGGATAGAGCGTATTTCTTCTTCCGGCAGAGTCAAAAGATTTTTGCCGTCAAACCAGACAACCCCTCCCAGCCGGGTATGTTTTCTGTCCACGAGGCCGAGAACCGCACGGGAGGTCACACTCTTTCCGCAGCCGGACTCCCCGACAAGGCCGTGAATTTCCCCGCGTTTTAATTGCAGATTCACCCTGCTGAGGGCATACACGATTCCTTCAACGGTCAGGAAATCGCAGGAGAGGTTATCAATGGAAAGACATTCAGTTTCCATTAACTATGCCCCCTGCGTTTTTCAATTTCATTAAAAGAAGGAAGAATCCTGCTCTGGGGATCAATGTATTGGGTTATGCAGTCGCTAAAAATATTGAGGCTTATTACCGTCACCACAATGGCGGCCCCCGGCGCGAGGGCCAGAAGCGGGCTCATAAGCAAAAAATTTCTGCCTTCCTGCAGCATGGCGCCCCAGTCAGCAGTAGGCGGGCTTACCCCCAGGCCGATAAAGCTTAACGCGGCGAGATCGAGAATCGCGTAAGCCAAATCCAGAGTCAGTTGTACCAGCATGGTATACACGCAGTTGGGCAAAATGTGGCGGAACAGGATGTAGGGGCGGGAAAAACCAATCGACTCGGCGGCCTCCACATAGGTTTTATTTTTTTCGACAAGAGTGAGAGACCTGACTAATCGGGTAATCATCGGCACATAAATAATTCCCAGAGCGACAATCGCGCTTGTAATACCACGCCCCAGCGCGGTTACAAAAAGAAACGCCAAAAGCAATGAAGGAAAAGAAAGCAGCACGTCGCAAAAACGGCCCACAATAGAATCGAATTTTCCGCCGTAAAATCCGGAGAAAAGCCCCAATGGAGCGCCTATGATCACTGAAAGAATGACCACTCCCAGTGCGGAGATCAGCGTTACCCTGCCGCCGTAGAGCAGACGTGAAAAAAGGTCCCTCCCCATTTTATCCGCCCCCAAAATATGTTCCGCCGACGGCGGCGCAAGAGAAGCGGACAAGTCCTGTTCGGACTCGCCGTAAGGGGCCAAAACCGGGGCAAGTATGCAGCACAAAATAATAAGGAAAAGAAGAATTCCCGAAATTAAAAACGGCAGTGTAAAAAAGGTCCCTTCGGTTTTTCCCGCGCTGTTGGAAAAAAAACCTTTGGGCAGCAATGATCGATGTTTATTCATGGCCTGCTCCTCAAGCCCTGCCGGCGTTTCCGGCAGCCCGGATCCGTGGATCAATGATAGAGTAGGTCATGTCCACTATCAAATTGAGAACAAGAAACAACGCCACAAGAAACAGCATGATGCTCTGCACAACGGGATAGTCTGACGCCTGAATCCCTTCAATGAGCAGCGCCCCTATTCCGCCCAGGGCAAAAACATTTTCCACCAGTACCGCTCCTATAACCATTGCGCCGATTTGTACCCCTCCAACGGTGATAACAGGAATCAATGTATTTTTAAAACAATGGGTGATTACGATACGGCGGAAAGGCGTTCCCTTGGCGGAAAGCGCCAGAGCGTAATTGGATTTGAATTCCACAATCATGCGGTCACGGATTATACGTCCTATGAGGGCGACCATGTTAAGGCTCAGGGCAAAAGCGGGCAGGCATAAATAATACAGATTTTCCGCAAAGCCGCGTCCCGCCCCGAACGCCGGAAACCACCTTAGCCTAAGAACAAAAATCAACATCAATAAAATAGCGTTGAGAAAAACCGGAGAAGACACGCAAAAGATCATAAAAGCCGAAATAACACGGTCAACGGCTGTATTCCTTTTGACGGCGCTCATAATCCCCGCGGGAACTGCCAGAAAAACCGCAAATAACGCGCTCATCAAAACAAGCTGAATCGTGGTTGGAAGCCTTGCCGCAAGGAGGGCGCCCACAGGCTGCCGGTGCCTGAAACTATCCCCCAGGTTTCCCCTTACCGCGTTACTGATCCAGATAACGTACTGACGGGGAAGGCTCTTGTCTAAATGGTATTGGGCGGTAAGGGATGCCCGCGTCTGTTCGCTGATCCTCCGACCGCTCGTTATAGAGCCGATGGGGTCGGAAGGCGTAAGGCGGATAAGAAAAAAGATCACTGCCGATACCACAAGGAGTACCGGCACAAGTAAACAGAGCCGTTTCAGGGCATACCGGACAATAAAATTCACTACAACTCCAAGGTCAAATTTTCTCGCCCTTAACAAACAGCGCCATAAATTCAGCGCGGTTAGTAACCTTGAATTTCTGATAAATTTTACTGATGTGAATCTTGGCAGTCCCCGGGGCAATATTCAGATGATCTCCGATTTCTTGTTTTCCAAGCCCTTCCTTTATCAGTAAATTGGCAACTTCAATTTCCCGTTGTGAAAGCTCGTGCTCCCGGAAAATATCCTCCAGGTTGGATGTTTCAGGAAACGGCTCTTGCTGCTTTTCCGCCGGTATAGATGGCCGCTGTTTGGGGAATAGTAACCACCTGAAAGACAGAAGCATAAACAACACGGTGGCTATTACTATGAACAGTACACGGTATTCCGTACCGTTAGGCATAAACGGACCGATTATCGGGGCAAGGAAAGCAAAAACAACACTGAAAAAAATCACTGTCGCTATTCCGTAATACCAAAATCCGCCGGCATACAATTCCACAATGGCGGTGGTAAAAACCACCCATGCCGTATAATGGGCAATGGCAATCAGGGTACTCATAATCACATTGATCTGCGGATAATCCTCAAACAAAGGCAGACAGGAGAACAATATAGACAAAATGATTGCCGGAAGCAGAAACCGGCGGATGAAGAGGCTTATTGAGCGCCCTGCCAAAAATCCCAAAACGGGAACCACTGCCGCAACCATCAAATAATTAGGGTAGTATATTACATTATCGGTATACAGCGGTAGCGCTCGCATATCCATAACCCCGTTCAGAATGGTAAACACCGATGCAAAGCCGATCAGCCGGAGAATCACCGGCCAGTCAGTTTTAGCGGCCAGTGCATTGTTTTCGGGCATATCTCCGCCGGATATGCTGCCGCCTGCCGGTGCGGAAGCGTCCGCCACATTCTGTATCAGAAACACGCTTGCCGCCGCGGACACCCCAGCCAAAATGATCATGCTCCATTTGATAAAATTGAATACAAACACCGCTCCTTTCAGCGGGTCTAAAGCCGCAAGGCTTGCTTCCATAAGCGGTATGGAATAATAACTGGCAAGGACGGAGCAGAGCAGGGCCGCGCCCAAGACCAGCGAACAAAATCTTCCTGTACGGTTTACCCGATCGCTTGCCGCCGGCTGCCTCAACCATGTCAGATAGAACAGCCCGTAGCACGTGGTGGTCAATATTCCCTCAGGAATTGCCATAACACCCCTGATTGCCGCGGAGCCAAGCCATGCACGGAAGCCCAGAGAACGCAGCGTAAATTCAAGGACAATCAGAAAGCTGATAAAGCATATACCCATTACCGGATGTTTTTTCTTCCCGGCGGGCAGAGGCAGGAACAAGGGGCACAGAACCGCCCCCACGGCAATACCCAAAAAATAGAAGATATACACCGCATACATAGCATCTTTGGAACCGGGGGGTAAAAAATGGGCCAGCGTAAAACTCATGTGCATACACAGCAAAATGCCAAAGAGGGACAGAGAAGATCCAAGCCGGGCAAGGGGTACCAGCCCATTCTGTTTCATACCATTTTATTGTACCACAAAACGCCGCAAATACCACCCTGCCCTGCGGAGGTTCATTTCTCCATGATTCCTTTGTGAGAATCTTTTTGAAAGTATTTTTTGAGGGAATGAACTATTTCCAAAACTCAGGTTTTTTTGGAAACAGCTTAAGAAAAACTGTCCAAAAGGCCGGTTTTAAACAAAGGTAGCTTTTCCAAAAACTGAAGTTTTGGAAAAGCCTCGAATTTCTTGCATTTTTGATGCCTATACCATTCGGCATAGGGGAATATCCCTATTTTTTTGAAAAATATGCCGATCGGCATAGGGAATTTCCCGCCTATTTTTGCAAAATATGCCTTTCGGCATATATACAAATCTGATCCTTCACATTTAGAATTCTTCTATAGGTACATAGCCGTTGGCTATTAATACTTTTCCACATTGTGGGAAGGGCAACGTATTGCAGTTACCCGCGCCGTCGGCTTTGCAGGCGGAGGCAGGGTAAAAACAAGGAGTTTGTTATGAAAAATGTATTGAAAACAGTTGCCATGGTTCTTATTGTGGTAATGGTCGCCAATTCACTTACCGGGTGTATTATATTGGGGCAGGGTTATGACTTTTATGGACCGTTTGCCAGGTTTGCACTAGGATTTGACTTAATTCTGATTGGGGCCATTGTTTTGGGTGTAATTGGCGCAGTTATAAGGTATGCAGAGGCGGAGCCCGCAGATCCAACATCAGGATTGGCTAAAGGGGGTGCTGCATCCGATAACCAAACATATGTTTTGTCAGATCAAATCGGACAATCTTCCTATATGGAAAATTTTAACGCTTTGCCTGAAACACAGATTGATACGTTAGCCCAAAAGGTACAAGCTGTGCCCGAAGCGGAAAAAATTTCTTTTATGGAAACTTATAACGCCTTACCACAAACGAACGCGGTTTCCATAATGGATGAATTAAACGCATTATCTGAAACAGAACTGAATAATACAGTGGAGTATTTGAATTCATTATCCGAAGTACAATTTCTTACCTTGTTTAAAAACATCCAGGATAATGCGGCATTTGCAGCTATTCAATAGTGGGTATCATAAAGAGTTTCTAAATGTCAAGTTGGCGGCGTTGCAATGGTTCTTTGAGGTATCCGGATGGATCCCAGGATGAAGGCAGCTATGGGTTTAATAGAGTTGTTCGGAAACTTCAGTTTTTGAACAACTAAGAGCGCCTAAGACAGCGAAACAGGATGATCCCCGTAACCGGATGGTTGCGCTTGCCCCACGCGGAATGGATGTGCTGCCGGCGCACCGGCCTTTACCGCGTATTTTTGACGAACGGAGCGAGATTGTGTTTTTTTTATTTATGTTATTCGTTATCCGATTATGGAGGTTTGATGTGAAAAAGATTTTGACTGTTTGTTTGAAAAGACTGCTGCCGCTTGTGTGCATGGTTTATATGCTTCTAGGGTGTGAATTATTACAAGTTGTTTTTGAAATATCGGATGCGGTAGGGGAGATAACGGATGCGATAACAGAACCGTTAAGGGCCAAAGCATTGGCCCAAGAAAGAGCCATGCAATTCAGCAAAGGCGGCAACATTCCCTTCACCAACCCGGCGGAAGACCGCCTTACCCGAAGGACTTCAACACTTGCCGGAGTACCGTTCGATGTAAGCCCGTATCTGCTGCATGGAAACAGTTTTGCCGTAATAGAAAATGAGGTTCAGCACTACAGATCGGTACTCGAATTTACCCAGGTACATGATGGCTACACCGTCTATGGTAATAATATGGCTTCTCTTTTTGAATTTGATGTAGCCCTTACTTTTGAAGCGGATGGTCAAAGTTACCAAATGGATTCAACCGTCGCTGTCTCCGAATTGTCACATTCAAAAGCCCAGAACCATGTAAAAAAATATATGCAGCAATATGCCGCCGAGCGGTTTGAGCTTGATCCAAAAAACATTAAAAATTTTAAGGTAAAATTTTTGAAGACACGCAATGGAAGATTAAGATTTGGTTTTCAGTTTGGCAATGTATTTGTTCATGATATTGAACCGGGCTATTTTCAGTTTGACGTAGAAGTTGAATATCAGAAAAGATCGCAAAAAATTTTGGGATTTGATACGAAAGTAAGGCCTGATAATTTTGCCGTATTCAACAGAGTGTACCGTTCCGATTTCACGTCTCCGGAAATCGCCGCTATTGATGTGCAGGGATTGATTTGGAGAGATGCTTGTAAAAGCGGATTTAAACAAACGCCGCTGCCGATAATCAATTTTGTACGTTCGGTGAAGGTTAAGCAGTGATATGCAGGGAATACGGTAATGTCCGGAAACATATCCTTAAAATACCCCATTGTCCTGGTGCATGGAATCATAGCCCATGACAGGCCAAGCATTATTAAATATTGGGGCAAGATTCCTGAAACATTACGGGAAGCCGGGGCAAGGGTATTTTTGGGGAATACAGACTCGTGGGGCGATTATGAATCAAACGCAAAATTGTTAAAAACAACGATTGATAACGTATTGTATGAAACAAACAGTGATAAGGTAAACATAATCGCCCATTCCAAAGGCGGACTGGATTCCCGTTATTTTATTTGGAAGTATGATTATGGCAGCAAAGTAGCAAGTTTGACTACCATAGCAACGCCGCATCATGGCGCGGAATTGGCGGACATGATCTATAAACGGAAAATTGTTCATACATGGATTGCAAAAAAAGCGATTATGCTGTTTGGAAAATTATACGGAGACAAAAATCCGGATTTGTTTAATGTAAACTACCAATTAACAACGGATTACATGAATACATTTAATAAGAATGTATTGATGGACGAAAAGGTATATTATCAAAATTTTTATACCGTAATGAAAAATTCTTTTGATGACATACTGTTTTTTAACAGCCACCGGAAAATAAAAAAAGCAAGCGGGGACAATGACGGTTTTGTAAGCGAGTATTCCGCAAAATGGGGTAATAATAATATGATGATAAAAGGGGGAATATCCCACGGGGAAATCCTTGATTTTAAGATGAAAAAAATATCCGGAATTAATATACCGGATATATATAGAAATATTGTAAACGGATTAAGTGAGAAGGGATTTTAACGGAAAAACTCCCCAATGGGAACCTAAAATTTTTTGGTTTTTAGAGGTTCCCTCAATTTCTTAAAAGCGCTCCTGCCTGTTTTGCAAAACGGCGGTGGTTTTCCTCCGCCAGATGAATAAAGGGATTGTCTTTCACCTTTCCGGCGACCTGATCCATTTCTGCTTTGTTCCGGTAGGTGATGCCCCGGAAAGGATCGTGAAAGTCTTTTTCCCTGCTGATGCTTACCTGTTTTCTCACCCAATCGCTGATCTGTACTGCCTTTTCCAGCGCTGTCTTGAAGGCTTCCGGTTCCGCAAGGGGATGGCCGGTTCCTACCGGGGCGGTTTCCGCAAGTACCGCCCATGCGTGGTGGGCCCGGTCTGTGCCGTAAGCTGCGGCCATCGCTTCATATTCGGCGTGGATTTCTTCCCAGCGTGTGATCTTCCCTTCCCGAATATCTTTCCTCAACGCGTCAAGGCGGAAGGCGGGGACTATCTGTCCGCCCAGGTTCACCCAGTCTTTTACCCGGCCTTCCGCAGCTTCCGGTTCTGTTCCGGCAGGATTTGTTCCGGCAAGTATCGCCATTGATTGATTAACAGTAAGTCCGGTTTTGCATTGTTCTTCCAAATAACAAACAATGGTTTTCATTCCGTAAAAAAAGAGCATTTCCCGGTAAGCAGCGACAGCCCGGCGTGGTTTAAGGATCACCGTGCTGCGTTTGTGCCGTTCCAGGCCGGAAACCGGAAGAGCATCGTCTTCGTTTGCTGCGGCCATCCAGCCTTCCATCAATTCCAAAGCCTTGATGATTTCCTCCGCCGTATCGGGGGCAAGGTAATCCGCTTCAATGCGCTGTACCTTGCGGAACCGCTTGTCCCGGTTTATTGTCTTCCATGAATTCCGTTCCAGGGCATAGAGGTTGTGCGTCCAATAATAGGCGGGCATTACTTCCAGCCTGTTCCGGTGGACATTGTTGTTTACCAAAGAAAAGGGAAGGGGAATGTTAAGCTCGTAAGGATAATTCCCCTTGACGATGAGGCAGAACGAGGCGAAGCGGCTGGAATGTTTCAGCGTTACCGAAAGGCCCGGCCAGAAACCCCGGCCCGCCCGGATTTCTCCGTCATTGGCGCGGCTGTTGTGGTTGCTCCCCAGAGTTGCGCCGGCGGCGATATTGCTCATCCCTTCAATTAAACCGGCAATAAGAAAGGAATTGTTGTGGTGCTGTTCGTGAACGGGAAAGACCAGATTGTTAAGAATCTCGCAGCAGGAAACGGTGGAATTGTCCCCCAGTACCGAATGGATAAGCCGGGCCCCGTACTTCAGGCTGCACCGGCTGCCCAGAACAAAGCGCACCGCTTTGGCGCCGTAAAAGACATGGCAGCCGTAACCGACAATGCCGTTGACCAACTCCACCCCTTCACCGATTTGAGCGGTTTCATCTTCACAGGAAAGAATGGAAATATTCTTGAGCTTGTTCGCCCCCTTAATATAGGCGGCTGATCCCACCGCCGTATCCTTGATGATCCGGCAGCTTTTTATCACCGTTCCCTGCCCTATGGTTCCGTAAAAGCCGCGCTGTAAAGACAGCGGGCGCTGTAAAGACGGCGATTCCGCTTCCCCGCAGTGAAGAAAGGCTTGAGTGTCCTGAGTGATCGTTTTTAGTTTTTCTGCCAGTTCCGTGTCATCCCGCCAGGCCGCCCAGAGGTACGCGTCGGCGGGGATCATACTCGCAAAGGGGAGTATGGAACGCCCCCCTGCTTCGTTCATCACGTCGATCCAAACACGCACATCCTCAGCTTCGCCTTCTTTGATAATTCCGTTCCCGAACTTGGCGTGGTCGGTTGCAGCCATTTCGTCTATCCGTGAAAGGATGCATCGGGAAGCGATAATGTAATGAGAAACAAGGGAACAGTCCCGTAAGGAAACATCGTCCCCAATGTCGCAGGAAACGATCGTGCTGTTTTTGATTCCTGCCGGTACGCAGAAGTCGTGGTACTTAAGGAGTTTGTTTTCAATCCGGCCAAGCCGAACAAGCCCGTAGAATGACGCGTTTTGTACCATGGCCGGATCAAAGGGATCGGCTACCAGTACATCCTGCCAGTTGCCGGAACGGCAGCCGTTTTTTTCCAATGCTGCGATTTCTTCCGCCGTGAGTTCCCGCCGGGGCTTGTCTCCCAAAAGAGCGGCTGCCTGCAGATTCCGTATCCAGTATTCGTCCTTTCCCGCGGGGAGGTACGCTTCCGGTATAAAGTTATATCCGTAGGTTTTTGTGTCCAATAATTCCATTTTTTGCTACTCCGTAGTTTTTTGGTTTCCGAACAATCCCTTAACGGCGTTTTTCAGGGAACCGGCGGTAAAAAGGGAAAAGCCCAGCCCGGCGGCGGTTTTTTCCCGCACGCTTTGGCGGCGCACCGGCAGAACTTCTCCGGCAAGGGAAAGCTCCCCGGCAATGGCGGTTTTTTCCGGCAGGGATATGCCGGTTCTGGCGGAATAAAGCGCCGCCGCCAGCGCCAGTTCCACTCCCACCTCGTTAATGCGTATGCCGCCGGCAACGTTAAC
>JAITCP010000176.1 GCA_031283025.1 Spirochaetaceae bacterium | reverse complement strand
CGTGAACGGCAGGCCGCCAGGGAACGGGCGTTACTGGAAGCGGAACAGGAAGGGGTGGAAGTATCCATGTCCGTGGAAGAACGGAAGCGCATGGAGCTACAGGAAAATGTGATCAGTATGGCCAAGGATCATCCTCAGGATGCGGCCCAACTGATTAGAACCTGGCTGTTGGAGGATTAAACCATGGCCCAGTCAAGCAGTTCCGGTTCTTCAACTTCTTCCAAAAAGAAGGGGAAAAATGAATTTTCCGGACGCCAGAAAGCCGCTATATTTCTTGTCAGCATAGGGTCGGAAATTTCCGCGGAAATTTTCAAGTACCTGCGGGAAGATGAAATAGAAACCCTCACTTTTGAAATTGCCCGGCTGGAAACCATAGAGCCGGAACAGAAAGATGCCATACTCATGGAGTTCCAGGAACTCATGATGGCCAACCAGTTTATCACCACAGGCGGCATTGACTATGCGCGGGAACTGCTGGAAAAATCGCTGGGAAGCCAAAAGGCCATGGACATCATCAACCGCCTTACTTCCAGCCTGCAGGTGCGGCCCTTTGACTTTATACGCCGTACCGATCCGGCCCACCTTATGAACTTTATCCAGCAGGAACACCCCCAGACCATCGCCCTGATTCTGGCGTATCTGGAGCCAAACAAGGCCTCCATCATTTTGCAGAACCTTCCCCATGAAGTGCAGAGCGACGTAGCCCGCCGTATCGCCACTATGGACAGGACAAGCCCGGAAGTGCTCCGTGAAGTTGAACGGGTTTTGGAAAAGAAACTTTCCACCCTGTCCAGTGAAGATTACACGGCGGCAGGCGGCGTGGAAAGCATCGTTGAAATACTTAACCTCGTAGACCGTTCCTCTGAAAAGCAGATCATAGAAGCCCTGGAAGATGAAGACCCTGAACTTGCGGAAGAAATCAAGAAACGGATGTTCGTCTTTGAAGATATTGTTATGCTTGACGACCGGGCGATACAGAAAGTGCTGCGTGAAGTGGATTCACAGGAACTGGCCAAAGCGTTAAAGAGCGTGGATACGGAAGTGCAGGACAAAATCTTCCGCAACATGAGTAAGCGCGCCGCCGGAATGCTCAAAGAGGATATGGAATATATGGGCCCCATCCGGCTGAAGGATGTTGAAGAAGCCCAGCAGAAGATCGTTTCCATTATCCGCCACCTGGAAGACACCGGAGAGATCGTTGTCGCCCGCTCAGGCGAGGATGAATTGGTAGTATAGGGGGCGTTATGGCGAAAGCGGTTTTCAGGCCCGGTGAGTTAACCGTGGTAACAAGCAAAATAATCCTTGACGCTCCTGGCTCTTCATCCGGTACGGCCCTTGCCCCGGCGGCGGATGAAGCGGAGGCCGCTGATGAATCCGGCGCTGTAGAAGAATATTCCGGCCCCACTGCGGATGACATCCGCCGTGAGGCGGAAGCCTTTAAGCTGCAATGGGATCAGGAACGGGAAGCGCTGGTCCGCTCCGCAAAAGTGGAAGCGGACGGGATCATCAAAGAAGCGGAAGGAGCAGCATTTGCCGAGGTAAAACGAAAAATCGGGGAGGCCCAATCCCTAAAACGCCAGGCGGAAGATGATGCCGCAAGGATTATAGAAGAAGCCCGAATCAAGGCGCGGCAGATAGAAGACGATTCCCTTGCCGCTTTCGAGAACGATCGGAAAGAAGCGGAGGAACGCGGAAGAATAGCGGGCCAGGAGTCGGGTTTTATTCAAGGCAGGGATGAAGTGGAGCGCCTTGTTCAAAGAACGCAAACGATCCTTGAACGGGCCCAGGGTAAACGCGCGGAAATCCTCGCGGAAACAGAACAGCAAATCATCGACCTTGTTCTATTAATTTCACGCAAAGTAATTAAGGTAATCTCGGAGAATCAGCGTAATATCGTCGTCTCCAATGTGATTGAAGCCCTGCGTAAGGTAAAGGGGAGGGGCAATATATTTATCCGGGTAAATATGGCGGATGTAAAACTTGCCTCGGAACATAAGAAAGATTTTATTGAAATGATGGAAGGGGCAAAATCAATTCAAATTGTAGAAGATACTACGGTAGATTCCGGCGGCTGCATTATAGAAACCGACTTTGGAGAAATTGACGCGCGTATTGCCAGCCAGCTTTCGGAACTGGAACAGAAGATTCTGGAGATAAGCCCCATCAGAAGCAGGGCAAAAACCGGATCGGTGGAAGGCATATAGCATGGCCGCGCTCTCTTCAATCATAGGCAAGTACCTTGAAACAACTGAAGCGGTTGATCCGATTAAGTGCGTAGGGCACGTAACAAAGGTTCAGGGCCTGTTGATAGAAAGCCACGGCCCCCAGGCGGTAATCGGCGAACAGTGCCGCATAGAAGCCCCTAAAGGCAGCGGGATCATTCCTGCGGAAGTAGTGGGCCTTAAAGGTGAAACGGTCCAGCTTATGCCCTACGGTGAAACCGGCGGTATTGAAACAGGAAGCCGTGTTATTGCTTCAGGAAAGCTGCTGGACATTCCCGTGTCAAAGAAACTCCTGGGGCGGGTGCTGGACTGTACGGGTCATCCGGTTGACGACAAGGGCGAAATCGCTTCCCGCGTGCATTATCCGGCGGCAGCCCTTCCCCCGGAACCGCTTAAGCGCCGCCGCGTAACCGAGCGCATCGTTACCGGGGTCAGGGCCATAGACGGCCTTCTTTCCGTGGGCCGGGGCCAGCGGCTGGGTATCTTTGCCGGTTCCGGCGTAGGAAAATCCACCCTGCTGGGAATGATAGCCCGGAACACCTATGCGGATGTCAATGTGGTTGCCCTTATCGGGGAACGGGGCCGGGAAGTCAACGACTTTATCGCCAATGATCTTGGGCCGGAAGGCATGGCCAAAACGGTGCTTGTGGTGTCCCCCTCAAATTCGCCCCCCCTGGCCCGGCTCCGCGGCGCTTATACAGCGACCGCTGTTGCGGAGTATTTCAGGGATCAGGGCCTGGATGTGATGCTCCTCTTTGATTCGATAACCCGCTTTGCGCGGGCACAGCGGGAAATAGGACTGGCGGTGGGGGAACCGCCCGCCACACGCGGCTATACCCCCAGCGTGTTCGATTCCATGCCCAAGCTTCTGGAACGCTGCGGCACTTCCGACAAAGGGACAATTACCGGCTTTTATACCATTCTGGTGGACGGGGACGATTTGGACGAGCCGGTCTCTGACGCCGTCCGGGGAATACTGGACGGGCACGTCGTCCTTTCACGGCGGCTTGCGGGAGCAAACCATTATCCGGCTATTGACGTATTGGGAAGCATTTCCCGGCTTGCTCCAGAAGTTACCGGGCCGCTTACCCGTAAGGCGGCAGGCGTTATACGCCGGCATATTGCCGTGTACAATGAAAACGAAGACCTGATCAACGTGGGGGCTTACCACGGGGGAACCAATCCCGCCATAGATGAGGCTATAGCAAAAAAGGCTTCTATAGACGATTTTCTTATTCAGGAAGTAGGGGAGAAATCTTCCATAGCGGAAACCTGCCAGGTGATGAGTGAAATTACCGGAGTAAAAATTACCGCGGAAGAAATGCAGTCAAGCCAAAAGGGCGCGGGATTTATAATTCCCGACGATTCTTACGAAGATATAACCAGTGAGACGATTTAACTTTAAACCGGAAAAAATACTCAAGCTCAGGGAAAACCGGGAACGGGAAACAGAAATTGAGCTGGGCAAGGCGGTAGGAGCGCTTTCCGCCCTGGAACTGCGGATAAAGCAGACGGCGGAGGCGAAAGCGGGCGCGGCGCAAAACCGTTTTTCTGTTCAAAACGATTTTACCGTAATGCGCAATTATGATCTGTATATACTCCGTCTGGAGCAAACCAAAGAAGCCCTTTTGGAAGCCGCCGCCCGCGCGGAACTGGAAGTAGAAGAAGCCAGGCAAATTTATCTGGAAGCATCCAGAGACCGCAAGATAATCAGCAAGTTAAAAGAACGGCAGGAGCGGGAATACCGCCGGGCCGTGAATCTGGAAGAAATAAAAGCGATAGACGATATTACCAGCGGCCTGTCCGCACGAAAAGCCGCCGCCGGCGCTGTAATGCAGTAAATATTCGTAAAATCAGCCAAAATTCACCGAATTTTCCAAAAAACTAAAGCGCCATGAAGATTTTCACCATATATACAGGTATGGAGGGTAAAAAGAATGAAAAAAAAATGTTTTCTTATAGCAGGCATTATTCTTATGCTGTGCCTGCTCTGCACCTGCTCATTCTGGGAAGCCGGAGCAGGGGACGAGGACACGACGGTAGGAGAAGAAGATCTGATCCAAAAACCGCCGATTGGAACAGGGACAGGAACAGGAGCGGGGACAGGAACAGGAACAGAAACGGAAACGGAAAATAAAGAGGAGGATGATGAACCCGAGAAAGAGGAAGAACCAAAGGAGAATGATGAAGAGGAAGAGGAAGAGCAGGAGGAAGAGGAGGTCCCGCAAGCGGCTGTATTTCTTGGCTATGAGGAGGTATCTGAAAATGAAATTGTATTTAAATTTTCGCAGCCGGTTACGTTTGTTGATCTTCAATTCGACCCCATTTTTGAGTATCAAATAGAAGAAAATGAAAGCGCAATAAAGGTAAAACTGTCGGAAGACCTTAACCCAGGACAAAAGATTACTGCAAATTTACAAGTGGAAGATGAGTATGGAAATACCGTCAACGGGGAAGTAACCTTCCGTTCCAGAAACAACCGAGTTCCGGCATTACAGATTAACGAACTGCGTACATTGTATTCCGGTACTAATTCAAAGGCAGAATTTATCGAATTTAAGATGCTTTCAGAAGGGAATCTGGGAGGGTTACGGGTGTATGTTGCAAGTAACAAAAGCCCAATGGTATTCGAGTTTGAGCCTGTTGAGGTAAATGCAAAGGACTATGTGGTGCTTCATATGCGTGTCCTTAATGGAGAGGAAGCATTATGTATAAACGAATACGGCAACAGTCTGGATGAATCAGGCGGAACGGACTCGTCCCCTACAGTTCGTGATTTTTGGATACCGGGATTTAAAAACGAACTGCTACGCGAAACCGATGCCATTTATGTGCTGGATCAGGATAAGCGTGTATTGGATGCGGTAATGATTGCCGAGAAATCCGATGCCTTGTGGAATAGTGATTTGGCAAAAGCTGCTGAGTTCTTATTCAGTCAAGGTGCTTGGACATCGCCTACAGGGACAATCTGTACTCCGGCGGATGCGGTAATCAGTACCGGTATCAAGACTGCGGCTACAAGGAGTATCTCCCGTGATGAAACTGTGGAAAATACCCACACTGCAGCAGACTGGTATGTTACCGCAAATAATGGAGTGACGATAGGAAAAGAAAACAATTCTAAACGCTTGTAGCAGTGAAAAACCGTAAAGTAACCGACTTTGTGGACAGACACTATATATTTCTTACGGGGATCACGAAGGAAAAAAGATCGCAAAGAAGGGTGGTTGTAAGCAATCTAATCGTGGGTTCCACGATAGAATGAACAACACCACCCTTCTTTTACCTTTGTGATTTCCGTGTGAGTTCTTCCTGAGTAATAGTGGATTGGAAGGCGGGGTTCGTCATTATCCTTTTACAAGAGCTTCCAAAACAAGGTAAGCCCAGGGTATAAAAATCGCCGGGATGAGGTTTGCTACCTTGATTTCCTTGCCTTCCGGAAGGCAGACAAAGTTAATGCCGATGGCGGCGACGATCAGGTTGCCTGTGGCGGACATTTCTGTAATGATTTCCGGAGTCAGATAATCTTTTATCAACCGGGAAAGCAGGGCTATGCCCCCCTGTACAATAAAGACCGGAATGGCGGAAAAAAGCACTCCAATTCCCAATGACGCGCCAAAAACAATGGATATGGTTCCGTCCAGAATTGACTTGGTGAAAAGAATTTCGTGATTGCCCTGAAGGCCGGACTGCAGGGAACCTACAATCACCATGGAACCGGTGCAAAACAGTATGCTGGCGGATACAAAACCCTTGGCAAAGGATTTTTTCCCGCCGGATGCCTCTGCGGCCTTTTCCCGGTACAATTTCCGTTCAGCCCACAATCCCAGGCGGTTTATCCGCTTGTCTATGTTAATGAACTCCCCCAGCAGTGCCCCCGTTACGACGCTCATGATAAGAAGCAGGGGGCGGCGGTTTTCCATAGCGCCCCGTATTCCTATATAAATGATGGCTATGCCTATGGCCTTTTTTATGGTTTCTTCAAAGCGTTCGGGAATGCCCCGGATTGCAAAACAGCCCAGAAGCGAACAAATTACCACGGTAACAGCATTTACAACAGGCCCCAACATTTACAAGCAGCCTCCTTGTTTTTGTATTGTGGAACATAACAAAAGCAGTGGCAAGAGAGCAAAACAATGACCAATTAACTCAGTTTCTCCGGAATGTCTTGTGGGAACCCCTAAAAACAGGTTGTTTTTACCGGTAGTTTGAAGGATAATTGCATTTTTCCGGAAACTGGAGTATCTTAAAAAGGAGTAAATTATGGTTAATTTTGACAGCAAGAGTTCAGTTTCTCGGGTGGTGGAACTGGGCGGCAGGGAAGCGACTGCGCTAGAAAACTCAAATTTACGGGTAATGATTGACGATATTGGGGGAATGACACCTGAATGTTCGGGCAATAGATCCGGCCAATGGTTTAACGCCCATTGGATACCCTGGTTCCGTTCAAACGGCGGCAAACCCTACAATGACGCGGAACACGGTTCGTTCTGGAAATCGAACCTTTTTTACCACCTTGCGGGGAGTTTTCCCTGTATTCCCAACTTTGGCCCCGGCCATATTGTAGACGATGTTCCCGTTCCACCCCATGGGTGGACTGCCAACCAAAAATGGCGTTATGTAACCAACGATACAGACGAAGATTCCGGAGCGGTGTGGTTTCTTTCTGTAATGGAAAGCCCCAATAAGGGATTACCCCTTTCTTTTAGTAAACTTGATGTACTTCTTCCTTTTCAGAGTATCCATTATACCAGCATCAGGGTAAGGAACCGGGGCTATACCGATACGGAAATCTGCGCCGCCTGGCACAATGTGCTTGGTTCCCCCTTTCTTAACCAGGGCTGCCGTATCACAGCGGCGGCGCAAAAATGGATGACTCCTCCGCCGGGCGGCGAATTTGACACAACCACCCGCCTGGCTCTGGGGGCGGAATTTTACAGCCTTGCCAAGGCGCCCCTCTTAAAAGGGGGGAATACAGACCTTTCTGTGGTATCCGCCCCCACAGGCTTTACCGACTTTGTTACCGGCGCTGTTCCCCGCACCGCCCCCCTTACCTGGCTTGCGGCGGTTAATCCCGCGCTAAAAATGGCCTATATTTCCTTTAGCCCCGGCCCCGGCGAGGCGGCGGAAGATGACATCGTTCTTTACTTTAATAACCTGTGGATGCAATACGGCGGCAGGCCTTTTACCCCCTGGGCGCCCTATGAAGGAGGGCCGGACTTAAGCTATTGTCTGGGCCTTGAAAATTCCGTTTCCGCCTATGCCTACGGCCTGGGTTTTGCCCGTGAGGTGCGCCAGGTGCTGGGGAGTCCGGCTACGGTTACCATTCCGGCCATGGGGCAAAAAACACTCCGTTCCGGCACACTCTTTACTTCTTATGAGGGGACGAGTATGGATGAAGGAGTTGCTTCCGTCCGTGTAGATAACGCTTGCCTTGCCTGTTTTGGAACAGATGTGAACGCGTTCCGTGCTGATCCCCGCTTTGAGGTTTTGCGCAGGCTGGAAAGCCATCACGTTTAGGGCCGCAGTCCGGAGCACATTATGAAAACAGAAATGATCTACCGCCCCGTGGGGAACACGGGGATCTCCGCGTCCGTCATAGGCCTTGGAACGGAACATCTTGATAATAAGCCGTATAAGGTTGTTGAGCGGGTAGTCCATGCCGCCATAGACCGGGGGATCAATATAATGGATTTGTTTATGCCCGGGGAAGCGGTGCGGCGCAATATCGGCAAGGCCCTGGCGGGACGGCGTGATAAATTCCTTATTCAGGGGCATATCTGTTCCACGGATATACATGAACAGTACGGCATCAGCAGGGACCTTCCAACAATAAAAAAATATTTTGAAAATCTGCTTATCTGCCTTAACACGGATTACATTGATTTTGGAATGTTGTTTTTTATAGATTCCGAAAAGCACTTTTCCGATGTTTTTGAAGGCGACGCCCTTCCCTATGCTTTGGAACTCAGGAAAAAGGGGCAGATTAGGGCTTTGGGGGCAAGCTCTCATAACCCCGTTATTGCAAAGAAGATTGTAGAAACCGGGCTTGTTGACGTATTGATGTTCAGCCTGAACCCCGCCTTTGACATGGCTTCTGCAAGTACCTATGTGCTGGATTATTTGGATCAGAATACGGGATTGAATTATGAAAAAAACTTTGACCCGGATAGGGCCGCCCTGTACCGTCTTTGCGAACAGCGGGGAACAGGCATCACGGTAATGAAAACCCTGGGGGCGGGAAAGCTAATTTCACCCCGGCACACTCCCTTTGCAAAACCCCTCACGGTAATTCAATGTATCCACTATGCCCTTACAAGGCCCGCGGTGGCGAGTGTTCTTTTGGGCTGTTCCACTCCGGAACAGATAGATGAAGCGGTGAAGTACCTGAGCGCGGGCGATGAAGAACGCGATTATTCCCCCGTCATTTCTGAATTCCAGGGCGGTATGAAAGGCAGTTGTTTTTATTGCAATCATTGCCTGCCCTGTCCTGCGGCGATCAACATTGCCGATGTGAACAAATATCTGGACATCGCCCTTTTGGATAAAGAACATATACCGCCTTCCGTGGTAAACCATTATATGGCCCTGGATCACCGTGCTTCTGAATGTATAGCCTGTAAAAGCTGCCAGGAGCGCTGCCCCTTTTCCGTGCCGGTGGTTAAAAATATGGAAAAGGCGGCGGCTATTTTTGAGGTAAATTGAGCGGAGGCTCCCTCATCCGTCAAATGGTTATAAATATAGAGGTTCCCCGGACTTGTTCGACAACCCGGTTGGTTGTATACTTGACTTGTTAAACAAACCCCGGAGGCATTATGAAAAAAATAGCTGTTTTGCTTACGGTATTTTTACTGCTTTTTACCTTTAATCTTTTTGCCCAGAATAGAGACCTGACGGTAGTTGCTGCTGAAAACCTTGGTACTCAGGTAAATGTAGGTAAACAGTATGCCTTGTTTATCGCCATAGACGCGTACCGTTTCTGGCCCGCGCTTAAAAAGCCCGTGTCGGACGCGAAGGAGATTCGGGACATCCTGAAACAGGATTACTTTATTGACGAAATAATCGAACTGTTCGACGCTAAGGCCACCAGAGAGAATATCATCAGGACATTTATCGAACTACAGTCAAAACTTGGCGTGCATGATTCCCTGTTTATCTATTATGCCGGACACGGGCATTATGACAAGAATTCGGACGCGGGGTTTTGGATACCGGCAGACGGCGGAACCGACCAAGTCAAACAGGAGAACTGGCTGACCAACAGCCAGATACGGGGCTATATCTCCCGTTTTAAGGCGATTCACGTGTTTATGGTTTCCGATGCGTGTTTTTCGGGGGACATTCTTAATACCACCCGCGCTCTGCCGCCGCAGATAGATAACGCGTACTACCGCAAGGCTTACGCATTAACAAGCCGTCAGGTACTTACGTCAGGTTCCAGTGAAACCGTGCCCGATCAATCGGAATTTTCCGCCGCTTTGATAAACTGCCTGCGGAAGAACAGCGCTCCCCTGCTTGATCCCTTTGTCATCTATACCGACGTGCGGCTTTCTGTAAAAAGAACCACGCCGCTTTACGGCACCTTAACCGCGGCCAGCCATCAGGATGGGGCGACATTCCTCTTTTTCAGGCGGCAGACGGCGCAGCCCGCCGCGGCGGCGCAGCCCGCACGGACGGTATCCACAACGGTGGGGAGCATTACCATAACATCGGATATTGCCGGCATTATAATGATTGACGGCGAAGCGACCGGAACCAGGATCAAGGCGGGCGGAACCGTAACCATAGCCAATGTCAGCACCGGCGCGACAGAAGTAGCGGTAAAGGGAGATGACGGCAAAATCGTGAAAGCGGCGCAAACGGTAATGGTACAGCAGGGCCAGACCGTTTCCGCGGCGATTAAGGCATCCGCGCAAACACCCGCCGCCGCAACCCAGCCGCCGCAAACACCCCAACAGCCCGTACCCGCTGCCGCAACCCAGCCGCAGCCAACGCCAACGCCGCCGCCCGCGTCCGCCAACATGGTACGGATAAACGGCGGAACCTTTACAATGGGCGGCCCCGCCGCTGAGTGGGACCGTGATATGTATGTACAACATCAGGTAACGGTGAGCAGTTTTTACATGGGGAAGTATGAGGTAACGCAGAAAGAATATCGGGAGATCATGGGGACAAACCCCAGTAAGTTCAAAGGGGACAACCTGCCGGTGGAAATGGTAAGCTGGTTCGACGCGGTAGAGTATTGCAATAAACGGAGTCAGAAAGAAGGATTAACCCCTGCGTATACGATAAGCGGCACAGGAGATAACCGGACGGTAACCTGGAACCGGAACGCCAACGGCTACCGTCTGCCCACGGAAGCGGAATGGGAATACGCGTGCCGTGCCGGGACAACAACCGCGTATAACACCGGAGCAACAATAAGTAATAACACCGGATGGTACTATATGAACAGCAATAATAAGACTCATCCGGTAGGGCAAAAACCCCTGAACCCCTGGGGCTTGTATGATATGCACGGGAATGTGCTTGAATGGTGCTGGGATTGGTACGGCAGTTATTCAAGCGATGCACAGACTGATCCTGTTGGAGCGGCTTCTGGGTCGTACCGGGTGCTGCGCGGTGGGAGTTGGTCCCTCGGTGCTTTCTTTGCGCGTTCGTTCCATCGGGACTACAACGACCCGACCATTCAGAGTAACGAATACAGCGTTGGCGTCTTTGGTTTCCGGCTGGTGCGCCCCTGATGGGGAGTAGGGAGTGGGGGAGCGAAGTTCGTAAACTATGCGTGAAAGTACACGCAATGCTTGTGGACAAAAACCCCACTCCCCATCACCCACTCCCCACTCCCCACTCCCTCCGTGTCCGCCGTGAGAAAAAACGGGAGTAAATGCTTTGCGAGCCGCTTCGACAAGCTCAGCCACCAACAAGCTCAGTGAGCATAGCTTGCTGCCAGGATGTATATTCCTAATTATTAAGGAGAAGTAACAAATGCAATTGTCATATACCTATTGGGAAGTAAAAGAAGGCGGATACATCGGCTATCTTAACCAATATCCTGATTATTGGACACAAGGGGATAGCATAGAAGAACTCGAAAGAATGCTTGTTTCACTCTATGGCGATATTATGCAGTTTGATGACATTCAATCCGCCGTTCCTGAACACACAGGTTTAATAGCCGTTCCTGTATGAAACGTCTTGATTTAGTTAGAATCATTGAACAAAACGGAGCTGTTTTTATCAGGCATGGAAGCGACCACGATTGGTATAAAAACCCGGACACTGGTATCGCCGAATCCGTGCCTCGTCATAGAGAAATAAAGGAGCCTTTAGCAAAGAAAATAATCAAACGGCTTTCGTAATGTATTCATCACAATTGATAAAGCATTTTATCGTGAAAAACAGGTACAAGGCTGGCGCAGAGCGGCACGGAGGGAAGAATTTTGAAGACTTCACACAGCGGACACAGGAGTCTGTAGGAAAAGTATTTTTTTGAAGACCTCACACAGCGGCACAGGAGTCTGTAGGAAAACCTTTTCCTCACTAAAATACCCCCTGATTTTTGCTCAAAAACAGCCAAAAAACGCCTAAAATGGCATATTTTTTCACTTGTTTTTTATGCAAATTTACTTTTCCTACAGACTCCAGCGCACACGGAGCACACGGCGGAAGAAAGAAAAGAAGTTTGCTGGTGTATACAAACAACACCTTATTCTTCCCCTCCGTGCCGCCGTGCCCTCCGTGTCCGCCGTGAGAAAAAACGGGAGTAAATGCTTTGCGAACCGCTTCGACAAGCTCAGCGGCCTGAAAGGGAACGGGGGCGAAGGCGTGGGCCTGCCTGCTACAGGCAGGCATGGAGCAGACGTGAAGCCGGTCTGATTCTAATGTTGGCTGGTGCGTCCGTAATGGGGAATGGGGGAGCGGATTGAAGGCGCTCCCTGAGCCTGTCGAAGCGGTCGAAGAAGTTCCATCTACGCACACAGTTGAAATATAGCGGCTTCTTGAGTATACTTAAGAGCGTACATAAGGAGATTAAAGAATGGACGCAATTACATATACAGACTTACGGCAGAATTTAAAGACCTATATGGATAAGGTCATTGAGGATAACGATTCAATAATTATTACGCGGAAGAAC
>JAITCP010000168.1 GCA_031283025.1 Spirochaetaceae bacterium | reverse complement strand
CCAGATGATGAGCCAGAGGACTATTCCTTCAAAAAACGCTTCATAAAGCTGGGATGGATGGCGGGGAAGGTTTACCATGCCATTCGCCGCAACGGTGCCGGTTTTTTCCGCTATATCCCTAACCCATTCTTCACTAAGGGGAAGCGCCGCCCCGGGGAAGATCATTCCCAGCGGGCTGGTTGTAACCCTGCCGTAAAGCTCCGCATTGATAAAGTTGCCAAGCCGCCCCGCGGTATAGCCCAGGGGGATGCTTGCGCCAAACATATCGCCAATTTCCCTAATGTCAAAACGATGGCGGAGGGAATAGAACACAATCGCCAAAAGCCCGCCGATAACCCCGCCGTGGTAGCTCATCCCCATTAGGCCGGTAAAGCGTCCGTTTTGGAACGGCCAGAGAATGCGCCAGGGTTCCCTGCGGTAGATGGGGCTGGTTTCATAAACAAGCGTGGCAAAGATACGGGCCCCCAGCACCAGACAGAGTATGCCCCAGAAAAAAAGCCCGGAAAGTTCTTCCTCTTTCATGGGAAAGTTCCGCTCCCGGACCTGCCTGCGGTAAAGCAGGAAGGCGATGCCAAAAGCAACCAGATACATAAGGCCGTACCAGCGGAGCGGAAGGCCCGGTATGATTTCCGGTTTAAGCCAGGCGGGAAAGTTAACAGCCAGCAACATTTTATGACGGTAGCATAGTTTGGGTAAATATTCAAGGTGGGGGAGCTTGTTCAGAACTGAAGTTTCCGAACACCTCTATTATTGCACATGACTTGCCCATTCCCTCACATTTTTGTTATGCTTTTTTTACTATGGATACAACAACAACTACCCGCGTCTCCGGCGTAAAAGCGGATACCCGCACCGCTCACTGGGCGGATGAAACCGCAGACAGGATCATCCGCGAAAAGGGCGCCGCTGCAAAAGATCATTACACCTGCGCGTCGGGGATTACCCCTTCAGGTACGGTACATTTAGGCAATTTCCGGGAGATCATTTCCGTAGAGCTGGTAGTCAGGGCGCTCCGTGACAAGGGGCAAAAGGTACGGTTCATCTATTCCTGGGACGATTACGACGTATTCCGCAAAGTTCCGGCCAATATGCCCAAACAGGAGGAAATGAAAAAGCACCTGCGGCTTCCCATTACCATGGTGCCCGATCCTTTTGAGCGGGATGAAAGCTACGCCCGCCATCATGAAGTAGATGTGGAAACCGCGCTCCCCCTGGTAGGAATATTCCCCGAATACCTTTACCAGGCGGCAAATTACCGCGCCTCCAAATATGCGGAAGGTATGCGCCGCGCCCTGGAAAAACGGGATGTATTAAAAAACATTCTGGATAAGTACCGTGATGAGGAACACAAGATTCAGGGCGAATGGTGGCCGGTCAGCGTCTTCTGCGAAAAGTGTAATAAAGACGAAACGGACATTGACGGCTGGGACGGCGAATGGGGCCTCGTGTATCACTGTAATTCATGCGGAAATAAAGAGACGGTGGATCTCCGTAAAACCAGCGCGGTAAAATTGGTATGGCGTGTTGACTGGCCCATGCGCTGGGAACATGAGCAGGTTGATTTTGAACCGGCGGGAAAGGAACATCACAGTTCCGGCGGCAGTTTTGACACGGCACGTCATGTGTGCCTGGATGTGTATAATTGGGAGGCTCCGGTTACGTTCCGGTACGATTTTATCGGCCTTAAGGGGAGTCCGGGCAAGATGTCCAGCTCCAAAGGGAATGTGATTGATCTTCCTGAAGTGCTGCGTGTCTATACGCCCGAATTGACCCGCTACCTCTTTGCCGGCACCCGGCCCAATACGGAATTTACCGTTTCATTTGATCTGGACGTGATTAAGATTTACGAAGATTACGATAAGACCGAACGCATAGCCTGGGGGGATGAAAAGGCAAAGGACGAGTTGACATTCCTCCGTGAAAAGCGGATTTACGAACTTTCCCAGGTAAATTCAGGCAGTAACGGAAGTACCGGCAGCAGCGGCAAATCCGCAATGCCCGCCGTTAAGCCGTATCAGATACCGTTCCGTCACCTATGCAACCTTATCCAGATTGCGGACTGCGACATAGACAAGGCTATTGAGGGAATCCGGCATGATCCCGGCGGCGGCCCCAGCGATGCCCAGCTTCCGGCTTTACTAACACGGTGCCGCTGCGCAAAAAACTGGATAGAGGAATACGCCCCGGAAGAATTCCGCTTCCGGCTCCGGCCCGCCGGGGAAGAAACAACGCTGACTGAAAAAGAACTGGCCGGAATAAAACTGCTCCGCGATACGGTGATTGCCAACATTGAAACATACGCAGACGACAAATCCTGCGCCGGGGCAATTTACCAATGCGCGGAAACCGCGGGCCTTGACGGAAAGGAACTGTTCCGCGCCGCTTATCAGGTTCTTATCGGAAAAGATCAGGGCCCCCGCCTTGCCAGCTTTTTGCGGAGTATAGACAAAGAACGGCTTCTTGCCATAATGGAGGTTAATGATGAAAGAATTTAAGGGAGCCTATACGGCCCTGATTACCCCAATGACGGATAATGGGGATGTTGACTATGACGGCTTCCGCAATCTTATCAACTTCCAGATTGAAGCAGGAATAGACGGCCTTGTCCCGCTGGGAACCACCGGAGAAACCCCCACGCTGGACGATGAAGAAGAGGAAACGCTGATAAAAATTGCCGTGGAAGAAAATGCAGGGCGGGTGCCGTTGATTATCGGAGCAGGTTCCAATACTACCAGGCACATGGAAGGCTATGTAAAACGGGCCAGAGACCTGGGAGCCGATGCGGCCCTGGTGGTAACTCCGTACTACAACAAACCCAACGATTCAGGGCTTATCAAGCATTTTGAAGCTGCCGCCGCACCGGGGCTGCCGGTAATCGTGTACAACATTGCAAGCCGGACGGGGCGGAATATTCCCGCCGCCTTAATGGAAAAAATTGCCGACATTCCGGGAATTGCAGGGGTTAAAGAATCATCCGGAGACATAGCTCAAATGACCGATATAATAGACCGCATCGCCATTCCCCGCAAAAATACAGACAATCCCTTTTGGGTGCTGTCTGGGGACGATTCGTTTACCCTGCCCCTTCTTGCCCTGGGCGGGGACGGGCTCGTCTCAGTTATCTCTAACCTGGTTCCCAAAAAGGTGAGGGCGCTGGTTAACGCGGGACTTTCCGGGAATTTTGAAGAAGGGCGGCGGCTTCATTATGAACTCCTCCCCCTTATGAAGAACGCATTTATAGAAACCAATCCCGTTCCCATAAAAACGGCGATGCGTTGGGCCGGGCTTCCCGCCGGGCCGGTACGGCTTCCCCTGGGGCCCCTTTCAGCAAACAGCGAAAAAATTCTGCGGGAGATGTTGTCGGGAGCTACTCCCCCAGAAGAAGTTTAATTTCCTGTATTTCCCGGATCAGGTCAGAACGGGGTTTTTTCCGAAGCCTGCCCGGAAGCATTTCTTTAGAGGTACATTCCACAACGGCCACAAGGTTTTGCAGTTCAATCGCGTGGGGGTATGCAGCCGGAACAAAATCCGCCATAGCTTCTTCCATATCATCCTTGCGTATATAAATCCGATCCTCCATTGCGGCAAGCAGCTTGGCCCGGACAAGCAGGGCTTCCAGGTCCGCACCGGAATATTCGTGCTTGTACTTTTTGAAAAGTTCGGACACGGGAAAATTTCTTATGTCAAGGTCAAGTTTACGAACCAGCGTCTTGAACAGGTCTTCCCGCTCTTCATCAGTTTCCGGATAAAAAAGCGCCAGGTGTTCCTCCGCGCGGCCCTGGCGTTTTAAGTCGATGGGCACCAGGTCAGGGCGGCAGGTAATAAGAAACCAGATAATCCGCCCCCGGTATTCGGTGTTTCCCATAAAGCTGGCAATCTGGGCAAAAACCCGGTTGCTGGTTCCCGAATCCCCGTCCTGATCCCGGTCTCCCAAAAAGGCGTCGGCTTCATCGATCATTACCGCTACCGGCGCCATTGATTTAAGGATGTTGAGTATACGTTCCAGGTTGGATTCAGTATCGCCCTGCCATTTGGAACGGAAGTTGCGGAACTTTACCATTGGTATGCCGATTTCTCCGGCAAATGCGCTGACGATAAAACTTTTTCCCGTACCCACCGGGCCGGCGATAAGGTAGCCCATGGGGAGCACATCCAGCCGGCCCATCTTGATCGCCTTGGCGGCGTTTTTAAAACGTTTCTTAACAAAGTCATGGCCCGATACATGGGAAAGGTTGTAATCGGTTTCCAGAAATTCCAGCAGCCCCGCCGCCTCTGTTTCTATAATTTCTTTTTTCTTTTGCCGCAGGTATTCCATATTTAACACTTCAGTGGTTTCAAAATTTTCCGATATAAGCCGGTTCAGATTCATCAGGTTCAGGCCACTGGTCATAGCCGCCACCTGCTTTGCGCTTAAGCCCCGGTCAAGGATTAATTTGCCTTCCTTTAACTTGAACTCAAGAAATTTTTCCCGTACTTCTTCACTGGGGAACGGAACATTTACCTTTACCGTTGCAGGGGAACCTGCCAAACGGGGAGAAATATCTGCAAGGTTTTCTGTCAAAAGGATGATTGAAATGTCCCCCGCGGTAAAGATGGGATTCACCGCCCAGCGGTTCAAGGTTACCATGCAAAAACGGTCTTCTTCATTATAACGGCCCAGGTCTCCGGGGGGCACAATGGTTTCCGCATAATCGATGATCAGCACAATACGGCATTGTTCGCGCTTGTCTTTGGGAATACGGGCAAGAAAATATTTTTCAAGATAAAAAAAACTTTCTTCCGGGTTAGCTGTCATAAAGTCAGAATCATCGTCTACCTCAGGATACCTTGCCCTCAAAAATTTTTGGTAATCAAGGGCATAGTCATTATCAAGAAACACCACTCCGCTCGACCTGTCATAAAAGACAATTATATTTTTGTTGCCAAAAATTCTTTCCGCTATATAGTCCTGTATCCTTGTAAAGGTAAATTCCCCCTCATTGCTCTGGTGGGGAAGATAGTCCCGAATATTGCCGTGAAGTATATAGAGGTTTGCCGTCTTGGAGCCGTACTTATTGGCAAATTCCCTGGCCCATTCCGGCAGGGTGTCAATGTACTCCTTGTTTTTGCTGTAATAATTCATGACCCCTGCTTACGCCTACTTTTTGCTGTTTTTGGTAAGAAAAGCCCCCATAGCGTCCAGGTACTCCGCGCTGATCTTTTTTTCAGCGGCTTGGACAGCTCTGTTTTCCGCTTCTGAAAGGTTTGTATGTCCTTCCCTGTCATTGATGTTGTAGGGAAAAATCACCATTTCTGTGGTAGTGTCGATCAGATTGGCATCCACCACATAGCGTATCCATCGGTAGGGAGTATTCGGGTAGCTTACCTCTTCCAAAAAAAGACTGGCCGTAAGGGCATAGCGTGAACCGCTGCCGCCGGTACGGAACCCCGCATCGGCAAGCGCCGAAGAAAATGCCCCTTTTATGCGATTCTGCCTGTCCCCGTTTACCGTAACTGCAATGGGAATATTCCGGACTATTTGGGCTGCTTCCAGACGGTAATCGTCTCCGGTTTTCAGGTTTTCTCCCGCCATGGAACCGGGACTTATTACATTTCTTACTCTGGCAAAAACCTGATTTGCCTCCGCCAGATCGGCGGCCCGGTAATAATTGATAAAGCCATCAAAACTTTGCCGTTCCGCAGCGCTAAGATTTGTCAGAACGGAAATGGTTTTAAGGTTTTGTTCAATCAACTCCCGATAAATCATGCTTGTTTTTGCTCTATCCATTACCGCCGAGGCATACCATGTACCGTCCGGGCTTCTCCACACATCCTTAATCTCTGCTCCAATCAGGGTATCCATAGCAACGGATGTTTTTACCGCCTGGGCTATATCGGATTTTTCCGACCAGCTGGAACTGCTGGCTGCTACCGCCTGTGAATAGGAATAGCTTGTTTTTGTTTCTGCGGTAACAGACTGGCCAAAGATAGCCGTTAAATTGGCAAGGGCGACTTTTTCCGCATTATCCCTGCCGGAACCGGAACCCACTGCGGCAAGAGAAAACGCCCTGTTGTAAACAGCGTAAGGGTCAGACACCCAGGCAGGTTCCGCCTTTACTGCCGGAGGAGCGCTTCCGCAGGCTGGAACAAGAACGGCAATGGCCACCGCAATGACCGTTATAATCAGATAGCAATTTTTTATCGTAGACATACAACCTCCGTTAAATTGAGAGCGTTTGCGGAAACACGTACATTTTCATGCCGCCGTACCGCAAGCGCTGTTTTATTTGATCCGTAAAAGGTAACGGTTAAAGAATATACCCCCGGCTTAAGGTTAATACCCCCCACATAAGCCTTGCCGGGAAAATACCGGGAAGCCCGCAGATCAGCCTGTTCACTCGCCTCCGCCAAAATCTGGCTGCCCAGCCCCAGAAGTGTAAAAAGTCCCTTGTTGTCTTCGGATTTTTCCGCCGCCGAATTGAAAACCGAGGCGGCTATTCCCTTTGCAGAAGCTCTTACTATTGATTTGGTATAGATCAGATTTTTCTTTTGAATAAATGTGGCGGCGGCAACTGCACTCATATCTTCCAGTAATTCCAGGGTAAAAAACTCGCCCGAATCAAGGACTACTTCTATGGACGAAACAAGAGATTGACGGGTTACCATTACCGGCAGGGCAATTTTGATCCACGCATTCTCTAAAAATATCCGTATTACTTCCTCGTTCTTTACCGGCAAACGTCCGGCAAAACCAATTACATTAAGCCGGGCATTATCGGGGGGGATAGTCAATTCATCCTGAATGGAAGAAGGGACCGGATTTTTGTAAATGGAAGGAGCGTCAGACATGGCTATACGGAGCTGCTGTTGGTCAATGCGGGCGGAATCGCGGTTTCCCGTTCCCCGGTAAAACAACATTCCCAAATAACGGGCCAGAGCGGAATTGTTAAACTTAACCGGCGCTTCCGGATTGGGAGGAATTTCCGTACCGTTTTCCAGCGCCGCTTTTTGCATTCTTGTCATGAGCGTTCCGTACTTAACGGAAAGATCCCGCAGTTTGTTATTCATACGGCGGATTTCTACCAGGGATCCTTCTATATCGCCCTGCTGGTAGTAATTAAGCGCGTTAAACACATTCAGGTAAATGTTTTCGTAATCTTCCCCATCGTACTCTCTGGTTCTGTCGTTTAAAATAAAAGTGCCGATTTCCTGAGTGATGCTGATGGCATAATTCGCTTCAATGGCCCGTTCTCCATCTTGCAGCAATGAAGAAGATACCTTATAATCCTCTCCGTAATGGGTCAACATCCCTTTATCCAGAAAATACAGAACCTTGTCTTTTTCCCGGTAGAGCTTTGAGCGCATTTGTTCCAGTGCATTGACGCTTGCGGGAAAATTTTCCTCATCCACCAGATGATCCACCATAATATAGGGGTGCACAGTGGCACAGGAAACAAACAGGGCGATCACCGGTGCAAGAAACACAAATGATCGCCGGACAAACGGGAGTTTCACGATTGTTTACAACTCCCTAAGGTTTAACGGAAGGATTCCTGATAACTTTTTTTATGTCGTTGTATTCGCCTATCCAGAGCCGGCGGTTAGTGGTTATGTCAGTCAATTCCGCTGTTATAAAATAACTGCGGGTAGCGGTTTTTTCGTAACGGTCTACGATGGTTTTTACCGAACCGGTCATCATATAATCGGCCCCCGCTTCCCTTCCCAGCCTTGCCATTGTAGCGTTATCAGTATAACCCTGCTGCTGATCGAGCCGTTCCGCCCGGATTGCCTCCCGCACATCCCCGGACGCGACAAATTCAGCCTTCCCGCTCCTTAAGATCGACGCTTCCAGCCTTTGTGAAAGAATTGAAGTGTCAATATGCTCATCGCTGGCATTCTTAAAGTTTCCCACGATGATTACCGGCAGCCTGCCATTGGTATTGGTAAAGCTGCTTAGACGGGGGATTTCCAGGCATGACTGGATCAACGCTTCGCTGGCCTGCCGGAGATCCGTATCGTTCCAGTACCCGCTTAAGTCCATCCGGGTATTTGCATCTACCCGGTTAACCGAATGTCCGCAGGAAGCCAGTAAAACCACCGCAGCCAGACTGTATAGGATAACTCTTTTTTTCATGGACGCTCCTTTATAAAAATGCTCCTAAAAAACCGTTGATTAACGTGCATTTTTCAGCGGTAAATCTCTAAAAACTGAAGTTTTTAGAGATTCCCGTAATGCCAATCAACGGTGAAAACCTCTAAAAACAACCGGTTTTTAGAGGTTCCCCGGTTTTCTGATTACCCGGCTCTTTGATTATTTTAATAGGAAGTTGTTCAAAAACTGAAGTTTTTGAACAATTCTATTATTTGTTAAGCTGGGATTCCAACTGCCTAAAGGCTTCCTGTGCCTTAAACTCCGCAAAAGCTGCCGCTTCGTTCCGCTGGAATTCGGAAACGGTGGTTTGGAAGTCCTTTCTAAGATCGCTTTTGGGATACGAAAAGAGGCCGTGGTAGACATTATCCGCATCAATCCAGTACTCTACCAGATCAAAACCCGAAAGGTTGGTATTGGAGCGGGTAATGGTAGCCTGCTCAAAGCGCATCAGTACCTGGGTATTGCCGATGGTTCCGCCTTCCTCCATGTAGTTTTTCATGGTATCCGCCACTACGGAGCTTTTCCACTGGGCTACTTTAGCCAGGCCGTCAGTCCGGGCCGTACCCTGCTGGGCGGATTTGCTCATCCCCATACGGCCATCCCCTACGACATAATACAGATCCTCCGATTTTTTGGTTCCGTTCATCCATTCGGGCCTAAGGATGCCTTCAGCGCCGACTACCTTGGAACGGGGGTCATCTGCATAGGTTGGCGCCACTTCCTTGGTGGATTTACAGCCAATAGCCGACAAAACCACAAAAAATACCGCCAAAAGAGTGAATTTCTTCATGCTTTTACTCCTCTTAATCAAATTTTTCCTTAATATACTAAAAGTATACTATGATAAAACAGCAATAAGACCTATAATGTTACTTACCCTATATCTATTTTAGCCCATTTTTGGGGAATTTGTCAAGAAACCGGCTGATGTCATCGTTCTGCCATGTTTTTGCATTGCTGCTCTTTGTTTATACCGCAGTGCTCGTTTTACCGTTTTCATACAGTTCATCACAGCTTAAGTCTATATCTTCGTTCCAGTATATGCCATATCCGCCGCCCGCAACTTTAACCTGCTCAAAAAGTTTGTGCGTTAACAGGAACGATTGAAACGGCTCATATTTTTCAATCAGCGGATGTATGTCGTATATCTTTTGTTCACCGGTACGGAATGTAATGTACAAATGAAAATCCGGCAATGCCTTAACCGACTCAACCCTATGAAACATATATTACTCCAGCGGCGGCAATTTTTGGAGATGTTGATTATTCCACATATCATGCAGCTCATTTTTATGCACGTCAAACCATTCTTTTACAAGCCGGTAAGCCTTTACCGGTAAATCACCTTCTATCATTTCCCCGTCCTGTAAATCTATAAGTCCGGCATAATCGCCATAGGAAACATGAATATGCGGCGAATTATGCTCCGTATTGCGAAAAAACATTTTTATTACCATTCCGTAAAATCTGGCAATTTCCGGCATAATATCCTCCCTTGAAAAGATTCACAAAAAAATCACAATGGAACAAAAAACACAAAGTGGATTACCGGGGTTGGCCATGTGTTCCCTACGGCTCCTTCGTCCACACCGCGTTATTCCCCGGATTTGCCGTGGTATATGTCCCTGGGCCTCCATTTGGACCAGAGTACTTGTTCGCTAAATCGCCGGGGAATGCATTAATACCAAAAATATCAATCATCCCTTCAAATTTTACGCTGGTAAGGTTGTTACATTCTATAAATGCCCAGTTCGCAATATCGGTAATTCCATCCGGTATGGTTACGTTTTCAAGGCTGGTGCATCCGCGAAAAGCATAATCCTCCATGCTGGTAACGCTGTCCGGAATTATAAAGGAACTTTCTGTTTTTCCTGCCGGATACGCAATTAAAAAAGTCTTTTCTTTGTTATACAACACGCCGCTATCTGAACTGTAGGCTGTATTACCATTGACAACATCTATACTCATAAGTCCGGTACAATTGTTAAAAATGTTATTCTTAATGCTGGTAACGCTGTTTGGTATGGTTACGCTGGTAAGACTGTGGCAGTCGAAAAAAGCGCTTTCCCCTATGCTTTCAACGCTGTTTGGTATGTCTATGCTGGTAAGGCTGGTACAGCCGGAAAAAGCGCTTTTCCCTATGCTTTCAACGTTATTTGGTATGTCTATGCCGGTAAGGCTGGTACAATTATAAAAAGATAAAGACTCGATACTGGTAACGCTGTCCGGTATGGTTATGCCGATAAGGTTAGCGCAATTGATAAAAGCGCTTTCCCCAATTTTGTTAATCTTACTGCCGGAAAGGTCAAGGATGACGTATATGTCCGGCGCGGCAATAAGCGCTTCTGCAATGTCTGTCAGATCGGATGCGTTCAGAGTGATGTTATACGGATCAGTAACATCATTGGCAGAAAGATCGGTAAGATACGCCGCCAATTCTGTAACGCTGTCAATGGCCGGAATGTTGTTGATGATGAGTGTTCCGGCTGACAATCCGCTTGCTGTGTTCCAGTTGTTATCTTCCGCTTCCGCTACAGTGAAAGTAACGGGGTATTCGCCAACCGTTGTTGGGAGCGTTGTTGAACCATTATAATAAATGGAGATCGTCCCGCTTGACTTGCCTTCCTTCGGTGTTATGCTTACCGGAGTAACACTTCCTGCTGTCTGATCCAGGTTAGTTATCTTATAATCGCCGGCAGTTGGTGTTGCCTTGTTGACGGTCAAGTTATCGGTATTTGCCGAAAGACCGTTCACCGAAACAACAACGGGATTTCCGTCATGCTCCGAATGAGAAAGCGTTGCGCCATCCGGAGGATTTGTTGATATATAATAACCGCTAAAATCGTCAAGGACTACGGTTTCGGTTGTGTCATCATCATAGATGAGCATTACCTCAAGGCCGGAAAGGTTAAGCGTACCGCCATGGGTGTATTCTAATACGGGCTGTGTTGTGATCGATATTCCGGTAACCGCATTTTCGGATGTTGCCGCGAATGTGTATGACAGGGTAACGGTTGTTCTGTTGATGATGGTAATTCCAGCAGAATTTCCGTTGACGGTTGCTGTAGTCAAGCCCGTAAACGTATAGCCATTTTCTGCCGTGAGCGTAACCGTGGCGGTGTAATTCATGCCGCCCCGGAAGGAGGAATGGTTTGGCACCCACGTAACCGGACCGCAGGTATAACCCGTGCCATATTCCTGAACTATATCATTCGGCTCCGCGCCTGTTACCGGACCAATTACCGTAACGGCAGCGCTGTTGATAACTATATCAGCTCCGGCTTTGGGCTGTAGAATATCCCTTATCAAGGGGTTGCCGCAGCCGGAAAGAATAAGAAATATGGTTAAAATGAAGAATAACGGTTTTAGCTTCATGGCTATAATATATTATACTACAAATTAAGGGATTTGTCATGGATATGCATATTAAACCCCAAAAAGAGCGTCCTGTTTTTTGCGGAGCTGCAGAATAAGAGAGTTTTCATCCAGAGCCGCGTCGTCATAGCTGACAAGGGCGCCCTTTGGCACATCCCGCTTCATAATAGTATGTTTGTTTACCAGAGCCAGGGGAAGGGCTCTTTTTTCCCGGGCTTCTGCGGCGGAAATAATCGTTCCCCGGATAGTATAGCCGCCGATTCCGTCCAGGCTTTCCCCCGCCTTCAGGTCCCGCTTGGCGATAACTGCCGCTTCCGCCGCCAGGCCAAAGCGCGGGACAATGCTGGGTACGCCGTCAATGCAGGCTTTTGCAACAGTGAGGGGAGTTTCCAGGCTGATCAAGTGGTAGGGCCGGTAGAGCACATAGTTGGGGCCGCTGCCCATGCTGATATAGGCAAGTTCATGCTGAACCGCGGGAAGTTTGGTTGAAAAAATAAGAAACACTCCCGGCGCAATGCCGTTGATGTACTCCACCGTCCGGTAATGGGAAAGTATCCCCCCCCGGCCCTCGCTCTTTAAGGAAAGAAGATCAGGCAGTTCCTCTACCCGTGCGCAAGCGCCATGTCCGCCGGGCAGGTCCGGAAGGAACCCGGTGGCATTGGACATGGCGGTCATTTCCACCATGGTCTTGGTACCATCCTTAAAGGCGCAAAGCATCCGGGGATTCATCCCCCGGCGCAGCGCTTCCGCCTCCACAGTAGCGGGAGTACAGTCATAGTCGATGGGGTTGTTTTTCCCCTTGCCTATTACCCGCACTTCAAAGCCCAGCGCGTCGGCAAAGTCGAAGAGTTCCATCACCGCTCCGGGTTCATCCCCGGCGCTGCCCGAATAAACCACCCCCGCTTCGCAGGCCGTTTTGTAAAGCAACGGGCCGATGCATACATCGGTTTCCACACTGAGCATGACGATGTGTTTTTTATTGCCGACAGCATCCAGGGCGAGCCGCGCCCCCGCTTCCGGAACGCCGGTTGCATCCACTGTGCAATGAACAGCCCGGCAATGGGTTGCCAGCTCCGCATTCTCCGTAGCGGCGAATTTCCCTGATTCAAGAAGTCGGTTTCCTTCTGTTACTGTTTCCGCCGCGGCAAAATCCTTTCCTTCGATCAATCCTGCTTCTGTAAAGGCGGCTTTTGCCTTACTCAGGGTTTTGTCCGCCACGACCGCAGGCATCATCCCTTTCATCGACATGATCTGGCTTACAAGGCCCCGGCCCATCTGCCCGGCCCCCACAATGCCGACATGGATGGGCTTTGCCTGATTTTCCAGTTCCGCAAGTTTATAATTCATTCCTATCATTGTTATTTGTCCTTGCCTTTATTCGTTGCTGTTGTTTTTAGCTTTGAAAAAGGATGAAACTAAAAAGATATGCCACCGCAACAGCGGCAGGTATAGTGATAAGCCGGGTAAAGAAAACTACAGGTACTCCGGCATTGATCGTTTCCGGCTCGGTCTCTCCCAGGGCAAAAGCGCGGGGAATGATTTTGCCGCCGATAAGGACATCAACGGCGCAAAACGCCGGCAGCGCCATAAGGGGGGTTACCGCACCGGCCGCGATTTGCTCCCCGGTCAGAATCACCGCAAGAACAGCGATTAGAAGGCCCGGCCCCACCAGGGGGGAAATAACCGGAATAAGGGAGATTACCAGCACCAAGAGCGCCGCCGGAACAAAACCTGTCGCCGGAGCAAGATCGCCCATTATGGCCCGGACAAGCCCGCTGCCGTTCAAGGCGGCAAAAACAAGCCCTCCGGTAACAAGGGGCGGCATTATGATTTTTACCACCGGCCATATACACCGTGCCGCACGCTTTGACAGCAGGAAAACACCCTTTACCGCCACGGTAATACCTTTTACCAGCAGGGAAATGCCCTTCACCATGTACTTTACCAGTAACAGAATAACCTGTGCCGCACGCTTTGCTATGAGAAAAATCCTGTGTGCCACACGCTTTGTTATGAGAAAAACCCAATGTGCCACAATCTTTGCCAGCAGGAAAATCCAATGTGCCACACGCTTTGCCGGCAGGAAAACCCAAAGCGCCGCACATTTTACCGGAAATATAAATGTTTTTACTACAGAAATTGTCTTTTTACAGAAAGACTTTAGCTTAACCGGGATGGATTTCCAGGGAAACAGGCCCATTTTATGTATACACACCTTTACCGCATTAAAAAGGAAAAGCGCCGGTTTTTTAACAAAAGTCTTCTTGAACCACATTGGGGATATTATATGCGATTAGCGGATTCTTTTCCAGAGTGCGCAGAAGGCCGTGTTAAAGGCGATTCCCCGCTTTGTCCTCCCTCCTTGGCGTTTCCCTTAAAATCCTGTACGCTATTCTCATAAGCAGCTTTGCGGCATGAAAACTGATTTTAAGCTTTTTCAGAGGAGAATCTCTAAAGGATTTTTCGCCGTTGCGTTGCGGCGGCATCCGATTAAATTCGCCGCTTGCACTGCGTAAAAAAGGTTATCTATGAAAAACACGCGCAAAGTGTTCGGACTTGTCCTTATAGCGGCAATCGCCCTCGTACTGACAGGATGTTCATCGGACGGTAGTGGTAATACGCATACCCATGTCTGGGGCGAATGGACAGAAACCATACCCGCCACCTCTATAACGGAAGGCGAAGAAACACGGGTTTGCACCCTTGACGCAACACATATCGAAACACACGCTATTCCGAGAATACCAGTTACCAGCATTGACGAATTGGGTACTTTGTTGTCCGGCCTGGAGGCCAATACCGCCGTAACCGCATATACCATTGCGCTGAACGTTGATGATATTTCAACCCTTAAAACAACGCTTGACAATGCGGAATACAAATATGTCTGCCTTGACCTTTCCGGCAGTACCATAACAGAAATTCCGAATAATGCTTTTTATGAACCATACCCAACAGAGAAAGGATGCGCCACGCTTGCCGGCATAACCATACCAAACAGCGTTACCGTCATTGGGGATTACGCTTTTTACGACTGCAAAAGACTTATCAACGTAACCATACCAGACAGCGTTACCGGCATTGGGAATTACGCTTTTTACGGTTGCCAAAACATTGACAGCATAACCATACCCAAAAGCGTTACCAGCATGGGACAATACGCCTTTGCCTCTTGCACCAGCCTTACCGGCGTAACCATACAAAACGGCGTTGCCGGCATGGGGCAATTCGCTTTTGCCTATTGTTCCAGACTTACCAGCATAACCATACCCGCCAGCATTACCGGCATTGGGGATTACGCTTTTTATTATTGCGACAACCTTACCGGCGTAACCATACAAAACGGCGTTACCGGCATTGGGAGTTTAGCTTTTTACGGTTGCACCAGTCTTACCAGCATAACCATACCGAATAGCGTTACCAGCATTGGGAGTTCCGCTTTTTACGATTGCACCAGCCTTACCGGCGTAACCATAGGAAACGGCATTACCAGTATTGGAAATGCTTTTAACGGCTGTAGCAGCCTTACCAATATAACCATACCAAACAGCGTTACCACTATTGAAGGGTGGGCTTTTGTCGATTGCACCAGCCTTGCCGGCATAACCATACCGAACAGCGTTACCAGCATTGGGGATGGGGCTTTTCGCCGCTGCACCGGCCTTATCAGCGTAACATTTCAAGGCACGATTCCTTCGAGCGGATTTTCCGATGACGCTGATGATCCTTCGTTCCCCGGCGACTTGCGCGCAAAGTTTTACGCAGCAAACACAGCCAACGGAACGCCGGGAACGTATACCACAACAGCGCCTGTGAGCGGTAGTTCAGTGTGGACGAAACAGTAGCGGTTTAACCTACTGCTTTAGACCGCCGGAATTGTACCCTCTACCGGTAACCGAGGCGGGTTGCTTCGGCAAAATCGGCGTTGGCCTGGCTGGTGTTTCCCGTCATGCGGTAAGCGGTTCCCCGGTTATGCCAGGCAAGGGCGTAATTGGGTTTAAGCCGGATCGCTTCAGAAAAATCCCGAATGGCCCGCTCGTCATTTTTCTTGTAGTACCATGCAGTGCCCCGCTGGTTAAAAGCAGAAGCGTTGTTTGGCTCCAATTGGATAAGCCGTGTAAAATCATCTATTGCTTTGTCGTATTGGCCCTGAATACGGTAAGCATAACCACGATTATAAAGGGCATCTCCGTAATCCCGCCTTAGCGCCAGGGCCTGATTATAGTCAGTCAGGGCTTTTGCATAATCGCCCCGCTGGGCAAGAATATGACCCCGGTAATTATAGGCGGCGGCGCTGTCATTCTTCAGATTGATCACTCTGCTGTAATCATCCAAAGCCCGGTTCAGGTCTCCTTTAATATGGTAAGTTCTGCCCCTGGAAAAAAGAGCTTCCGCATAGTCCGGTTTACCGGCAATGGCTTTGTTGTACTCCGCTAAAGCCCTGTCATAATTTTGCGCATTAAGGTAACGTTCCCCCATGATAAATGAAACCTGATATTGTTCCATTCCCATCTGAAGCAGCACTGCGGGATCAAGGGATTTATAGTTTACCGGATTCAGTTCACCAAGAACCACTCCACGCCCGCTTTTTATACCGCTTAGAGACAGGGTTTCGCCGCCCGTTCCGGCATTCCGCCCGCCTGCAGCACCTTGCTGTGTTCTCTGAACCGCCGCGGCCTCCTGCACACCAGAAGCGCTGTCTCTTGAAACACCGTTTGTTGGAACAGCGCCGGTTGGAACAACGGCTGCTGTTCCGGCGGATGTTGATACCGCATTTGCCTGATCTGTATTTGCATGATCCGCGGCTGCACCTTCGTCAACTTCACGTGGATCATCCGCCTGTTCAGGGGAAGCAAGTTCCGGCTGGTTGTTTTCTACAATATCATTGGCAGCCTTACGGCAGCCGGAAAGCATTAACGGCGCCAACAACACAAGCCAGATAAACAGTTTATATTTCAACATCATTCTACTCAACCGCCATTGGCAATGATTGATCTGAAAGCCGGTAATCTCTGGCAATCAAATCTTCCCAGGGGGATGGTTCCAGGCCGTCCTTGTCTATCCGCAGATATATCTGCGGATCATAATTTGGTTCGGAAAGGGTTATGGCACGGACATTAAGGAAAGCCAGATTGATCCCAGGGGCGTAAAGGTCTTTCAATGGCCGCATTCGTGTCATTGCATCCGGGTCACGGGTCAGTACATCCCATGCCCGTATTGAATCTGCAAAAAGTCCCAGCGCGCGGGAACGGTAAGAGGTGTCTCCGCTTATCCGGGTAAGGGTTTCCAGAGTTACTCCCAAATTATTTTCAGAAACCATGATCCGCTCCGTTAAATCCTGTTCTTCAGGGCGGCTGCCGGGTGTCAGGTTGGGGAAACGCAAACGCTGGGCATCCAGCATATCCATAAGCCGGTTGTAGTAACCCTGAGCCGCAAAATAATTTCCACGCTGGTAAGAGACATTACCTAGGGCATAGAGCAGCCGCCTGTTGCCGGGCATAACGGAAACAAGGGGAAAAAAACGAAGAAGGGCGTCTTCCCATTGCTCAAGCTGATAATGAGCCGCCCCCATGCGGTACTGAATTTCCGGCGGCGCCCAAAGGTTTTGCTCCCCTTGCAAATAAAGCTGCAAAGCCGCTTCCATATCGCCGTCTTTGGCAAAATATTCCAGATCGCCCAAATCGGCATAGATACGCCCGAACATTTCATTTGTTTTAAGAACCTGCCGAACAAGAGCGTCTTCATAAAGCCGCTTTGCCTGGAGCAGTTCTTCTTCCGCAGGGAAAAACTCCCTGGCATTGATCATTACTTCCCCAAGACGGCGGTGGGCATCTATCCTGAAACCGGCGCGCCGGGAGCTTTCCTCCGGCGCATTGCTAAACGCTCTTATTGCATCTTTTAGGGACTGCCTTTCTTCAGAAACGGAACCGTAATGGTGATAGTACCGGGCCAAATGATAGTACGATTCCGGGTATTTACTGTCTTCCTTAATGCCCCGGAGCAGTACATCCCTGATTCCTTCTATTCGATCCGCATATTCATCAGGAACGCCTTCTGTTTCTTCAAAGCGTTTATCCAGAAGATATGCGCCCAGCTCGGCCAGAGCAGGTACGGTGATTTTTCGTTTTTTGGGATCGCTCATAAAGTAGGCATGGATGGGGAGCACTTCGCTTAGCTTGTCGGTTCGGATAAAGTATTTAAGCATCCCTTCCAGATAGGGATCCTTTCTGCCGTATATTTCCATTAGCCGGGCATAAGCAGCTCTGGCGTCATCATAGCGGGATGTATCAATAGCCCCCCATGCCAGATTATTTTCCGCCAGGGCATAAAGGCCTTCCCGGTCATTTACCGCATAATCCAGTATATTGTTGCGAATAATCCTGTCCGCTTTTTCATAATTTTTCAGCCAGTTGGTTTCCATGGCGGCATAATCCAGCGCTCCCTTTTTATCACGGGGATATACCCGCAGAAGTTCATCGTATTTCCGCTCTGCAAAGATATATTGCCGCTGGTTCATAAAACCTTCCGCATAACGGTAGAACCAGTTTTTTACACGGCGTTTTTCAAAACCTTGACTAAATAGATCGTTGGCGCGGGTATATTCTCCGGAATAGAGCACGGCATACCCCTCTTTATAGAGTTTTTCCGCCTGTATTGGTATAATGATAAACCGCCATGTTAGATAGGCAAAAGAAAGCGCAACAAGAGTAATGGCGCTGAAAATTTTTATTATGGGAAGAAACCGGTGAACAAGAATATAAGCGAAACTGGATTGCTCCGCTTCCATATCTTCTCCGGTTTGTTTTGCATAACCTTTGGGGATGGCGATTGTCCGTCCCAGTATCTTGCCTGCCAGAGCGGCGGTCTCCTTTGCAGGAGCACCCCGGATTAGCAGCTTGATCAGCTCCGACATTTGTTTCGGGGCAACCGCTTGTTCGGCGATCAATTCTTCACAGGCTATGCGCAGGTTAAGGGGATAGGTTGAAAGGCTGTTCAAAAGCCGGTTGTAGTCAGCATCGTTTAGGTTGATTTCCTCTACATCATCCGATGCGGCGTAGGTGGACCGGGCTGCTCCCGACGCTTTGGCCTTTCCCGGCTCAGTCAAAGCTTCGTCATATCCAGCCAGGGCAAAATCGCCAAAGCTTTCCGCAGAAGACGGCGGTGCAGAAGGACCCGGAGTATCCGGAACAGGCTTGGAAAGCGGTTCTGTGAACGATTGATCGCCTGCAAATGCCGCCATGCCGTCCATATCACCTTCCGGTATTCCGGCCCCTAAACCTGAATCTATATCCCCCAAACCGACAATACCAAAATCCGGTGTACCTATATCGGCAGCGTTAAAATTAGCGTTGGTATCCTCATCGGGGATTTCGCCAAAGCCGCTATCCGTAATGTCCAGGTCATCCGTGATGTCTCCACCGGGGAAGTCTCCATCCGTAATATCCTCTCCGGAAATAGTCTCCAGAGGAACACCGAAACTGTTGCTCTGTTCTTCATCGCCCAGCTCAAAGCTGTTCGACAGATCAATTCCCCCGTCAAATTCCGGGAGATTAAAACCGCCGCCTTCCGTCTCCTCAATATTTGTAGTTTCCCCAATATCCGTTATGGCATCTGTTATTGCGGCCTCGTCAGTTTTCTGGTCAGGAATATTTTCGGTTTCACCGCCCATGTCCAGGGATTGAGACAGATCAATCTCTTGAAAGTCCAGATCAGAGAGACCGGCATCAAACGAGCTTTCCGGGGGGCTTGCTGTTTCTGCTTCTTCTGTATGCAAATCTATTTCTGAATCCGGTTCTTCAGGAAAGGCCGAAAGTTCCGATTCTTCAGGAAAGGCCGAAAGTTCCGATTCTTCAGGAAGGGCCGAAAGTTCCGATTCTTCAAAAAGGGCCGAAAGTTCCGATTCTTCAGGAAGGGCCGAAAGCTCCGATTCTTCAGGAAAAGCCGAAGGTTCCGGTTCTTCAGGAAGGGCCGAAGGTTCCGGTTCTTCAGGAAAAGCCGGCGGAAGATCCATATCTCCGGGGATATCGTTAAGTAAATCGCTAAAATCTAAATCGGCTGTGTCTAAAAGATCATTTTCAGAGGGCTGATCTTCAGAAGGTTGATCAGGAATAGCGGCAAAACTTTCAGGAGGTAAATCCAGCCCCAGATCGT
>JAITCP010000164.1 GCA_031283025.1 Spirochaetaceae bacterium | reverse complement strand
CCTGCGGGATTAGCCAAAATGCATCTTTTGCCGTTTCTTGTATTCACTACAATAGGGGCGGGAATGTGGAATATTATTCTGGCCGCTATGGGCTATATTGCCCACGGGCAGGCATCCCTGATAGATAAGTACAGCAAGGAAATCTCTTTAATAGCGATCCTGGCGGGCGGGCTCTTTGTTCTTTATTTGTTCTATAACGGTTTTGTAAAAAAAATAGAAAAACTGCAATTGTCTAACTGGATGTATTCCTCACAAAGAAACAAAGATCGCAAAGAAGAAAATGGGGGGGTGTTGTAAGCTGCCTAAGCGTGGACTTTACGGCAGGTTAACGGACAACCCGCCCGCTTTTTTCCCAGAGCGCAATGAACGGATCGATTTCCGCCCGCACCCGCTTTAAGAAAGCTATATCCGAGGCGGCGGGGCGGCGGCCTTCCGCGCCGGCGCAGTCGGGGAAGTGCGCCCACAGGTAATCGGCCTTGTCCAGCAGGGCTTCCAGTTGTCCTTCCCCGCCGGTGTTTTCTCCGGTAAGTATGGCCCGCAATTCCTCCAGCATGGATTTTTCTTTTTCAATGAATGATGCGATGCCTACCGGGGCTATGCCTGCAGCCACATCTTCTTGATGATTCAGCCGCCTGTCTGCGCAGGAACGCGGAGGAACGCGGAGTTTTGATGGCATAGGTTTTTCAGGGCCGGGTGTTTCGCTCTGAGTTATCTCCCCTGAATCTGAAAGCAGCTTTAGGGCTTCTTCAATGGAAAGGGTTTTTAACCCCAGGGAAAGGCCCGTTCCGGCAATGTCGAAAACGCGGGGATCGGCGGCAAATTCCTGTTCAAAGAGACTGCGGTAATTCCGCATCGCTGGATCGCTTCTTACGGGAATATTTGATTTGGACAGTGTTGTAAACGTACCGTTTCTGAAAGCCGCCTGGGGGTTAAGAAGGCTTTTGAAACGGTTGTGAGTAGTTAAGGCTGCAAGATGCGCCGGGCTTGATCGGGCGTGGGTTTTGTCCAGGGTATAGGAAAAATCAATCCCGGCGGTAATGACAGGCCCCGAACCGAGCCGGCGGGCCAATTCCACCGACGTAAGTCCCACCGAACCTAAAGGGGGAAGGGCGGAGGGCAGAAGGCCGGCGGCCCGCATCCGCTCAAAGAGCGTGAGCGTAGTCCAGGGGGTAAAAAAGAAAAAAACCTGGCCGTTCAGTATACCAGCGCTGGGAGGGTAAGCGGAAAGGTCAAGCGCCGCTGGTATTCCCGTATTCCGCAGGCCGATGAAATCCCCCATATTCCAGAACTGGCTTTCCAAAACCACCGTCAGATCGGGAACAATGTTCCGTTCTCGAAGAAGGGAAAGGCAGGTATCCGCGCAAACAAGGGCAAAAGGCCGGGGAGATTGGTTTAAGAGCCCGCTTGCTTGTACCGCGTCCAGCAGGGGATCAACGGACGGGCCTGCTCCCAAAACCAGCACCGGTTTTGAACCGAATGAAAGCGCCGTTATGGGCTGGAATCGATCCAGCAAGGCAAGATTGCGCAGGGCGTTGCAAATATAGCGGCGGCCCAGTTTGACAAGGGTCATGGCGTTTCCCCAGTCAACGGCGATGTTCCCGCGTAAAAGCTCCTCCATTGTTTCATAGGCGCGGCTGTCAAGCTGCCAGCCGCCGGAAAGTTTTACCGTTTTTATCCGGCGGAAAACACGAGGGCCCCATGTTTTTCGGACAAAACGGCACAACTCAGTTCCGTCTCTTATGCCGGTAAGGGCAAAACGGGGATGGTTCAGGATCGTTTCGTCAATGGAAGTACGGGAAAGGGCAAGGAGCTCAGTGCCTGTTTCTACGCAAAGAACGGCAGAGGCATGGCCTAACGACGTAAGCAGCGTGTGGAGGCCGTACCCCAAAAGCGGGGAAGGGCAGAAGTACAGGGTTTGGCCCGGTTTACCGGTACTGTCCCCGCCGGTGCAAACACCGCCGGTACTTACGCCGCCAACTGTTGCCGTTACAGCCGCAACGGCCTGCGCGGCGGCCCGTTCCGCCTGGGCAATGGGATCAACCGTCGAAAGAAGCGTTTTGTTTTTATAACTGACCGTATAGCCCCGCCGGGCCGGGTTTTTTACCGGCAGCGCTGTTGACAGCGCCGCCGGTAAAAACGCCACTTCTCCGCTCATTCTCCTTGAGGCGCGCTGGAGGTCAACAGGGGAAAGAATACGTCAAAAAAGTTATTTTCCAGCTTTTCACTGCGTAAAATTGCCGAGTTGAATTCCGCTTCAACAGCATTGGACATCCAGCCCATAGCGTAAAAATTGGTTATGTAGTCTGTGCTTGTTTCGTCTGTAACTATTTCTTCGGTTGCGGTGAGAACAACAATAAATAGGTTATCCCCATTTTCGGTATTTCCCAATGTAAAGGGGGCGGAGGGAACCCCAACGGGAGTGGAAAAGGCGATACGCCAGAAATTTTCATTGGTAACGGCGTTTTCCAGTTCGGGACGGTCTCTGGTATTAAGGGTGTTGGGGAAAAGCCGCAAGTTCCATTCTGTCTGCGCTCCGCCCAAATTGCCGTAGTTCAAGTTTACCGGGCCAATGATCCCTGTAACCGTGCTTGGAATAAGCGGGGAGAAAGACAATTCCTCCGGGTTTTCCTTTAATGCTTCAATACAATCGGAAAGGCTTATGTCTTTTTGTTTTGCATAATCAAGTATTTCTTCCACTCTGGCCACTACCCACGTCTCTATACGGCCCCCTTCAAAGCGGTTCATGTACGTGCGGACTTTGCCAAGGTTTCCCTCCTGTGACAAATCCGGCGCATAGGGCGTTTCTTCCGCCCGGAAAAAAATCCATTTGTCTCCGGGGGCGCTCATTACAGGGCTTAACTCGCCCTTATTAAGTGAAAAAACGGCCGTTCTGTCTGTTTCTTCCGTAATTTCCGTAAAAAGTTCGTGGGCCATACGCAGCCCCATATCGCCGCCCTTGTCCTTATCCGCATCGGCGGAATGGTTTCTGGCGGCATCCTCAAAGGTCAGCCTTCCGCTCTGTACCGAATCCAAAACCTGGCGGGCTTCTTTTTCTGAATCCAGAGTGATACGGGAAAGATGGGTCATCTTAAAAAGGTCCGGATTGCCGTCGGCGAAAGAGGAAACTTCCGTATCGGGGTATGCCGACCGGGAAAAGGAAACCATATCAAAAGTCCGTTCCGGTGAAGCCATGGCTCCGATAAAGGCTTTTTCGGCGGAAGATACGCGGAGAGTGGTAATATCTTCCATATACTTTCCGGCAATGTAATTTTCTTCCATGTTATTCCGCAGGGAGAGCAGCCTGTTTTTGTCAAAACTGTTGTACTTAATTGTGGAAAAACGCCCCTCTTCCTGGAAATCGGGCAGGTTCGCCACCAGCCGGTCAATTTCTCTGGACGGCGCCGTATAACCGGAATTGGACATTTCGTCCAAAATGGCGGTGTGGATCGCCGTCCGGAAAAATGCGCCGTACCATGTCTGGTAGGCTTGCCCCGAATTCCGGCTGTAATCACTCTGCAAATCAAAACCCGTGTTCCAGGCCAGTTCCCTAAGGGTTCTGTCAAAGAAGTTATTATAATTGTGCGCAATGGGCTTCCCGTTGTAATATCCAAAGACGAAGTTCCCGCTCCTGCTGTCCCCGCCTATATTGGGAATGGCCGGCACAAACACAAAAGCAACAATAACGATGACCAAAACGAGTATTGTTCCGCCAAAAAGAAAGGGGCGTGCCTTAAAGCGGCGCGCAATCTCTGAAAATCCGGATTCTTCTTGTATGTGAGTTTTTTTTGACTTGGGAGCCATGGATACCCTCCGTTAAGTTTCTAGCGGTAAATCTCTAAAAACTTCGGTTTTTAGAGATTTACTGCTTAGCCTCGGACAAGGCGGATTTGAACCGCCGACCTCTTGGTCCCGAACCAAGCGCGCTACCAGCTGCGCTATTGTCCGTTCGTTAAAAAAAACCCGCCAAAAAGCGGGTTTGCTAAACCGTGACGGGAGCGACGGGGCTTGAACCCGCGATTTCCGGCTTGACAGGCCAGCGTGATAAACCAACTTCACTACGCCCCCAAAGACCATACATCCCAAAAGGGAATCTTTCAAAAATTCAGTCTAAAAAGCCTTTGTTTTTGAAGTTTACCTATAAATTTCAATTTTTGTCAAGCAGTTTGCCGGAAATGTGTTTTTTTGAAGGGAAAGTTATCGTTTTTGCCGGAGGTTTATTTGAGGCTTTTTCAAAAAGACCGGAGTTTTGGAAATGGCTCAAAACATTTGCCATAATATTCATTATACCCTACTTTACCGCCTCACAGTTCCGCTGGGCATTTATGGGGGTATTTACGGATAATGTGATAGCGTGATAGTAGCATTTATTTCCCCCTCATGATATAATTAAACTAATGGAAGCGCTTGAAATAAGGACGATTTTCACCCTGAACCTGCTTGGCATGGCTATTCCCATTACGGAAACGGTGGTTGTTTCCTGGGGGGTTATGCTGGTCCTTATCGCCGCTTCCCTCATCCTTACCCGCAGGCTTAAAGAAATCCCCGCAGGGCCTCAGACCTTTTTGGAAACGGGAGTTGAATTCCTCAATAGTTTTGCCAAAAACCAATTTGGGCCTTTTGCCCGGCATCTTGGCCCTTATATGGGTTCCCTGTTTCTGTTTCTGCTCCTGGGCAATATAATCGGGGTTCTTTCCCCGGTTGGGTTTACGCTTTTTGGCAGGGAATTTGTCCCGCCTTTTCCGCTTAGGCCCCCGGCTAGGGACATCAACGTAACGGCGGCGCTGGCGGTCATCTCCATGCTGCTGGTAATTGGTTGCGGTTTTGCGGTCAGGGGCTTTGGGGGGTGGTTCAAGCGGCTTTTGCACCCTTTCCCCGTGATGCTTCCTTTCAATATAATGGATTATGGGACGCGGCTTCTGTCGCTTACCCTGCGCTTGTTCGGCAATATACTGGGCGGTTTTGTGCTGATGGAACTCATCCAAAAGCTGCTTCCGGTAGCGCTTCCGGCGGTGCTTTCGCTGTATTTTGATTTCTTTGACGGGCTTATGCAGGCGGGGATTTTTGTGTTTTTAACCAGCCTCTATATTACAGAGGCGGTGAGGCTTAATGAAGAATAAATTTTTTTAAAGGAGCATAATATGGATTTGAATGTATTGTTTGGAGTTGGAGCGGGTATTGCCGTTGTTACCGGCATTGGGGCCGGAATCGGCATTGGCATTGCTACATCGGGGCTGGTACAGGCAATAGCCCGCCAGCCGGAAGCAACCGGCAAGTTTACGCCGATGTTTTTTGTGGGCGTGGCTCTTGCCGAGTCAACGGCTATTTACGGGCTGGTTATCGCCATACTCCTTATCAGCAAACTAAGTTAAAGCCATGAAACTTCGTTTCATGTTCGATTTAACCGTACAGGATAGAGGCTGCTATGCTTGATTTTTCCGTTACCTTTATTATTACCATCATCAATATTGCCGTTTTATTTCTGATATTGCGGGCGGTATTGTTCAAACCGGTAACAAAGTTTATGGCGGAACGGGCGCTTAAGGTTCAGCGTTCCATTGACCAGGCTGAAGAAGACAAGGCGGCGGCGAAAAAACTGCTTGCCCAGCACGATGCCCAATTAAAGGCAGCCGGTACTGAAGCGGAAAAGATAATCCGGGCCGCACGGGAACAGGCGGAAGCGGAAGCAGGGCGAATTTTGGCGGAAAGCAGGGCGGAAACGGAGCGAATTTCCGCAGCGGCCCGTGCAAGGCTTGAATCGGAACGGCTGACGGCAATGGCCATCTTTAAGGCGGAGGCCGCCGCCATGGTGGTAAACGCGGCAGGCCGGCTTATCCGGCGGGAACTGGCCGGAGCGGAACAGCAGCGTTATGCCGCAGAAGCGCTGGAACAGATCGCTGCCGGAGCGCCGCGCCCATGAAGTTCAGGCCGGAACCCTGGGCAGAGGCATTTGTCAACGCGGCAGGGAACGCTACCGCCGCCGAAGAAGCCCTGCAATACTTGAGGGTATTCTGCCGGGCTACCCTTATGCTGCAAAGTGATCTTTCCGGCAGGAGCGATGCGGACCGGCTTGGGCGGTGCATAACGGCTGCCCTGGCGCTTGTTTCCGCCCGTGAAAACGGGGGTGAACCCGCTGGAAGAAAGCCGGAAAGCGGCGGAACGGACATTGCCGGTTTTGCCTGCCGGTTTATTCAGCTTATACTGCGGAAAAATTGCTTACGCTATTACAAAAGAATACTCCGGGAAATTGAAAAAACAATATATAAACAGAAGGGAATAGAAGAAGTTATTATGGAAACAGCCGAAGAACCGCAGGGGGAAATCCTTTCGGCGGTCAGGGAAAAAGCGCTGCTGCTGACAGGAGCTAAGGATGTCAAACTTATCTCAAGGGTTATTCCTGACTTGATTGGAGGGATCAGTCTCCGGTGGGGAGGCATAGTCCTTGACGGCAGCGTGAAACGGCGGCTGGAAAAAATGGCCGGGGATATTAGTATACTGAGCGGTTTTTCCGGGCAGAAACTGGAGGCATAACAAAAAATGACACAATTTAGCGACCTTTCCAAGGTACTTGAGGAAGAAATAAAGAACTGGGACGGTAAAATCGCCGCAGATTCCGCGGGCTTTGTAACTCTGGTGGGAGATTCAGTAGCCTCCGTATACGGGCTGGACGGGGCAGTCTACGGGGAGCTTGCCGAATTTGCTTCCGGCGCTTTCGGGATAGTTCTTAACCTGGAAGAAGACGGAGTTGGCTGCGTACTCCTTTCCGGGGAGAACCTTGTTAGGGACGGCGAGGAAGTCCGGGGTACCGGTAAAGTGGTATCTGTTCCTGCCGGGCCGGGCCTTTTGGGCAGGGTGGTAAACCCCCTGGGAGCGGCCCTGGACGGCAAGGGTCCGATAATTGCCGCGGAATATCTACCGGTAGAAGCCCATGCCCCCACGGTAATAGAACGGGGTTCCGTCGATACTCCCCTCCAGACCGGGCTTCTTGCGGTGGATGCCATGATACCCATTGGCCGGGGCCAGCGGGAACTTGTTATAGGCGACAGGCAGACCGGAAAGACCGCCCTGGCGGTGGATGCGATCATCAACCAAAAGGGAAAGGGCGTATATTGCGTGTACTGCGCCATAGGGCAGAAAGCTTCTTCTGTAGCGGCGATGCTTCGAAACCTGGAGAAACACGGCTCTCTTGACTATACCTTTGTAGTGCTGGCCTCCGCTTCCGATTCGGCGGCGCTACAGTACTTGGCACCCTATTCGGCCTGCGCCATGGCGGAACATTTTATGCACCAGGGGAAAGACGTACTGATCATCTATGACGATCTTTCCAAACACGCCGTGGCGTACCGGGCGATCAGCCTCCTCCTCCGCCGCCCGCCGGGACGGGAAGCCTTTCCCGGAGACGTATTCTACCTCCACTCCCGGCTGCTGGAACGGGCGGCAAAACTTTCTCCGGAGCTGGGCGGCGGATCGATCACCGCCATTCCGATCATAGAGACACAGGCGGGGGACATTTCCTCGTATATTCCTACCAATGTTATTTCCATTACAGACGGTCAAATATTTCTGGATACGGAGCTTTTTAATTCCGGCTTCCGCCCCGCAATAGACGTGGGCCTTTCCGTAAGCCGGGTAGGGGGCGCGGCCCAGTCAAAGGCGGTACGGAAATTTTCGGGACATTTGCGGCTTGATCTGGCACAGTACCGGGAAATAGCCGCCTTTGCCCAGTTCGGGAGCGATCTTGATAAAGAAACCCAGGACAAGCTGGCCCAGGGGGAGCGGCTTATGGAAGTCCTCAAGCAAAACCAGTTTTCCCCCCTCCCCATGGAAAAAGAAGCGGTGGTCCTCTTTACCGCGGTAAACGGCTTTTTAATCGACATACCGGTTAAACAGGTGCGCTCTTTTATCGCGGGGCTTCTGGATTATCTTTCGGAAAAACACTTCGGAATCTTCAAAACTATCGCGGAAACCGGCGCGATTCAAAAGGAACAGGAGCAGGAACTTTCTGCGGCTGTTGAGGCGTACAAACAGCTTGCAGGCAAAAATCCCGGCAATAGCGGCGATTCGCCGGGTGAAACCGGAAGGGTATAAAGGGAGTAAATCGTGGCAAGTTTGCGGGATCTCCGTTTCAGAATGAAGGCCGTAGGGCAGACTCTTCAGGTTACCGGGGCGATGAACCTTATCTCTACCTCAAAACTCCGCAAGGGCAGGCAGGTACTGGTGGACACGGAGCCGTTTTTTAACCGGATTCAGAAATCCATGTGCGATATTCTGGCCGGGGCGGGGGAAGTGCAAAGCCAGTTTCTTGATACTGCGTACCGCAGATCGCGGGCTAATCCCGCCAAGCGAAAGCGCAGCGCCATTCTGGTGATCACAAGCGACAAGGGGCTTGCCGGGGGCTACAACGCTGCAATTTTCCGGGAAGTAAACCGGATGTGCTGTGAATCTCCGCAAACGGTACTGATCCTTGCCGGGGTTATTGGCTACCGGTACTTTATTCACAGCCCCCATTTGATTCTGGAAAATTTTTCTTTCCGGTCACGGCTTCCGCTTATGGATGACGCGCGGGAAATCGCCGAATATATCATCTCACAATATTCCTGGGGGATGTTTGACGATGTGCGCATTGTGTATACCCATATGTACAGCCCGATAAAGCTCCTTCCAACGATTAAACAGCTCCTCCCCCTAAGCGAGGAAAAACTCCAGGAGGAGATTGCCGGATTCGGCGAGAAAAAACGGGTAAGCCTGCATTTTGAGTATATGCCTTCTGAAGAGGCGGTGTTCGACGCGCTGGTACCCATGTACGTAAAGGGAGTGATTTACGGATGCCTCGTGGAAGCCTACACAAGCGAACAGAGCGCCCGCATGACCGCCATGGACGAGGCATGCAAGAACGCGCGGGAAATGCTGGACGCTATACGGCTGCATTATAACCGGATCCGCCAGGCGGGGATTACGCAGGAAATGACTGAAATAATAAGCGGCAGCGCCGCTTTGGAATAGGAGAATGGCATGACAGACGCAGGGATGATAATTCAGATCGTAGGGCCCGTGGTAGATGTCCGTTTTGAGGAGGGCAAGGTCCCGGCGATACTCAACGCGCTTAAAGTCCGCTCCGGTGACAGGGATGTGGTTCTGGAAGTGCTTCAGCATATCGGCGATAACCGCGTCCGCTGTATTGCCATGGAGGCTGCCGAAGGATTGGCGCGGGGGCTGTTAGCGGAGGATACGGGAGGGCCCATCAGGGTTCCTGTAGGAGAAGCGGTGCTGGGCCGTATGTTCAGCGTAACCGGGCGGATTATTGACAACAAAGGCGAATTTAACCCCGGCGAGTTAGCTTCTATTCACAGGCCCGCGCCGGGCTTTTCCGAACAGCGGCCCGCTACGGAAATGCTTGAAACGGGGATCAAGGTGATCGATCTTGTCGCTCCCTATGCCAAGGGCGGGAAGATAGGCCTCTTTGGCGGCGCGGGAGTGGGCAAAACCGTTATCATCATGGAACTGATCCGTAACATCGCCACTGAACATTCGGGGTATTCGGTGTTCAGCGGGGTGGGGGAACGGAGCCGCGAAGGCGCCGACCTCTGGAAGGAAATGAATGAAAGCGGGGTTATCGACAAGACCGCTCTTGTTTTCGGCCAGATGAACGAACCCCCCGGCGCGCGGATGCGGGTTGCCCTTGCAGGCCTCACCATGGCCGAACATTTCCGCGATCAGGGCGGGCAGGACGTGCTGCTCTTTGTCGATAACATTTTCCGGTTTATACAGGCCGGTGCCGAGGTTTCCGCCCTTCTGGGCCGTATTCCCAGCGCCGTGGGGTATCAGCCCACCTTGGCCAATGAAATGGGTTCCCTCCAGGAACGGATTGCCAGTACCTCCAAAGGTTCCATTACCAGCATCCAGGCGGTGTATGTTCCCGCCGACGATCTTACCGATCCTGCCCCTGCCACTACCTTTGCCCATCTGGACGCAACCACTACGCTTTCCCGCAAAATTGTTGAACTGGGAATTTATCCGGCGGTAGACCCGCTGGCTTCCGGCAGCAGGATTCTTGATTCGGAAATCGTGGGGGAGGAGCATTACAATACCACCCGCCGGATACAGCAAATACTCCAGCGTTACAAGGAGCTGCAGGACATAATCGCCATTCTGGGAATTGACGAACTTTCTGTGGAAGACAAACTGCTGGTGTCGCGGGCCAGGAAGGTACAGCGCTTCTTTTCCCAGCCATTCTTTGTGGGGGAAAAATTTACCGGTATGGAAGGCCGTTATGTGCCGGTAAAAGAAACAGTCCGGGGCTTTAAGATGATCCTGGACGGCGAATGTGATTCGATTAACGAGCAGGCGTTCTTTATGGCCGGCGGCATTGACGACGTGCTTGCCAAAGCGGGGTAAGTGTGAAATCCTTCAAGTTCGAGATAGACACTCCCTACCGCCAGTTTTTTTCCGATGAAGTTCAGGCCGTAACCCTTACACTGCTTGACGGGGATATTACCGTTTATGCCGATCATTCATTCTTTACCGCTCCGGTAATGGCGGGAGTCGTAAGTCTCAAGGGCGTGGACGGAGTCTGGAAAAACGCCTTTATATCCGAAGGAATCCTTGAAGTAAAAACTTTCAATAAATACCTTTTAGTAGACGCCGCGGAATGGCCGGAAGAAATCGACAGGGAAAGAGCGGAAAAGGCCCTGGCCGCCGCGGAAGAAACGATTAGCGTTGGCACCTTCAGATTTGAAACCGCCGCCGCCGAAGCCGCCGCCCGCCGCGCGCGCTACCGGATAAAGGTTGCGGATTTGTCTTAAATATGGCCGATACCAAACAGGTTCAGTATTATGTTATGTGCGTCTCCGCATTTTCCGATAAAAAAAACTTAAACCAGCGCGATGCTTTTAATTATCTTTATGATCACAAAGGCATAGACTTTCTTATTGAGTGTTATGATGCCGAACACGCCCTTTCTCTGGACGACGCTGTAGATGATTTAACCAGGGTTTGTAAAAACAACGGGGGAAACATTGAATGACGCTCTACCACGGTTCCAATACAGAAATAGATAAAATTGACCTTGGCAAATGCAGGCCCCTTAAGGATTTTGGCAGGGGATTTTATACCACCCCCTTGCGTGAACAAGCGTGGGCAATGGCAAAACGGACAGTTCGAATATATGGCGAAGGCCCCCCCTGTATTACAGAATTTATGTTTGATGACGCGGTGTTAATAGATACCCGTTTTAACATAAAGCGTTTTGAAAAACCAAATCTTGAATGGGCAAAATTTGTAGTAAACAACCGGAACCATGTTTTTACGGACTTTCCCAGCTCTGAATGTAATACAGACGGCAAATATGACATAGTTACCGGCCCCGTTGCAAACGATGACATTACCGCCTTGATAAATGTATATTTGGCGGGGATACTGTCCGATGATGCGTTGATAAAGGAATTGACTTTCCGTGAATTAAGCGGACAAGTATCTTTTCACAGCGAAAGAGCCGCCGCCTGCCTGCAAAAAAAAGAGGCATATCATGCCTAGCCCTAAAATTCAGTTTATGATGGATTATGTTACCTCGGTTAATGTAGATTGTATTATGAAAGATCAAGGACTTTCCGCAGACGAAGCGATGAAGGTTTTTTACAATTCTGAAGTGTTTAACCGTCTTTGTGATGTTGAAACTGGCCTTTACCGTGAAAGCGGCGGTTATGTTTATGACCTCTACAAAATTGAACGTGAGCATGGACGGCTTGTGCAGTTGGAACAGTAAGGGGTTTTTCGCGAAGAGATTCACACGAAGATCACGAAGGAACAAAGATCACAAAGGGTATTTTTACTGTAATGGCGGCGCTATGCGCCGAAACAGTAATGACCTTCGCCGCAGAGGTAGGCTGGCATTATTGTCTCCACAAATACTCTGAGGCTCCCGCCTATATTACCGGCAGCTGGGTGTTTCTGAGGCTCATAGGTGGTGCACTCAGAGTAAACGCGGAGGCGGGTGTCCGTGGCAAGGTCACTGACCTTGGGCATTGCCATGGACAGGCCCCGCCAGCTTTTTCTTTGTGCACCACCTCCAGTGTTAGAAACACCCGGTTTTCAGTGCGTTAACCTGATGCGGGAGCATCTGATTGTGTGCGTAGGTATTTAGAGCTCTTTAACCGCAAAGCTTTCCCTCTGTATGGGCGAGGGGCCATAGCGGGCAATGGCTTCCCGGTGCGCTTTTGTGGGGTAGCCCTTGTGTTTTTCATAGCCGTATTCGGGGTAAAACCAGGAATAGCGGATCATCATGCGGTCGCGGGCTGTTTTGGCAAGGATAGAAGCGGCCATTACTTCCGGTACTTTGGCATCGGCTTTTACCAGGGCATGGCAGGGTATGGGCAGTTTCGGGCAGTAAAGGCCGTCTACAATAGCTGTAAAGTTTTCAGCAGCGCCAATACAATCGTTTTTGTTTTTTTCAGGTTTTCGCAGGATGCCGGGAAAGGCTGCGCATAACGCTTCCCATGCCCTAGTCATGGCGAGGAGGCTTGCCTGTAGTATGTTGATCCGGTCTATTTCCACTGCTTCGGCAGAAGCAATGCCCCACACCGCGTCTTTCATGATGATCGCCGCCGCTTCTTCCCGCCGCTTTTCTGAAAGTTTTTTTGAATCGTTAAGCAGTTCAAGGGGAAAATTCGGAGGGAGGATCACCGCGGCGGCATAGACCGGGCCTGCCAGCGGGCCGCGTCCGGCTTCATCGAACCCGACTATTGTGCCGGGTTTTCCGGCATACTCCTTTTTCACGGCTGTTCGAGTATGGAAAGAACATCCCGCAGTTCATCATCCTGCCTGTAGTAGTATTCTTCCAGTTCCCCGGCGGTAAGGCCCACCAGTTCATGGCTCATGTAGTGAATCCAGCAGTCTTCATCGTTTATTGACAATTCGTGCTTGCGGCACCAAAAATCGGGCTGGACGGGCAGTTGTTCCGGCTTATCGTAAAAATACTTGTAATCGTGAACGGCGACTTTCAAATCTTCACGGGGTATGCCCTTCTCCAGAATGATCTCCGCCAGATGGTTAACGGTTTTGCCGGAATCAAAAATATCGTCCACAAGAAGCACCTTATCCCCGCTGCGCAGATACTCCGGCGCGTAGGTCCAGCCTTCCACCTTTATCTGTTCCGACTTGCGGACATCCGTATAGGAACGGGCCACCACCGCCGCATAGTACACCGGGCGCCCCCTCCGGTTTATCACCTTAAAATATTCGCTGATTAGGTTACCCAGATACGCCCCGCCCCGGAGGGACACGTAGATCACGTCGGGAATAAACCCGCCTGTATAGATTTTCCGGGCCAGTTTTAGCGCGTTATCCCGTACCGTATCGTAGGGAAGAAATTCTTTCTTCATTTGGAAATTCTACAAAAAAAGTTAGGATAGGTAAATGCCCCCGCTCTGCGCGATGTTCTTTGCAAAAAATCTTTTCCTACAAACTCTCCCTGCGGTCTAAAGCAGGGTTGTTTGTAAACTATGCGCGAAAACAACACGCTATGCTTACATACATAAACCTAACTCCCTGCCTGCGGCAGGCAGGCCCATCACCTACCCCCTTCTTCCTTTGTGTCTCCGTGTTCCTTCGTGAGAAAAAATTTATGCCGCAAACCATGACACTTGATGAAAAACTTGCTATCTCAAACAAGGCATTTACCTTACAGAAACTTGAATTTTGCGAAAAAACCGACAAAGACTCTTTAAGCAGTTTAACCCAAGCCATTCAAAGTTTTGATTGGAAGGCGAGGTGCATACCTCGCCAGTATTATAAATTTCCTTGCCAACGAAGAAACCGAAGGTTTCTTCATGATGCTTTCCTTGCGATCCAGGCAGTTGAGGAATCCGGTTACAAAACGGTTGATAAAGCCTTTCCCCGCAGCGGCAAATACCGAGTAAACGGTTTCCCCAAAGACGCCTTTCATATCGCTTGTATTTCTCATAAAACAAGACTACAAAACATACTCCGTACTCCCGGATTAGACCTTCCCAATAGATAATCTCGGTGAATGTCATTTTCCGTTTCCGGGTGAAGTCCTGTTTCCGTTTCTTGGACCGCCGCTCATAACTCTTTTGCCTCACTAATTCTATCAGGGCTTCAATGCGGTTTTTTTCCCCTCCATATTCCCTCCCTGCTTCTATTTTACCACCTTTTTTGCTCTTTTACCGCTTAAGTTGTTGACAGTGGTGTTCTTCCCACCGCCCATATGCAGAAAAACTAAAAAAGCGTCTGTTTTTTCAGTGATATTTGTCATTAATGCGCTTCCCCCAAAAAACAGAAGCCCCCATGTGCATTGCGGGCTAACGTGGGGGGGTTGCGGGGGAGCTTACCGCCGTATTCATATATTTTTCTATATATTCCTGCTTAATCCGCAGCAAATCTTCACGGGGTATTTTGGTTAAAACCTGCCAGCCCAGGTCCAAAGTCCGGCCAATGTCCCGGTTTTCGGTTTCACCCTGGGTAAGGAATAC
>JAITCP010000135.1 GCA_031283025.1 Spirochaetaceae bacterium | reverse complement strand
GGCAGAAACTGGACACTCATACCTGGCGAAACTGCCGCCTCAAACTTCATGTATGGAGGCGGCAGGTTTGTCGGCTGGGGTGTTAACCAATTAACGTATTGTTACTGGCCCGTCGGCGGTGACGATGGAGACGGGCCCAGCGTCTGGCCTGTCGGCGGCGGTAACACAAGCGGCGGCGGGGACACCACCGCGCCCTCGGTTTGGTCGGGGGTCGTGAACCGCGTCAGCGACACTCAGGCGTTTATTGGCTTTTCCGCCAGTGAAGCGGGCTGGGCGTATTACACCGTGAAGGACGCAAACACACCCGCTCCAACGAGTATAGACGTTAGAAACGGCGTGCCTATCGGCGCGGTTACAACCTGGAACTCCAGCAAGAAGGTGATAACGCTGACTGCGGGAGCGCAAGATATTTATGTAGTCGTGCAGGACGCGGCGGGCAACCTCAGCGCTCCGCTTAAGATTGACGCGGCGGCATTCAGCAGCGGCACCACACCCGGCACCGGCAACCCTACGGCCTGGACAGCCGTAGGAAACAGCAAATTCGGCACAAGCGGCATCAACGCAATCGCCTATGGCGACGGCAAGTTTGTCGCTGGTGGCTCTAGAATGGCGTATTCGCCTGACGGCGTAAACTGGACATCTGTATCGAACAGCACATTCGAACGGTATGAGGGAATCTTCGCAACCGCCTATGGCAGCGACAAGTTTGTCGCCGTGGGCGGCCGCGGCAAAATGGCGTATTCAACTGACGGCATAAACTGGACAACCGTAGCGGACAGTACATTCGGCACAACCCAAATCAGCGCAATCGCCTGGGGCGGTAACAAGTTTGTCGCCGGGGGCTTGGACAGCAAAATGGCGTATTCGTATGACGGCGTAACATGGACAGCCATACAGCCGGGAACCGGCGCGGGGACCAACACATTCGTCACAGACTCGATCACCGCAATCGCCTATGACGACGGCACGTTTGTCGCAGGGGGCTATAACAATAATTCCCAAATCGCCTACATTGCGACTTCGTCTGACGGCGTAACATGGACAGCCGTAGATACCTCCTCCAGTATATTCGATTCAAACTATGTCAGAGCAATCGCCTATGGCAACGGCAAGTTTGTAGCCGTGAGCGGCGGCCAAGGTAAAATTGTGTATTCATCCAACGGCGTAAACTGGACAGCCGTAGATACCTCCAACCTATTCTACGATAGCTACCCCCCCTTCGGTGCAATCGCCTATGGCAACGGCTGGTTTGTCGCCGTGGCTGCGCAGTGGAGCGGCGAAATGGCGTATTCGTCTGACGGCATAAACTGGACAGCCGTATCGGACAGGAAATTAGGTGCCATGTGGACAATCGCCTATGGCAACGGCACGTTTGTCGCCGGGGACAGTGAAGGCAAAATTGCGTATTCATCGGGGGAGTAACAATGGGGAGTGGAGAGTAGGGAATGGAGCTAAAGCATTGGAAACAGCGGCGTCCTGCCGCCTAAAGCAGTGGATAGTGAGCGAAGTTCGTAATCTATGCGTGGAAGCAACACGCTATGATTACAAACATAAACCCCACTCCCTGCCTGCGGCAGGCAGGCCCATCACCCACTAGCCACTCCCGCAAAAACAAGGGGGGAGTAGGGGATAGTGAATAGAGAGCGAAGTTCGTAATCTATGCGTGATAGTAACACGCTATGCTTACGGACAAAAATTCCACTAACCACTATTCACTATTTCCCATAAACAAACCAAGACAGGCTATTAAAAACTGAAGATGCGCCCAAACAAGCACCGCGTAGCGGTGTGGATGACTAATCTTCTTAAACTTTGTGTCCTTTGCTTTAGCCGCCAAGGACGGCGGGGCAGAAGCGCTTTTGGACGGTGATCTCCGTGAGAAAAATATCCGGTTTAACGCTGTATCCGCGCCGAGCCGCCCTTGGCGAATGCTTCTACCTGTTCCAGGCTGAACATGGAGGTGTCCCCCGGCGTAGTGGTTACCAATGCGCCGTGCGCCCAGCCTAGCCGCAAGGCTTCTTCCGGCTCTTTGCCGGAGAGCAGGCCGTAAAAAAGCCCGGCGGCAAAGCCGTCTCCGCCGCCCACCCGGTCATACACGTCCAGCTCGACAGTGGGAGCCTGCCAGGTTTTGCCGTCCAGCCAAAGTACGGCGCTCCAGGAATGGCGGTTGGTGGAATGTACTTCACGGAGTGTTGTCGCCACCGCTTTGATGTTGGGAAAATCTTTTGTTACGCTTTCCATCATGCTAAAGAAGGCTGATGGATCGAGCTTGCCCTTGGTTTCCACATCCTGCCCTTTAAGGCCCAGCCCTTTCTGCAAATCTTCTTCATTCCCCACCAGCACATCTACATAACCGGCAATTTCCCGCAGTGTTTTTGCCGCGCCTTCACTGGCCTGGGCGGCGCTTAGGCCCTGCTCCGCGGCGGCCACTGCCCAAAGTTTGGCCCGGTAATTCAGGTCAAACGACACCACCGCTCCGGCTTTCTTTGCCGCCCGCATCGCCTCTATCACCAACCCCGATGTAGTGGGAGAAAGGGCGCTGAAAATGCCTCCGGAGTGGAACCAGCGTATGCCTTTGGCAAAAAGAGCGCTCCAGTCAAAACTTCCCGGGGCAAGCCGCTGGGCAGCCTCGTTGGAGCGGTTGTAGAACACCACCGGCGCACGGATGCCCTGCCCCCGGTCGCTCCACACAATAGCCATATTCGGCCCCCGCACCCCGTCATGGTCAAAGCGCTTGTAGTAGGGAGTAACCCCCGCTTTCTGCACCGCATATTCAATCCTCCGGCCAATGGGATAATTCACCATGGCGCTGGCAATGGCGGTCTTCATACCAAAACAGGTGGAAAGGTTTGTCGCCACATTGTACTCCCCGCCGGAAACGTGGAGCAGATACTCATTCGCCTCTGTAAAGGGAATAATCCCCGGATCAAGCCGTGTTACCAAAGCCCCCAGGGCCAGTAAATCGTGGGCCGTTCCCTGGGCCGCCGGAATTGTTAAAGATGCCATAATAATCCTCGCTTTAGTTTAATTTTTTATAGGAAATTGTTTAGAAACTGAAGTTTCTGAACAACTCTAATTATAGAATTTTCTTCAAATCTTTGGAACCGCGCAACAGTGTCAGCCACCACAACGTGATGCCTGGCACCTCCCAAGTTCAATATACCCGTTGTTTTTCAAATCATCAACGAAGGAAAAAAATATCTGCCACCTGCCAGAGCACATGGGGTTTTTGAAAAATTGTAGGAGGTGCACACAGAATAAAAGCGAAGGGCAGGCCCCATCATTATTTTGTCGTGCGCCTCCTTACTAAATTAAAAACCCCATGTGCATTGCGAGCCAACGCGGGGGATTTGCGGGCTATTCCTTACACCGTATAGGTGGATGCGCTTGTTGTGCCGCCGTGCCCTGTCCAGTTGGTGTGGAAGAACTCGCCCCGGTTTTTGTCAATGCGTTCGTAGGTGTGCGCTCCAAAGTAGTCCCGCTGGGCCTGGAGCAGGTTTGCCGGCACGCGCTCGCTGCGGTAACCGTCAAAGTAGGCCAGCGCGCTGGTAAGGGCCGGCGCGGGGATGCCGTTCTGCACCGCCGCAGCGGCAACTCTGCGCCACGAATCCTGGGCATCCCGGATAACTCCGGTAAAGAAGGGGTCAAGAAGGAGGTTTTCCAGATCGGGCTTTTTGTCAAACGCTTCCTTGATTTTGCCCAGGAACACCGAGCGGATTATACAGCCGCCCCGCCACATAAGGGCGATGCCGCCATAGTTCAGATTCCACTTGTATTCTTTGGCCGCTTCCCTCATCAACAGATACCCCTGGGCATAGGAAACTACCTTGGACGCATACAGGGCTTTTTCCAGGTCTTTGATAAAAGCCGCTTTATCCGCCGGGGGCACTGCCTTTGGGCCGGAGAAAACTTTGGAAGCCCGCACCCGCTCATCTTTGGCGGCAGACAGGCAGCGGCCAAAAACCGCCTCCCCAATAAGGGTAAGGGGTACGCCGAATTCCAGCGCCGCAATGCCGGTCCACTTGCCGGTTCCCTTTTGCCCCGCCGTGTCAAGAATTTTTTCCACCAGCGGTTTGCCGTCATCATCTTTGTAGCGGAGTATGTCCCTGGTTATTTCGATTAAGTAGCTGCCAAGGGAGCCCCGGTTCCACTCGTCAAAAACATCGCCCATTTCCGCGCAGGAAAGGCCCAGGACATTTTTCATTAAATCGTATGTTTCACAGATAAGCTGCATATCACCGTACTCAATGCCGTTGTGTACCATTTTAACAAAATGACCTGCGCCGTTTTCTCCAACCCAATCGCAGCAGGGCGTTCCGTTTTCTACTTTTGCGGAAATGGACTGCAAAATGAGCTTTACCAGCGGCCATGCAGCCAGGGAACCGCCGGGCATAACGGAAGGGCCGGTCAATGCCCCTTCCTCGCCGCCGGAAACGCCGGTTCCGATATATAAAAGCCCTTTGGATTCAACATACGCCGTGCGGCGCATCGTGTCCTGATAATTGGAATTGCCGCCGTCAATGATAACATCGCCCTTTTCGAGGACTTCCAGAAGTTGATCGATGGTATCGTCCACGGCTTTACCGGCCTTTACCATGATCATCGCCTTACGAGGCGTACTTAAAGCGGCGGCCAGTTCCGCCATGCTGCGGCAGCCGGTTATCTTTTTACCCGCGCCCCGGCCCTGCACAAAATCGTCCACCTTGGACGTAGTCCGGTTGTACACCGCCACGGAAAACCCTTTACTTTCCATGTTAAGTACCAGGTTTTCCCCCATTACCGCAAGCCCGATAAGGCCAATATCCGCAGTTCCCATTGTTTTCTCCCTTTTTATGGTATGATCAAAATAAGTATAAGGGAGAGTGTCCATGATTGAAAAGAGGGCGGAGCGGAGCGGTTGATTTATTTTCAATAACGCTGTCATTGCTGCATTGTAATAGAAAGCAATAGGAAGCAGTGCCTCATGCGTGATGTTGACAACCTCCATTTATTCCTATAACCTGTATATTATGGAACCTTCAAAAAGAATGTCCTATTTCAATGAGTTGGCTGTAGACTTAAATGACGAAACCTTTTTTTCACCGGAAATATATGAACGGACAAAAAACAACCCCAATCCCGGTACTTCCTCTCAATGCCTTCCGTGCAATGATTCACTTGACGAATATGCAAACCGGCTTTCCGGCAAAATACTTTCCGCGTTAAGGGTATAGAGGGTTCCAATGGCCTCTTTTGATGCAATGTTTCCCGATAGGTCAGATTGCTATTTTGCCCTTTTCCAGGATGCCGTCTATGAACACGACAAGGGGATAAATTATTCGTTTGATGCAGGTCAATTCAAACGGAGGGATAGGGTAGCCCTTGTAAACCAAATTGCGGCTATGGCAGATTTACTATATGAAATTCTGGCTGCCGAGGACAGTGCTTTTACCCGATGCAGGCCCCTGATTGACTATCCCGCTTTGTTAGGAGTATTTACCCGGTATTCCCGTGATATTTATGGCTTCCGGCGCATTTGTGCCAAAATACGAAAACTCGGGACAGCGTTGGATCAAAACCAGCAGGAACAACTGGAACAAATTATTTCAGAAGGGGCAGACTTTGGATTCAAAGTACCTTCAGGCAATCCCTATGTTGAACGGCAGGCAGCGGTTCTTTTATATTGGTTTTCCGTATTAAAACCATTTCATCTCGGTTTCAGAGACGGGCAAAATTCTCCCCCCGAATCATATATCCAGTCGTATTTCAATGAGTATTTTGCATACTTCCTTATTTGTTTAGCCCTTCATACACAAACTGTCAACCTTTCGATACACGAAGACAAAGAAACTTTTAAAGAATTTTTGAATCAGTTGCATTTTAGAAACTTATCACGGTCTTCTCTTGAATTTTTTCTGCCAAACAACAAGGACCGCGTTTAAATTACCGGATTTGCAGTTTTTTAGCTTTTAGCCTGCAAAACTGCCGTATTTTTTATTAGGAGGGCCATTTCCAAAACTCAGGTGTTTTGGAAAATCCTCAGGAGAGTGTCCATGATTGAAAAGACCTATGTTGCACGAGGCGGAGCCGATCTTGACCTTTCTGACAAGGAACTGGACGAACTTTTTTCCGGGGCATTGTCAAAGGCGCTGGCAGACATAAATGACGCGGGGCCGGTAGTTATTGTGCCGCCGGATATAACCCGCTTCCACTCCCGCGCGGGTTTTTTTACCGATATTGCGGCCCGTGAACTTTCCGGCAGGCTGGGAGCGGTGCTTCCCGCCCTGGGAACCCACATGGCAATGACCGCCGCAGAGTTGGAGCGGATGTTTCCTGCCACCCCCAAAAACATTTTCCGCGCCCACGACTGGCGGAACGATGTGATTGAGCTGGGCCGCCTGGAAGCGGATTGGGTGGAGCAAATCACAAACGGGGCGGCGCGTTATGACTGGCCCGTGCAGGTCAACAAATTACTGCGGAAAGGCGGAGCATCCGGCGGCCCGGAAAGCGGAGCGTCAAGGGGCGGCTTTTCCCTGATTCTCTCTATAGGCCAGGTGGTGCCTCACGAGGTAATCGGCATGGCTAACCACGTTAAAAATATTTTTGTGGGAACCGGCGGCAAGGAGGCCATCGACAAAAGCCACTTTGCCGGAGCGGCCTACGGTATGGAACGAATGATGGGCCGGACGGATACCCCGGTGCGGGCCCTTTTTGACGAAGGGTTTCGCCGTTTTGGCGGCGCCCTGCCCCCTATCCTGTGGGCCCTTACCGTGGTGGGCGCCCGCACTGACACTGAAGCCGCAACTGCGGGCAAAGGCCGGGGTTCCCTGGCAGTCCGGGGCCTTTACATAGGCTTTGGCAGGGAATGTTTTGAAAAGGCCGCCGCCCTGGCCCGTGAAGTAAATGTAGACATCATGGACGAACCGGTTCACAAGGCCGTGGTCTGGCTGGAACCGGAGGAATTTCGCACAACATGGTTGGGGAACAAGGCGATTTACCGTACCCGCATGGCCATTGCAGACGGCGGCGAACTTTTAATCCTTGCGCCGGGGCTTGAACGCTTTGGAGAAGATCTGGGGGTGGACGCATTAATCCGCAAACACGGCTACCGGCCCGGCGCGGAAATCATCGCCAAAGCCGCCGCAGACGCCGAACTGGGGGGTAATCTGAGCGCCGCCGCCCATCTAATTCACGGCTCCAGTGAAGGCCGCTTTACCGTCCGTTACTGCCCCGGTACGGGCGTTTCCCAAAAAGAGATCGAATCCGTGGGCTTTGAGTGGGGCGATTTAAGCGCCGCCCAGGCCCGCTACGACACAAATAAGCTGAACCTTGGCTGGAATACCCTTGCAGACGGGGAGCGAATTTTCTTTGTTCCCAACCCCGCCCTGGGTCTTTGGGCGGAAAAACGGCGGTTTGGGGATACATAGCAGGAAATCGCTGATTAACTTGGCGCTAATCAGTGATTCCCTGGAATCTGCCTGGTAAAATTTGACAATTAAATTCCAAATAATACACTTAAAAATAAGACTGTGTTTTTTCCATATTTCAGGATGGGCCGTAAAACACAGTATCTATAATAAAAGGCAAAGGAGCAAGGAAAAAAATGAAAATCAAAATCAAACTGAGCATCATGATGATCGCCATTGTCGTAGCTGTGGCGGGGGGCATTGCGATCATTTTGCTTGGGCAGGCATCCAGTATAAGCCTGGATTTGAGCGTGCGCAGCCTCAAGAACCTGGCCACTTCGCAGGCGAACTACTGGAAAGGCAGGGAAGAAGGCTATTTACAGTTGTTATGCGGGGTTGCGGATATAATGGGTGAATATGAATCCGTGCCTGTCGGCGAGCGGCGGGACAGGTATGACGAAATGCTGAGGGCTACTCTGAATAATAATGACAACTTCGTCAGCATATTTTCCGTCTGGAAACCAAATGCGTTAGACGGCATGGACAGCCGTTATATAGGCAGGCCCGGTTCAACGGCCACGGGACAGTACGCAATGACCTACGGCAGGGAAAACGGCCAAATTGTGGCCACGCCCTGCCTCGCAGTTGAAGAAACCATGTCTTATTTGAACGGCCCCAACGCTCTCAATGACAGGGTTGAACAACCAACGCCTTTTACGGTGAACGGAAAAGACACCTATATTATCAGAATGGGGGTTCCCATAACCACTTCCCGAAGCGACGAAGTAGTAGGAGCCATTGTCTGTCTTATATCCATCGAACTAATGCAGGGCGCATTAGAGAATGCCCTGGCATCTCTTGAGGAAGTTTACGCTATTTCCATTTATTCAGGCGACGGAACTATTATGGCGAGCTTCATGCCCGACAGGATAGGAAAGAAACTCATGGACGCGGATTCACAATACGGCAAATATAAAGAACAGGCCAACAAGGCTGTTCTTGAAGGAAAGGAATTTCAATGTGAAAGCTGGGTGGATTTCTTGCAGGAGGACCTGCATATCATCATGATTCCTTTTGACATAGGCAATTCCGGCAGCACATGGACGATAATGATGGGTTCCGCAGAATCATACGTTTTAAAAGAAGTAAACGAAATTACCAGATTTACCATTATTCTGGCGGTGATAGCCATTACAGCGGCAGTGGTAATTGTGTACTTTGTCCTGAACAACACTACAAAACCAATCGTCAGGGTAGCGGAAACCCTCAAGGACATATCCGAAGGCGAAGGCGACCTGACCCGGAGCATCGCCGTCAGTTCCAAAGACGAAGTGGGAGATCTGGCTCTATATTTCAACAAAACCCTTAAAAAAATCAAAAACCTGATTGTTATCATTAAAAATGAGGCAGCCAAATTGTCAGCGATTGGCACTGACCTTGCCAGCAACATGACCGAAACAGCGGCTGCAGTCAACGAAATTACCTCCAACATCCAGAGCATTAATGGCCGTGTCCTGAACCAGAGCGCCAGCGTTACCCAAACCAACGCCACTATGGAGCAGGTTATCACCAACATCAACAAACTCAACAACCATGTTGAAAATCAGAGCGGCAATATTTCCCAGGCATCATCCGCCATTGAGGAAATGGTAGCCAATATCAATTCAGTAACCAGCACGCTGATCAACAATTCCGCAAATGTAAATACGTTAAGAGAAGCATCCGCAGTAGGCCGCAACGGATTGCAGGAAGTTGCAGCGGACATTCAGGAAATATTCCGCGAATCCGAGGGCCTCCTGGAGATTAACTCGGTAATGGAAAACATTGCCAGTCAGACCAATCTGCTTTCAATGAATGCGGCGATTGAGGCGGCCCACGCCGGAGAAGCGGGCAAGGGCTTCGCAGTTGTCGCCGATGAGATACGCAAACTGGCGGAAAGTTCCGGGGAGCAGTCCAAGACCATTGGCACGGTGTTAAAAAAGATAAAGGAATCAATCGACAAGATAACCAACTCCACAGAGAACGTACTTAACAAATTTGAAGCGATTGACTCCGGCGTCAAGACGGTAGCGCTGCAGGAAGAGAATATCCGTAACGCGATGGAGGAGCAGGAAGGCGGAAGCAAACAACTCCTGCAAAGCACCGGTGGTTTGAATGTAATTACCCAGCAGGTAAAGGCCGGCTCCGAGGAGATGCTTGAGGGCAGCAAAGAAGTGATGAAGGAAAGCCAAAATTTATCAAGGGTAACGCAGGAAATAACCGGCGGCATGAACGAAATGGCATCCGGCGCGGCTCAGGTGAACATAGCGGTAAACCGTGTCAACGAGATAAGCGGCAAGAACCGCGAAGGCATAGACACCTTAATGCGGGAGGTTTCCCGGTTTAAGGTGGAATGAGCCTCCGCATTGTCTGCCTGCTGTATGCAGGCAGACAATGCAGTATCTTTAACGTTGGATAATTCCGGAACGGAGGCTCGATCGATAGGAAATTTATTATACCGTCTGGTTTAATATCGCCTACGGGCGGCATTAAACCAGACTCCCGAATGATCCTCCGCATTGTCTGCCTGCTGTATGCAGGCAGACAATGCAGTATCTTTAACGTTAAATTGTAGGGCTTTCCCCCGCTTTTTACCCCCCGCCTTCTTCTTAAGGTGTGTCGTTGGGTGAGGTTTACCGGTGGGGAAGCAATATGATAGCGGGCAACAACGCCATGATGCTGATATTGGGCAGCCGCTTTACCGCCGACAGCGGCGCGTATACCGAAGCCGCTCTGGAACATTTCCATATGTGTCTACATTATGGACAAACTCGAGTTAGCGTTTCCCAAAAATCCCCAACAGTTTCCCGATAAGGCCCTGCTTTGGTTTGGCTTCCACAGCGGGTACTTGCGTGCCGGGGCTGCTTCCGGTTTGGGCGCTTTTCTTGTGTTTGCGGCGGCGCTTGTCATGGCTGTGTTTGCCTTGGCTCAAGTGCTGCAGGTTCTTGCCCTGCTCCGCTGTACCACCCGGCGTACTTGGCTGTACGCCGCTTTTACTTCCGTATTTTTCTTTATAGTGGGCCATCCGTTCTTCAAAAGAAAGACTTGCAAGTTCCTGTGTTTGTTCCCTCTGTTCTTTTGAGTAACGCTCATTACTCCGGCCTGTTCCGTGCCCGCCTTTGGGGCTGCTGTTCGAATTTTCCCCGGTGTTTCGGCGGTTTTTATCTACATTTCGTCCGCTGCCGGCGCTTCGTCCACTATCTACGCTTCGCCCTCCGGTTACGTTTCGTCCGCGATCCCGGCCTGTGCTTCGTCCTGAGTCCCGGCGGCTGCCCTGACTGCGACTACTATCACGGCTGCGGCCCATACCCCGGCTTTCGCGTCCTTCCGGTCTGTCCCTTTCCCGATCATCATAAAAATCTGTTTTGATGCGGACGCCTTCGCTCTTGTCCTGGCCGTAAAGAGACACTTCAGCAATTTTGGAGGGGATTTTTTTGCCGATGTATTTTTCAATATCCGGCAGTTCATACACATCCTGTTCGCTGGCCAGAGTAACAGCCTTACCGGTTTTGCCCGCACGGGCAGTCCGGCCAATGCGGTGGACATAGTTTTCCGCTTCAACGGGAAGATCGTAGTTTACCACCAGGGCTAAGCCTTCAATGTCCAGACCGCGGGCGGCCACATCGGTAGCCACAAGGAAGCGGGTACGGCCCGCCTTAACATCGTCGATAATCTTGAGCCGCTTGACCTGGGGAAGATCGCCTATGATGAATTCGCACTCAATGCCGTTAAGCTGCAGCCGCTTTGCGGCGATTTCCGCATAACGTTTTGTGTTGCAGAAAATAATGGCGCTTTCCGGCTTTTCCCGTTCCATTAAGCCCAGGAGGAGCTTCATCTTGTCTTCACTTGGTACGTGATAGAGGAGTTGTTCTACTTCCTCCACGGTTACTGTTTCCGGCTCTATTTCTATTTCCCTTGGGTTTTTGGTATATTCCCAGGCAAGGTTTTTAACCCAGGTATTCAGGGTGGCGCTGAAAAGCATGGTTTGACGGCGATCCGCCGGGGGCACTACCCGGATTAGCTTGCGGAGGTCAGGGTAAAAGCCCATGTCAAACATCCGATCCGCCTCGTCCAGCACCAGAAAGGCAATCTCCATAAGGTTCATGTGCCCCGACTTATTCAGGTCAAGCACCCGTCCGGGGGTTCCCACCAGTATCTGCACCTTGTCTCTAAGAAGCCGCTGCTGCTGGGCATAACCCACGCCGCCGTAAAAACTTCCGACTTTATACGGAAGGTATTTCCCCAAGGTTTTGGCTTCTTCCTCTACCTGTACCGCAAGTTCCCTGGTAGGCACCATGATGATCGCCTTTTTTCCCGCCAGCATGGCTTCTGTAAGGAGGCGCTGAAAAATCACAATTAAAAAGGCCGCCGTTTTCCCCGTTCCGGTTTGGGACTGAACATACAAATCCTGGCCGCCAAAGGCATAGGTTAATACCTGTTCCTGTACGGGCATACAGGTAATGTACCCCGCTTCTGCAATACCCCGATCCAGGTCCGGATGCAGCTTAAACTCACTGAATTCCATTTTTCTTAACTATAACCTTATTTTCCTTCTTTTAACACCTTTCTAAAGCTGATAAGGTAATCCACGAAGGAAATATATGAAATTATCAGGCAAAGGATAAAAAGGGCCAGACTTACAAGCTTACAGGCGGGAATCGGGAAATCCCCGGCGCTGAACAGCCCCAGGCGCAAAAAACATTCAATAAGAAGGGCGAAGGAACTGGAACCAATATAAATTACTGTTTTTAACTTGCCCCCCCCACGCGCCGCTATAGTCACGCCTTTCTGCATTGCTATCATACGTATAAAGGTCATGCCTAATTCCCGGTAAATGATACATAAGAAAATAACTCCCGGCATATAACCGCTTAAAACCAAACTATAAAATATGGTGATATTCAGGAAAACATCGGCAAAAGGATCTAAAACCTTGCCAAAATCGCTTACCTGGTTGTACTTGCGGGCATATTTTCCGTCAAGATAATCGGTTAAATGCGCAAAAGTCAAAAGCGGGGCCATTACAAAGACGGAAATAGGGAGTATAATGGGAAACTGCCGGAGCCACACAGGCAAAAAATAAATAATAAAAAAGACCGGAGCGGAAATCATCCGGCCAAAAGTGATTTTGGTTGCAGTTTCCATATTTACATCAAAAGCCTACCATAACAGGGCGCTCCGTGTCAAATGCGGTTTCCGGCCAACATTGAATTAGGGGCAATTATGCCAAAGTACTTAGTCGCTCTTGACCAGGGAACAACAAGTTCCCGTTCGATCCTCTTTGATAAACAGGGCAGCATCATCCAGCTTGCGCAAAAGGAATTTACCCAAATTTTTCCGAAGCCGGGCTGGGTAGAGCATGATCCTATGGAGATTTGGTCTTCCCAACTGGGGGTTTTGGCGGAAGTAAAAGCACGGGCGGGCATTCACGCCGAGGATGTGGCGGCGATTGGCATTACCAATCAGCGGGAAACCACGGTGGTTTGGGAAAAGTCTACCGGCAAACCTGTGTATAACGCCATTGTCTGGCAGTGCCGCCGCACTGCCGAATACTGCGACAGCCTTAAAGCGGGCGGTTTTGACAAGGTAATTAAAGAAAAGACCGGCCTTATTGTGGACGCGTATTTCTCCGGCACCAAGCTGCGCTGGATACTGGAAAATGTAAGCGGAGCGCGGGAAAAAGCGGAAAAAGGCGAACTGCTTTTTGGCACGATTGATACCTGGCTGGTGTGGAACCTTACCGGGGGAAAAATCCATGTTACCGATTACAGCAACGCTTCCCGGACCATGCTCTTTAACATCCACAAACTTGAATGGGATACGGACATTCTTAAAGAATTCAATATTCCCCTTCAGATGCTGCCGGAAGTAAAACCTTCCAGTTACAGGTACGGAAACTGTGATTCAGAATTCCTGGGCGGGGAAATCCCCATCGCCGGTATTGCCGGGGATCAGCAGGCCGCCCTGTTTGGCCAGTGCTGCTTTGAACCCGGAGCGGTAAAAAACACCTACGGAACCGGCTGTTTTATCCTGATGAACACCGGTGAAAAAGCCGTAACATCAAAACACGGACTTTTGACAACCATTGCCTGGGGTGCGGACAACAAGATTGAGTACGCTCTGGAAGGGAGCGTATTCATTGCGGGCGCGGCGATACAGTGGCTGCGCGACGGCCTGCGGATTATTGATAATGCGGTGTTTACCGAACATTACGCCGCCGCTGTTCCCGATTGCGGCGGAGTGTATATGGTTCCCGCTTTTACCGGATTGGGCGCTCCTTACTGGGACCAGTACGCAAGGGGGACGATTGTCGGCATAACCCGCGGTACTACAAAGGAACACTTTATCCGCGCCGCGCTTGAGTCCCTTGCGTACCAAAGCCTTGACGTTATTAAAGCAATGGAAGCCGATGCAGGCGTGCCGATCAAAAGCATCCGCGTGGACGGCGGCGCCGCTGCCAACAATTTCCTTATGCAGTTCCAGGCGGACATACTCGACACGGAAGTTATCCGCCCCAAAGTTATTGAAAGCACCGCACTGGGCGCTGTTTATCTGGCCGGCCTCGCCGCAGGCTTCTACGCTGACAAAGAAGACATTGTAAAGAACATGTCCCAGGACAGGGTATTCCAGCCTTCAATCGGGGAGGCGGACAGGGCAAAACTTGTTGCCGGCTGGAAAGAAGCGGTCTCGCGTTCCCTTGGGTGGGAAAAGGAATCTTCCCGCTAATCCCCCACTTTAGCCCGCAATGCACATGGAGCCTGTAGGAAAACCCCTGTATTTGAGACTCAGTTTTACATTTACTCCGAAATTGAAACTTTATTTCCCTGACTAAATGCCACTACTCAGGGCTTTCCCTGTCCTTCACCCCTTGTTCCCGTCTGCCTCCCTGCCCTTACGCACTATTTTTTATAGCATTACGCCCGTTCAGGCATTTGCCTAAATTATGTACCATGCAGTACAAAAGCCACTGGCTGTTTACTTTCTCTTTCCCACGCAAGGTGAACCGGTTAAGCCCTTTGCAATACCTTATGTTCGCAAATACTGGCTCCACACGTTACGCTGGCTGCTTCACAAGCCGCAATGTCTTGCCCGTCGTAATATCCTTTGTCGGCAAGGTTGGTTAATGTTTGGACTTCCAATAGTTCTTTCGCCTTTTCCGAAATGGCACGCAGATTTAATTACACACAAAATATATCTGAAATAATGAGTATTATAAGCAGAATAATCTGCTGGGGAATTGCCGGCTGTGGAATAGGCTTGGGTGTTTCGTTGTTTGTCCCCAATTACCCAAAAAACCGCGCTATGGCGGCAGGGTTTTTGGGTGGGCTTATCGGCGGGGGTATATACACCGCAATTGGAATAGATAGCAGGGTGAGTTTTGTGGTAAACACCAAAAAGGCAATACAATGAATAACAGTTTACTGAACGTTGTTAAAGGTATTGTTACACAACACGGAGAATCAGTTCTCTTAGAGCCAAAGCGTGTTTCCGCCTTTTTCGCGGACTTGGCGAAGGATGAGCCGAAACCACAGAAAAACGCTTTTGTAAAATGCCTTGAACACGGTTTTGTACAAATATTGAAAAACGCCGCCGAACCGGATCGCGCTCTTTGCAAACAACAGCTTGCGCAAAAACTGCCCGAGGAAGAAGGGCTTGATCTGGGCTTGTGCGTAGATACTCTTGAATTGCTTGCGGCGGTGTTATTCGGTGAACAGCAGCAAAAGAGAACCCTCTGCAAAAACTGCGGGAAGGAATTGCAGGAAGGATGGAAAACCTGCCCGTATTGTTCAGTACCTGAATTAAAGATAAACCATGCAAAAAGTAATATTTCTGGTAATAGCCATCAAACTAATCAAGTAAATTATTCACAGGAAGTACAGGCTATTACCGGAGTGGTAAAAAAGAATGAATTAACGTCATTAAATATTTTATCCATTATTGGCTTATTCCTTCCGATTTTGGTTTATTTTTGGATACACTCTTGGGTTTATAATGGGATATACTTTTCTGATCTCAGTCCCATCACAGTAGTTATTCGTGGCGAGGGTTTAATACCCCGAAGTTATGATAAAAGTATGCGGTTACCTGGTATAGTGTAGGTGTTTGGAAGAACAGCTACCGGTTGACGAGCTGCT
>JAITCP010000110.1 GCA_031283025.1 Spirochaetaceae bacterium | reverse complement strand
AAAACCGCCATCTGGGTATTGTCCTTGTGGACATCCAGTCCAATGTAATATACTTTTTTCATCCTGTGCCTCCTGTAATATGTGCTAATCCTACACTGTAGGTGAACTCACGTCTTTATTACAGTGAGGCACTTCATATTGTCTAAAAACAACCGGTTTTTAGAGGTTCCCTAAAAACTTCAGTTTTTAAAAGTGGCTCAGTTTCTAAAACTGTGGATAGGTGCGGGGATGCGCCCTCCCCGTCCGACAAACACATCGCTCTTTGCGGAATTTACGGCCATGACGGGGGCGCTCCCCAAAAGGCCGCCAAACTCAGCCCAATCCCCGGCTTTTTTCCCCGGCACGGGAATTACCCGGACGGCGGTCGTTTTGCCGTTTATCATGCCGATTGCCATTTCATCTGCGATGATTGCAGAAATGGTGGCGGCGCTTGTGTTACCGGGAAGGGCGATCATATCCAGCCCCACCGAGCATACGCTGGTCATCGCCTCCAGTTTGTCCAAACCGATTGCGCCGGAAGCGGCGGCGGCTGCCATGCCCTCATCTTCCGATACGGGAATAAACGCCCCGGAAAATCCCCCCACTCTGGCGCTGGCCATGACGCCGCCTTTTTTTACCATGTCGGTAAGCAGCGCCAGAGCCGCAGTAGTGCCGTGAGTGCCCGCAGTTTCCAGGCCCATCTCTTCCAGAATTCGTGCTACAGAATCTCCCACTTCCGGGGTCGGGGCCAGAGAAAGGTCCAGGATGCCAAAGGGCACTCCCAGCCGCCGGGCTGCTTCCATTCCCACAAGTTCACCCATGCGGGTAATTTTAAAAGCGGTCTTTTTAATGATTTCCGCAATTTCAGTCAAGTTGGCGTCCTTTTCGGATTCCAGAGCGGCCTTGATCACGCCGGGGCCGGAGACTCCCACGTTAAGGCAGCTTTCAGCTTCACCGGGGCCGTGGAAAGCGCCGGCCATAAAGGGATTATCTTCCGGCGCGTTGCAGAACACCACAAGCTTCGCGCAGCCCAGCCCGTCTTTGTCCGCCGTCTTTTCCGCAGTTGCCTTGATCACTTCCCCCATGCGGCGTACCGCATCCATGTTGATCCCGCTTTTTGTAGTTGCAACATTAACAGAAGCGCAGACCCGTTCCGTGGATGCAAGGGCGGCGGGAATTGAAGCAACGAGTTTTTCATCCCCCAGTGAAAACCCTTTATGTACCAGAGCGGAAAAACCACCCACAAAATCAATTCCCAGTTCCACGGCGATGTTATCTAAAAGTTGGGCATAAGGCGCATAATCGCCGTCATCAGAAGCGGCGGCTACCAGAGCGATTGGAGTAACGGACACCCGCTTGTTGATGATCGGTATCCCGTACTCCGTTTCGATCTCCCGGCCTGTTTTTACCAGCGGCCCTGCCATGCGCAGCAGTTTTTCCCGTATTCGCCTGCGGGTTTCATTTCCCGTGGCGGCGGCGCAGTCCAGGAGTGACACTCCCAGCGTAATAGCCCGGATATCCAGCTTGTGCCGGAGGAACATATCCACCGTTTCTGTTATTTCATGCGCGGTAAACAGCATAGCAATTCCTTAAATGCGGTGCATGGCGGAAAACACTTTCTCATGCATCAGGCTGATGGAAACCCCCATGCTGTCCCCCAGGGCGGAAAGTTCCGCCTTAACCGTATCCAGCGGCTGGGCGCTGGCGGAAAGATCAGCCATCATCATCATAACAAAATTTCCGGAAAGTATAGTTTGGCTGATGTCCTCTATATTGATGTTCCGCTCCGCCAAAAAGGCGCTTACACGGGCAATAATGCCCACCTTGTCATTTCCAACAACGGTAATAATTGCGTTCATGCACAGCTCCCCCGCAGTTTATTTTTGCTCCAGTTTATGTTCCGTTAAGAACAGATCAAAGACGGTAAGAAATATGATCACTATCATGGGCCCCAGAATAATCCCGTTAAAGCCAAATGTACTGATCCCCCCAAGGATTGCAAAAAAGATGATCAGCGGGTGCAGTTGAATCCGCCCCCGCAGTATAATGGGCCTAATAAAATTCTCTATAGAAGAAATAAAAGCGCTGGATACGATCATCAAAAGAATCCCGCGCCCAAAGTTTCCGTTAAGAATCTGCATTAAGCCCAGCGGAAACCAAACTATGGCCGGACCTATTATGGGGAAAAAAGAAAAGAAAAAGATCAACACCGAAAAAACAAGAGCGCCGTGAATCCTAAAAAGAGAAAAAATAATAAACGCTGTTACCACCTCCGCCAGAGCTACAATAATGTACCCCAGCACCAACTGCAAAGTGATTTCCTTGAATTTTCCTACCAGGGCTTTGATGTACTCTTTGCGAATGGGAATAATCCGCAGGGTAAGTTTGGAAAGATATGCGCCGTCAACAAAAAGAAAAAAGAGGCTAAAAATCATAAAAATAAGGCTAATTAAAAAAGAGCCTACATTGCGGGCCGCATCACCGGAAAACACAAATAGTCTTTGCATCCCCATACCCAGAAAGCCCAGAATTCTGGAACGGAGTTCATCCGCATTGATTATAATTTGTTCGGAACTAAGTTCCCGGACTATCCTGGAAACGTCTTCCAGGAAACTGTCAACGCTGAAAGGCCGAAGGGCCAGATAATCCCGCACCTGGCGGATCAGTTCCGTTACCTGCAGGAAAAGCTGAAAAACAACAAAGGAAAGAGGGATTATGATTAGTATTACCGTGCCAAAAGAAAAAACCGCCGCCAGAGCATTGCGGATAATCTTTCCCTTAATGGTGGTTATGTTACAACCGGCGGTACACTTTTGATAAAGCGGTTTAAGAAGTACATAAAAGAGGATAGACCAAAGGATAACTGTAAGGAAAGGGGCAAAGAGGCGGCACACCAATATAAAGAGGATAAGTAAAATTGCCCCAAAAATAATACTTTGAATACGCCGGGGTTTTCCGGCCATACCGTTTTCCATAACTGCTTCTCCTACTTGCGCTGGATCGAGTCTCCCCTCCACTCTAAGCTCCGCTCACCGGATATATCTCCGGTCGTTTCCCCGGATACATCCGCGGTATTTACCGGGTTTTCCTCCCCGGCAAGCACCGCCGAATTTTCCTCCGGGCTTATATCCGTCTCAATTATTTCCGGCATGGCTGCGGCGAGTTCTTCGTTCATAAGCCGCTGCCGCTTTTCCGCATCTGCACGGGAACTTTCCTGCGCCATCAGCCTGCGTATCTCCGCTTCCGCAAATATTTCCTGGATTAGGCCAACCAGCCGTTCTATCCGGGGCCGCTGGGGGGAAGCCGGATCAAGGCTAAGGTAGCTTTGATAATCCGGCAACGCGTCCCGCAAGTCGCCGTTTCTGACTCGTGTGTTTGCCCGGTTAAGGTGAGCCGGAGCATAGGACGGATCGGCGCTAATTGCCTGGGTATAAAACTGTTCCGCAAGGGCGGTATTGCCCATCCTGAAATAAATGTTCCCCAAGTTACACGCGACAAGCGCTGTCTTGTCCCCGGCCTGCGGAAGCATTTTCCGGTACACTGTTATGGCGTTTTCAAACCGATCCAATTGCTCATAGCACACGGCCAGGTACAGCGCCCCTTCCTGGTTGGACTCATCTTCTGCAAAGGCTTTTTCCAGAAAAGGCAGAGCCTCCTCCGGCTCGTTTCGCATAAACAATTCCTCGCCCCGGAGAAAATTTACGTTCAGCGCTGTTTCCTGGGCGGAAAGAAGATGCGGGGGAAGGGCCGCGGTTACGATCAGAGCGATTAATACCGCCACGGCCTTAATCACCGGGAATGTATATTTCACGGAATTCCCTCCCGGAAAAGCGTACATGGTAAAGTGTAGCATACCGGGAGGGAATTTTACAATGGCAGGCTGGTTCTAGAAATTCTGAATCTCACTCGGATAGTTCCAGTCGCTCATCCGCTTGGGAACCTGGGGCCGAATATCATCGGATTTTAGAATTACAATTAATTCTATACGCCCGGCATCAAAGTTGCTTTTATACGATGGATTACCCCTAAAAGCCTGTCTGACATTAACTCCCTTATTCAGATTAGCCGACGTATAGGCAAGTTCAAAACAAGTAAAGGGGATGATGTTGGCATAGGCCCCCAGCCGCAGTTTTAACACTGAATCGTCGTTGATGTATCCCCGCAGATAGGGGGTGATCAGGTATTGCTGTATATTTACATCCCATGAAACCCGTCCCTGGGCCTCCCATTTCATGGGAGCGGTTGGCTTTTTTTCCATCATGTTATACCAACGGAATTCACCCAGAAGCCCAAGTTTTTCGTGGAAGCCCGCATTTCCGTCCGGTTCTTCAATCCGGAAAAGCATATTTAAATCTCTTTCTTCCGAATATGCCCCATACACTTGTGCATAGGCGTATTTCAATATCTTGTTGTTTTCATAGCGATAATCAATTAAAGGGTATACTGCCGTACTTGGGGCGCCATTGTTTTTCAAATCACCCCAATCGTCATTTACCCAGCGCATTCCGCTGAACTGGAATGTAAGGCCGCCGCCGGCTTTCCAGAAAAACTCATTGTTCATGTCAAGTTTTCCGTCAAAGGCAACAACGGGGGATAAAACCCAATTATCAACCAGCCATACACCGGCCTCTCCCTTAAGGCCAAAGCCAACATTTTTTGTATCAGTACCGGTATTTTTCCAACCAAATCCGCCGATAAAATTCCCGGAAACATTAAAGGTCAGCGGGGCCTCTTCATCGGTAATAACCCCAAAGGGAGAAACGCCAAAATCCACCACCCCGGCAATACCTTTATTTTTTCCGTCTGAAACATCTGAACTAACATTGCCTTCCGAAAGCATGGTTAAGTAGACATTCCACAAATCTTTTTGTTCATAACCGGTATACCAAATAGCGCCGTTTGAAGTAGTATATGTTGTCGTAACATAGGTGTCATTGGCTTTCTCATAGTAAAGCTGACCAAGTTGCCCTGCGCCTAAATTAAGCACCTTATTACCGCCGGAAATCTTTGTGATAGGCTTACGGCTGCCCTCACTACTGCCAGTACCATAATCATAGAGGCCGCCTACAAGGTTTGCCGCCTGAGTAAAGAAACCAATACGGTAGCCCATGCCGGTAATCTCCGCCAACCAGGCGGGTGCATTATTTTCTACTGCACCTTCACTTTGTTCCCAACTGTTAATGCGGGTTGTAAAATTCATCATAACAAAATGACCGGTCCAGGCATTGGGGTCCAGAGTTCTTGGAACCTCATAAAATTTGGGGGTTTGGTAATGGCTGTCCACAAAGGCCAGATTGAAAGATGCGTAAGTGTTATTATCGCCGCCATAGTTACGGAAGCCCGCCGCTCCGGTTTCAATATTATAACCGCCGGAAAAAACCGTCTGAACGCCTATCCAGAACCAGGGCGTTACTCCCCCGTGATCCTGAAACTGCGGAGTGGGAGTAATAGTATCCTCGACCGACTGTACCTGAGAATGTACAACAGCGCCGCTCATTGTAAAAATAACAAGCGCCGTTAAAACAAACTTTTTGCTTCGCATAAAAACCTCCATGAATGATTGAAAAATATCGGAGTTGTTCAAAAACTGAAGTTTTTGAACAACTTCCTATAAAAACTGCAAAATACGCAGTATTTACATGTTCAAGAACCAACCGGGTTCTTGAACAAGTCTATTCTAATACCGCGACGGATCCGCTACGGCATAAAATGCCAGCTTAAGGCCGTAATCATTTCTCAGCAGGGTAGGATGTGTTCTGGCCCTCCAGCTTGTACCATCATCAAGCCCCCAAAAGGTAACCCGGCTGATCTTTGACGCATGATTTTTGAAAATCCTGAACATAGCCGCATACTGTTTTGCCTGAAGCCGGGCGGCGTTCTCTCCCCAGGAAAGAGCGGGATTACCCCAAGCGCTGGTTTCGGCAGCCTGTATGTCCATTTCCGATATAGTTATATCTACCCCCAGAGAAGCAAACAAAATGATGGAGGCTTCCACTGTATTGGGATCGGTATAAATGTGGTGGTGGGACTGCATTCCGATACCATCAATCAGTTTTCTCCCCTTTTCATTTGGGTACCGGTTGTTAATATCCGCAACCATATTGTAAACTGCCCGTGCCTTCTCCGCATTGTTCAAGTTGAAATCGTTATAAAACAGTTTTGCATCCGGGTCTGCCGCACGGGCAGCCAGAAAAGCCTTTTCGATATACTCAGGCCCGATGGCTTTATTCCAGGGGTTATCAGTCATACGCAGGCAGTTTTTCCAGTTGGCGGCTTCTGCGGCAGTCAGACCGTCCCGCATTACCTCGTTGACCACATCCCAGGAAATAAGTTTTCCCTTAAAGTGGGCTGCCACATCGGTAACATATTTTTCCAGATTGGCAAGGACTGTTGCTTTATCACCGGTAGTAAGCCATGACGGTGTTTGGGAATGCCACACCAGGACATGGCCGTGCATTGTCATCCCTGCGGCATTTACTGCATTTATAAGACTGTCCGCCTGTGTAAAACGGTAAACTCCCCCTTTAGCAGAAGGCGCAATCGCGTCAGGTTTCATCTGATTTTCCGCAGTAGCGGTATTGAAATGCCGCTTGAGCAGATCAAATCTGGTAGTGTTATTTAGATCGCCGGGGGATACAATGTTCCCAACAAGGAATTGGCTTGTATAAACCTCATGCAAGGGCTGCTCTGTTTTCCATTTGCCGATTCCTTCTTCTTCCCAGGGGACTGGTTCTTTCCCGGGGCCTGGTTCTTCCCCGGCAAAAGAAAAGTTACAGGAAAGAACCGGAAAGAGTAGTCCGGCAATAATCAGCGCCGCAATGAGGTACTTTGTCCTACGGCGGAGGCCCTGCAGTATCTTCATTCACGATTACCTTAAGCCCTGAACCCTGGACGGATTTACCAAAGCCCAGAAAGCGGGCTTTGCCTGGAAACGTTCGTCAAACAAAAGCGGCGCATCGGTACGTCCGGGAACGGGGTAATTGCTTTTCCAGCTTATACCGTCATGCAGGCCCCAAAGAACCACCATTTTACCAAGATTCCCCTTTTGGGCCTGCTCCTGCAGCATGGCAAAAATGTCTTTGTAACGCTGGGCCTGTTCCAAAAGAAGGGCGGAGGTAGCCGCTTTTTTTGCTTCGGTATTGCTGGTATAAATAGAAATATCCATTCCGGTAATCAGCACCTTAACGCCCAAAGAGGCAAACAGTTCTATGGTTTCCCGAATCTGCTGAACAGAAGGCCCCCTAACGTCAATATGGAGCTGTATACCTATCGCATCCACCGGAACGCCGCGCTGTTTCATGCCTTTAACCAGATCATACATTGACTGCCGCTTGCGGGTATCCCTTTCCAGGTTAAAATCATTGATAACGAGTTGTGCATTGGGGTCTGCTTCCCGCGCCCAGCGGAAAGCGTTGTCAATATACTCAGCGCCCAGTATTTCGTACCATCTGGAACCTTCCGCACCGGTCCGCAGCCCTTCCTGCCTTTCTGAAATGACCTCGTTCACTACGTCATAAGATTCTATTCTGCCCCTGTAACGGCGCACAACAGTTTGAACATAGGTTCTTAACCGCTGGTTCATAAGTTCTTTGGAAGCCGCAACGGATGCGTTAGCCTTGTCACGGAAAAGCCAGGACGGATTTTGCGAATGCCACACCAGGGGATACCAGCGGAGCCGCATACCGGTCATTTCGCCAAAGTTGATGATTGCATCCGCAGGCCCCCAATCAAACCGGCCTTCCGTCGGCTGAACCGTTTCCATTTTTTGTTCGTTTTCCGCAACCAAAACGGTAAAGTGTTTCATTAAAAGCTGGGCTGTCTGGGAAGAAGTATCCACGGCATTTCTGGGAACCGCAACGCCAATGTCAAAGTAACGCCGCCATGCATCAGCCAGATTGGGAATATTCATCTCCGCTTTGGGCCGGGATGCCGGATCGAGTTTAATAATTTTTATGTCGTCCAGCCAAAAATCAACCTTGTCATTGGCGGTAACCAGATGATCTTCTTTGTAAGGGAGTTCAAAATATACGAAGATGCTTGCCTGGGTTGGATCGGCGCCTATGGTATATTCTGTTTTTAATTCGGTCCACTCGCCCTTTTTTGCCTGGAATGTAGTAACATTCTGATACGCGTGGGGCGCCGCCGCATTCTTAAAAGCCCGTTCCACGCTAAAGGTAAGGGCGGGAACGGCAGGCCCGTCCTTAAAGTATACCCAGGCGGTAATGCTGTAAACATCACCCGCAACAGGATTATCGGTAAGTTTTTGAATTGGCCCCATCCATGTAAATTTGCGGTCAAAAACACGCATGGAAGCCGTGCCGGAATGTTTAATGGTTTTGTCTATTTCAATCCTGGTTGATCCTTTTGCCGGATCGTTGCGCGGCGCCCAGCCGCCCAAAGTTCCGTCTTCAAAAGTACTGTCGATAACCGTAACGTGCCTGTAATTCTGGCCGTACAAAGCGGCGCACAGGACAAACAGAACAAAAACAATCAATTTGTTTTTCATACTCAATCTCCTTATTAGAGTTGATCAGAAACTTCAGTTTCTGATCAATTTCCTGTAAAAAACTGCAAAATACGCAGTATTTTGCTTAACTTGTTCAAGAACCAACCAGGTTCTTGAACAAGTCTATTCTTTTATACTCCCCACATTAAGGCCGGTAACAAAATACCGCTGTAAAAACGGATATATTAACAAAATAGGCAGAGCCGCAACTACCGTTACGGCAGCCCGTATGCTGACCGGGGTAACCATGCTGGAAGCAAGGTTCTGGGCCATGCCCATAGAGCCAATGGCTGCGGCGCTTTTTGCCTGACTCTGGCTGGACTGCAGGTATTCCATCAGTTTGTACTGGAGCGTATGAAGCTCGGCCCTGCCGGAGTTATAGATCATCGTATCGAACCATGAATTCCAGGCGCCAACGGCAATAAAAAGGGCTATTGTAGCCAGCACCGGCTTGCACAGGGAAAGCACAATACGGAAAAATATTAAAAATTCACCGCAGCCGTCAATACGGGCGGATTCAATAATGCTTTCCGGAATTTTTTTCATGTAGGTTCTGATAACAATAAAATTAAATGCGTTGACCATGCCGGGAACTATATATACCCAAAATGTAGAGATAAGCCCCAGAGAGCGCATCAAAAAATAATTGGGAATAAGCCCCGCGTTAATATACATGGAAAGTACCAGAACGAGCGTAAACGGCTTGCGTAAAACAAATTCCTTGCGGCTTAACGCATAGGCCAGCATACTGGTAAGAAAAACACCCGTAATGGTTTGAATTAACGTTCTGGCAACGGAAACTCCGAATGCATGATAAATAGTCCCGCTGGTAAAAACTGCCCGGTAATTCTGCATGGTAAATACCCTGGGCCAGAAGGTAATGCCGCCCCTTGTGGTATCCGCAGCGGCGTTAAAAGAAACGGCTATTGTATTCCAGAAAGGGTACAGGGTCAGGAACACCAGAAACAGCATAAAAGCGCTGTTAATAAGAGTGAACACAAAATTATCCAGTTTTGCTTTTTGATAATACGTCATATTAAGCGCTCCTCACCGGCCCGCCTGGCAATCCAGTTGGCAAGGAAGATAAGAAATACATTTACCACATTCTTGAACATTCCTGCGGCAGTTGCCAGTGAATAATTAAAACTTTGAATGCCGTATTTTAAAACATAAATATCTATGGTCTCCGCAACATCCTGAATTAAGCCGTTTTTAAGAAGATACTGCAGTTCAAACCCCGCATCCAAAATATGCCCTACGCTCATGATCATCAAAATAACTATGGTTGCCTTGATGCCGGGAAGAGTAATATGCCACATTTTTTTCCAGCGGTTACAGCCGTCAATTTCCGCCGCTTCATACAAGGTAGGATCGATCCCCGCAATGGCCGCCAGGTATATAATGGTGTTCCAGCCCACCTCCTTCCAGACATACGTGAACCCTACTATCACCCAAAAATACTTAGGCTCGCTTAAAAACAAAACCGGTTCCTTGATTACTCCCAGCGCCATTAAGACATCATTTATCGCCCCGTTTTCCACAGAGAGCATTGATGCTACAAGGCTTGTAACGATAATCCAGGAAAGAAAGTGGGGCAGGTAAGAAACGGTCTGCACAAAGCGCTTAAAACCAACAGTTCTCATTTCGTTAAGAAACAGGGCAAACCCAATGGCCGTAATAAAGCCAAGACTTGTATTGATAAGGCTCATTGCCAATGTGTTACGCAGAACACGCAAAAAGCCCGGATCGCTAAAAAGAAACTTGAACCACCGTAAGCCCGCCCACTCCTGCTCAAAAAAGGACTTGGACGGTTTGTAGTTCTGGAAGGCCATAGTCCAGCCCCAAACCGGCACATACGAAAAAAGCAGTACGTACAGGATTAACGGCAGAGACATATAAATCAACTGCCGCTGGGATGCAGCTTTTTGAAAAAAAGTAACTTTTTTCATTGTTAGTCTTTGGGGCTCCACTTTACGATGCGTTTATTTATTTCCTGCTGCATAAAAGCCTCGTACTTTACCAGGTCTGTTTTACCCAGCTCGCTGACGTACTCCTTCCACAAATCTTCAAACAATTCCGGCCTGCCCAGAATAATCCTGGGCAGGTACTTCCGGTAGACTTCTTCCGCCCGTTTCCAGGCAATCTGGGCATCTGAGCCGTCAGGGGTATTTATTTGCCAGGCGGGGAACCATATCGGATTGGGCGGCGGATCCTTGTCCATCAGCTCCGCATTATTCTCGACACCGTAGGCCAGCCATAGCTCCCTGTCTTCCGGCTTCATGGTAGCTTCTCTTTCTCCGAAAATTTCAGCGATATTGGTAGGCCATCCATCCAGGTAAGAACCTTCCACTTTGGGGTTGTGGTTCCGCCATAAGTGCGCCTGATTGTGGAGCTTCCATACTTCGTCTTCCTGCTGATCCCGCTGTAACTGGGTACGGAAGGGAACCCCCTGATCGTCCAACTGATAATCTTCACCCAGGAACCCATAAAAACCAATTACCTTTTGAACTTCGTCGTCAAGCTGCGCTTCCAAAAAGCGGATAATGCGTACCGGATCACTTGCCTTTACGCTGATGCCGATTCCCTGCCCCACATTTGGAAGCCTCCGGTTCCGGTACCAGGGGCGGATCGATTCGTCAAACACAATGGGGAGCGGCGCATAGGTGCGGTTATGCATACCTTGGTTTGTCAGGGAATATTCCGCCGACTGGAACTGCCATGCCTGATCATGGAAACCAAGAACCCGCCCGGAAGCGATTTTGGAAAGGTACTGGTCATAGTTATCTACAAAGCAGGAACGGTCAATAAGGCCCAGCGCGTTCATCTGGTTGAGTTTTTTAAACCAGCGTTTGGAAATATCCTGATACAGGAAAACCTTATATTCGTGGGTTACCGGATCAACCGTGCCGTTTCCGTCATTGGGAAAACCAGCAAGGAAATTGGGGGGATTGATCAAACAGAAAGAACGCCAGTCATAAGAAAGAATCGTAAAACCGATGGTGGGCATATCGTCAACGGTAGGGTACTTTTCCTTATACTTTATCAACAAATCAAAATACTCATCCATTGTTGTGATTTTTGGATAGCCGAAATCCTTAAGCACTTCCTTCTGCACCCACAGGGCGGAATCGCCGTACCAGTTGGTATAATCCTTGCCGGACACCACGCCCCAGACCGGGAGCGTATACACATGGCCGTCCTCTTCCTTCATTTTTTCCCAGGCATCGGCATAATGGGCCTTGAGCTTGGGGGCGTACTGATCGATTAAATCATCCAGGGGAAGAAGGGCCTCCGCCTCGTAAAATTTCGTACTGTCCACATGAAGGAGGTCGGGGTACTCGCCGCCGGCAATCATAACGCCGATTTTTTGGTCTTTATCGCCAACCAGAATGTCCCATCTAAAGGTAACATGAAGATTGTCCGCAATCCATTTATATATCTTGTTATCCGCCGGTGGCTGCTGCATCTGAGCCATGGAGTAAATCGAGATGGTAATGGGATACGTTGGATCGGTATCTGAAAAAACAATCTTTTTGGACTTTTTGCCGCAGGAAGCGAAAAGCAGGGCTCCGGCGCATAGCAATAAACCAATTTTTTTAAGGGGGGATTTGTAAATCATGCAGTTCTCCTTACACGTAGATATAAGGGAACCTCTAAAAACTGAAGTTTTTAGAGATTCCCATAGCTCATTATACAATAAAGTCACAAGTCTGGGGTAAAAATAAGTAATTTTCCCTATATGGGGCTTACATTGGAGCCCAATCGGGGGAACATAACACGCTGGTTTTGGACGCTCATTCATGGATTACCCGGATGGCTTGCCCACTCAACAGCCAGCTGCCTTAGCTCCTGTGAAGTATTGCAATGGAATTTTAATTTGATGTGTTCCTTGTGGGTGTCTATGGTTTTGGTACTTAGGTTGAATTTGTTGGCGATCTCTATGGTTCCCAGCCCTTTGCCCATAAGGGAAAATATTTGAAGTTCCCGGTCAGACAGTTTACGGACAGACAGAGCCCAGTTTTTTGAATCTTTAAGGTTTTCTCCTGTCATCGCCTCAAGAATTCGCTCTTTTTCCGCCCCGGAAAGGTATACTTTGCCGGACATGACGGTTTCTATGGCATCCAAGACCTTGCTGCCCGCCTCGTCTTTCATAATATAGCCCCGCGCGCCCAGCCGGAGTATACGCTCGGTATAATACCGCTCATCGTACATGGAAAGAACAAGGATTACGATGTTCGGATTCCATACCTTTAAGCGGGGGATAATATCCATGCCGTTTTCATCCCCCAGGTTAATGTCCACAATGGCAAGGGCCGGATTTTCGCTTTTGGCTATACTCATGGCCTCTGCCAGGGTGGCCGCCTCTCCAACCACAGTATAGTCCCCGGTGCTTCCTATAAGGGAGACAAGCCCCTTGCTGAACAGGGGGTGATCCTCAACTATCAAAACCTTGATGGCCTTTGTTATAGGCATAAAAACAGTATGCTGTTTTTGTGGGATTATTCAATAGTACAATTCCCCTATACAGATCACCGGGTATGATCCTCCATTATTATCCTGTATGAATTGCGGATTAAAGGATGCATGGAAACATACGTTCCGGGTTGGGACGGCAGTAGGCGGCGCAGTTCTGGAACACAAAGAAGCGGATGAAATAATTACCCGGCATTTTTCATCTATTACGCCGGAAAACACCTTGAAATTCGGCCCCATTCATCCGGAAGAAAACCGCTGGGACTGGAAAGAAATGGACAGCATTGCCGGTTATGCCCGGCAGAAGGGCGTAGTCCTGCGGGGGCATACCCTTGTCTGGCACAACCAAACCCCGTCCTGGCTTTTCCGTTCCGGCAGCGGGGATGAGCCGGTTTCAAAAAATCAGCTTTTTAAGCGGCTGGAAGATCACATTGCCGCCCTAACGGAACGGTACAACGATGTGGTATACGCATGGGATGTCTTGAATGAAGTGATTGATGTGGAAAAGGGCGATAATGGTTTCCGCCTGAGCAGTTGGTACAAAATCGGCGGCAGGGAAATTTACGAATTTGCCTTTAAGTGTATGCGGCAGGCCAGCCCCACGGCAAAACTCTTCTATAATGATTACAATATTGAAGAGGGGGAAAAGATGGAAGCAACCGTACGCTTTCTTTCCGAACTGCTGGATTCCGGCATTCCCGTTCAAGGCGTGGGCATACAAGGCCACTGGTACTACAATTTTCCCCCCGAGGAAACCCTGCGTACAAGCATTGAGCGGTACAGCGCCCTGGGCCTGGATGTTGAATTTACAGAGGTGGATATTTCCGCCTATGAATTCAATGACAGGAGAGACAAGGCGGATTATTATACGTCCATACCGGAACAAATACTCCGCCAGCAGGCGCAGCGGTACAAGGAACTTTTCCTTATAGCGGCAAATTATCCGGCGGTAAAAAACATTACCATCTGGGGAATTGCCGACAACCACACCTGGCTGGATAACTTTCCTGTTGCAGGAAGAAAAAACTGGCCCCTGCTTTTTGACGAAACGTATCAGGCCAAGGAAGTTGTTTCAACGCTGATAGAAACCGGCCTTAATTTAAGCGATTGATCCATTTTCAAAATTCGGTCAGTTTTGAAAAAGCCTCAATTAAGTACTTCCTGCAATCTCCTATTCTCTTAACATCAACACTCCGTAATCGGCAGTACTCTGATACCCCATGTTGGTATCGTTAACCCAGTTGCGGATTCCTATACGGCCTCCGTTAGCAGCGTCGTTTACCTGAACATCAAAGCCCAACAAGGTGCCGGGAGCGGGCTTAATGGCATAAAGAGGTATCGCCATTTCTACCCGGTATCCGCCGGGGATCAGCATGGTTCGGGACTTAAAGCGCGAGCTGTCCCCCCCGTTGAATGAAGCAAAGTTGCGGAAACTTACCCGGTATTGGCCGTCGTCCGGTTCGTAGATTGTTGATTTGCCGTTGTTCTGATCCACAAAGACTTCTACAGTGTCCTGTTCATGAACAATGGTGGATTTATCGTCCAGTACGGGATCAACCACTTCTGTCAGCACATACAGGTACGAGTCATCCCACAACACCCGGAATTGGGAACCGTCCTCTGTGTGGCCCATGGTTTTTACGTTCATTTGTACGGGAGTTGCCGCTTCCCACGCGGGGTCAAGATCACGTGTTGCCCGGAGCGACATATCTATTGTACCCCGTTTGGCGTAAGTTACCGGGGGCGGAAGCCGCAAATTGATCGTCCCGTAATTCAACGATGAAGTTTCCTGGGTATTATCATAATCATTCCAACTGCGAATCGTGCCCCCGCTTTCTAAACGGAAATCAAAGCCGACCCTTGCTTCCTGCCTGCCCTCAAAGGGAATAACGGCAAGCAGAGTAAGCCCTGAACCGCTGGGCGCCGCGCTGCTTAAATCAAAATCAAGAGTAAAGGCGGTATCGCTGCGTTCTTCCGTCTTTTGGTTTCTCGGTTCAATAAAGAACCGCAGCTTTCCGGAAGTATCACGGGAATTCGTATGAACCTGGGCATAGATGTTGTTATCGTCCCACATTACCTTGAACCAGCCGTAAATATTCCCCTGCTTATCCTGAATATTCCGCGGAGAAACAAAAGTCCACGCAGAGTCTTGTATGCCTGCAGGGGGGCGGTTAGCGCGGGTAGCGTCTATCCTTTTGAGTTGAATGGGCATACGCGATGGATCAACCAGCACCCAGTAGGCAGGTTTGGCCTTTAGGTCTTTGCCAAAGAACAGGGGATAATCCGTCCTGCCCGGAACCGGGTGGTTGTTAAGCCATGTATCGTCATCGGCAATGCCCCACATCATTACCATGTCAAGGTTTCCTTCTTTGGCCTCTTCACGGAACATATCAAACAGGGCGCGGAACTTATTCGCCTGCTCCAGAAGCACATCCCTGTCTGCCCTTTTCTTTGCTTCCCCGCCGTCGGCGTAAACGGACATATCCAGCTCGGTAATTTGAACCTTTACCCCCAGCGAAGCAAGCCGTCGTATGGTCTGCCGGAGGTCTGCCACGGTAGGCCAGGAGTTGCTGATATGGGCCTGAATACCCGCCACATGAACGGGAACACCCTCGTCCAGCAGAGTCTGTATCAGATTGTAAAAACCGTCCTGCTTGGCGCTGGCGGCCTCAATACTGAAATCGTTAAGACAGAGCAGGGCGTCCGGGTCCGCTTCGTGGGCCCAGCGGAAAGCATTGGCAATATACTCATGACTTCCCGAGATTTGGTAGTATCTGGAGTCCCGCAGTGAGCCGTCGTCTCCAAGGGGCTCATTTACCACATCCCAGGTGTAAATTCTTCCTTTATAGTGGCCCACCGCTTCCTTGATATGCCGTTCCATACGGGCATAGAGCTGGTCTTTAGTCGCCAGGCCGTTGGGGCCGGAACCCTGGAACATCCAACTGGGCGTTTGCGAGTGCCAAATAAGCGTATGGCCGCGGACTTTCTTGTTGTTCCGGGCGGCATATTCCAACAGAGCGTCCGCGTTATTCCAGTTAAAACGCCCTTCAGAAGGTTCAAGGGCGTCCGGTTTCATCTCATTGCCGTAAACATAGGCATTAAAATGCCGGAGCATATCGTGGTGGATGTTAGCGGGATCAAGATAACGGCGATCAATGGCCGCCCCCAGAGGGAAGCTGTCCTCAAAAAAAGTGTACAACGGGGGAATATCCTTTTCCACCTCCGGCGGAGGCATGGGCGGCAGGCGGGTAATGGTAATGTCGTCCACATAAAAACTAAAGGTATCGCTGGGCTGGGTGTTTTCATCTGACTTATAGGTGCTTTCAAAATAGAGGCTAACCGCCATCTCAAAGCGGGAACGGGGAACGGTGTATTCCCCTTCAATATAGGTCCATTCCCCTTTTGGCACGCGTTCTGCGCCAATGGTGGAATAGGTTTCACCCTGCCCGTCCACATTCTGCTGTATGCTGATGTTGATGCCCTGGGCAGGGGCGCTGTTATCATCGAACATGGCCCAAACGGAAAACCGGTAGCTTTGCCCGGGCTTAAGGCTGGCCAGAGAGTATATAGCCCCATGCCAGGTTTTGGAGCGGCTGCTGACATAAAGGGATTTGGTTCCCGAATGGCCCTTGCCGGATACTACGGCCACGCTGGCGCTGCCACGGGGCATCCAGCCTCCTGCATAGTTTTCAAAGTCTTCCTGATAAACCACTACCTCTTTCCCGCCCCCGGCAGCGCCGGAACTGACACAGCCGAAAACAAGGGAAAAAACAGCAAGTACAGTTAAAATAAAGACCGCAAGAATATGAGTCTTTTCCAAAACTCGGTTAGTTTTGGAAAAGGCATGATAGATTTTCCAAAAGCTGAAGTTTTGGAAAATCCTCATATAGTTATCTGATTTTCTTGATTTACCTGATATTATATGCATGGACATAGTTACCACCCCTTAACAATCACGATATACTTTATACAAGAATAAGGGAACCTCTGAAAACCGGTTGTTTTTAGAGGTTCCTTTGCAGTTTCCCGCCCTTTGGGCTGCGAAACGTGCGCCTTTCAGCGGTAAATCTCTAAAAACTGAAGTTTTTAGACAATTTACCATCATATTATAGGATCATCTCTTTATAATGAATAGGGAATTTTACCGAAAGGGCAATATATGAGGATAGGGCTTTTTCTTGACAATCTGGATGAAGAATACCAAATCTCCGTTTATAAGGGTATACGTGCCGAGGCCGCCGCCCTGGCCCTGGATTTAATATGTATACAGGGAGAAACCCTGCTCAACTACCGGGAAGACAGCGGCGGTAAACCCTTCCCTTCACTGGAATTCCTTTCTGCAGACGGCATACTGATCCTTACTTCAGTAATCGGAACCCGGACGGCATCTGCCCCCATGACCGCGCTGCGGCGGGTTTTTAACATTCCTGTGGTATCGATCGGCAACCGTTTGCTTGATTATCCTTCCATAGTGGTAAAAAACAAGGAATCAATGACCCTTCTTATGGAGCACCTTATTGAATTCCACGGTTACCGGAAACTCCTCTACTTGGGAGGCCCGGCTCAGCATCCTGATAATCTGAGCCGTGAGCATATTTTCCGCAGAACGATAAACAGCCTTGGGAAAAAATTCCCCGGTCTGGAAGGCAAAGTTATGAACGGGGAATTTCATCAAACCTCCGCAATGATGATGCTGCGGGAATATATGGATGCCAATCCCAATGCCCCTCCGGAAGTAATTGTGGCGGCCAGTGACAACATTGCGCTGGGAGCGCTGGAACTGCTCCGGGTCAGGCAAGAGCCGCTGTGGAGTGATTGTCCGGTAACCGGCTTTGACGACATTGATCAGGCCAGCCGGGAAATTCCTGCCCTTACTACCATACGGCAGCCGTTGGAAGAAATGGGAAAACTGGCAGTAAAAACACTGTGGGACCTTATGCAATGTAAAGAAACGTCCCAGATTATTCATGTAGAATCGGAACTGAAAATACGCAATTCCTGCGGCTGTAAGGTACAATGGAAAAGCAGGGATGATGCAAATGTGCCGGATCATACAGACGGCGGAACGGCAAACAGGTCGGAATACAATATGCAGAATGTAAGCCTCCTTGGGCAGGCCCTTATAACGGTGAATTCCCCGGAAGAGATGCTGTCTCCTCTCCGTTTTTTCCTGACCAATCTGGCGGTAAAAACATTTTATCTTATCCTGTATCCTACGCCTTTGGAACAAATAGGAAAGAAGGGAAATCTGATTTACCAAAAAACCGGCAACAAGGAATTTTTTACGGCGGATCATCCCGTAACCGTGGACATGACGGACTTCTTTTCCAATACCATTATAATTAAAGCCGTTACGGAACGGACAGTAACGCATCCGGCAATACCTAATCCGGCTGAATTTTCTGAACCACATTCATGGTGCGTGTATTATCTCCGCTCCAGCAAGGAATATTTGGGGCTCATTGTTTACGAAGCGCCGGACAGGGTTCACCCCCAAATGTGCAACGCAGCGATCTTTTTGGCTAACACGGTAAAGCGGCTGCAAATCTACGGCGATGAAAAGGAACAGTCCCTGCGGCTGGAACAGGAAGTAGCCCTGCGGACAAAAGACCTTACGGAAACGTACCAAAAATTACGGGAGGAAGTAGCGCGCCGTACCGCGGTAGAAGCGGAAGTGTTAAGGATCAGCGAGATGGAACGGCTCCGGTTCAGCATGGATCTGCATGACGATATTTGCCAGCGCCTTGCGGGAATTTCCATGTTCTGCAAGAGCCTTATAAACAGCGTAAGTTCCCATTCTTTCTTGCCGGAACTTTTTGATCTCATTGATGAAACCCTGATCCGTACCCGCCGCTACGCCCACGATTCGTTTCCCATGGAGCTTGATGCCTTGGGCCTCAAGGAAGCCCTTAGCGCACTTTGCCACACGGTAACAAAACAGAGCTCCTGCGGTATAAATACCGGCGGCATTCATGCCAGCGGGAAAAATGCCGGCGGGAAAAACGCCGGCGGACAAAATGCCTGCCGCTGCGTTTTTTCCTGGTCGGGCCCGGAAAAGTCCCCCTTTAGTCCGGCCCATGACCTTAACATTTACCGCATTGTTCAGGAAGCCCTGCAAAATGCCGTCAAACACGCAGCGGCAAACCAAATACAGGTAACAGTACATTCCGGCAGGAAAATTTTTACTGTTACCGTCAGCGATAACGGAGTCGGCATACCCCGGCCAAATGAAGAAGAACCCGGCCCCGCTGAAATGACACGCTACATAAAAGGGGGCGGCCTGGGCCTGCGTTCCATGCGTTACCGTGCTCACCAACTCGGCGCGGAGTATATCTTTGAATCATCAGAGCAGGAAGGCACCAGGGTAGAAATTCGGATTTCCTTAAAAAATGGTTAATCCCGAAAAATTCACACGAAGAATTTGCTCCCTTTTTTCCACACGGAGGATTGATAGCTTTTGGTAATATTGTTACCGCGGATAAAGCGCTTTTACTTTCTCAGGATCAAGTCGGGTAGCGGAAACAACAGTTTCAATCGGAAGTCCCAAATTAACCATATTTTGGGCGGCAACTGCCAGACCTTTCTCCAGACCTTTCTCCAGACCTTTTTCCAAACCTTTCTCTATGCCTTTCTCTATGCCTTCCTCATAACGTACCGCCAAGGCATCGTCCCAATTCCATTCCGTCATTAACATATTCACCACCTCCGACGCATTCTGCTCAAAAAACTCTTTCAATATATCTTGTTCGCAGCAATACCTGATCGCTCTCTTCATCGCCGTTTCCAGATTCCCATGTTCAGCTTTGTATTCCCTCACCTTTGCTACGAAAACGCTGTACCCAGCAAGCTCTTTACATCTATGCACTTTTGCCTCGTTGCGGCCTTCGTTGATGTTCACCACTCTTACTTCAAGTTCCAGCGCTGTCTTTTCAATCAGCCCCGGAATGTCAAATCTCTCAAACAAATCTGACAGCCGTAATAGCTCCTCGTCGGGATACGGCTCAATGCCGTTGTACAATACAAAGAATTCAGGCCGGGGAATGGAAAGCTTTTTGCCGGCGTATATGTCCTTGTTTTTGACCAGCTTTTCATACACCCTGCCGATGTACATAAGCAGCCTCAATGCCATATT
>JAITCP010000089.1 GCA_031283025.1 Spirochaetaceae bacterium | reverse complement strand
GAGAATCTCTAAAAACTTCAGTTTTTAGAGATTTACCGCTTAAAAACGCACGTTTCGCAGCCCAAAGGGCGAGAAACTGCAAAGGAACCTCTAAAAACAACCGGTTTTCAGAGGTTCCCCAGCGCCATTGGCGTTCATTTTATAAAGGAGTGTGAACATGAATACAAGAACGAAAATCGCGGCGGCTGCCGCAGTAATCCTGTTTATGACAGCGGGGATTATTTCTGCTCAAAACACCACGCTGAACCAGCGGAAACCGGTAATTGCCGATAGGGATTTGGTTATTCAAATTGCGGACATTACGGAAAACGCCCTTTTTTATCCGGTAGATATAGACGGAATGAGGATGGAGGTGCTGGCGGTAAAAGCTCTGGACGGCACTATACGCACTGCCTTTAACGCATGCCAGGTATGCTACAGTTCAGGCAGGGGTTATTTTGTACAGAACGGTACGGTACTGGTCTGCCAGAACTGCGGCAGGCGTTACCGCATGAGCCAGGTTGAGCGGCAGGCCGGAGGCTGCAACCCGGAGCCGATTTTTCCGGCGAACAAAACGGTAACCGGTTCAACTATTACCATATCAAGGGAATACTTGAAACAGGCAAAGGCCATGTTTGAAAGCCGGAAAAGGAATTAAATGTATGTTTACTGAAACTTTGTCCGTCGGCGGAATGCACTGCGCCGCCTGTTCAGCGCGTGTTGAAAAAACGCTTCGTAATCTTGACGGCGTTGAAAATGCTGCGGTAAACCTCGCCACGGAAAAAGCGACGGTTGTCTATGATGCCGGAATCCTGAACCTTTCTGCCATAAAGGAAGCGATTGAAAACGCCGGTTACGAGGTACCGGAAAAATCCAAAGGGGTTACGGTAACAATCCCCGTCGGCGGAATGCACTGCGCCGCCTGTTCAGCGCGTGTTGAAAAAACGCTTCGTAATCTTGACGGCGTTGAAAATGCTGCGGTAAACCTCGCCACGGAAAAAGCGACTGTAGTTTACGATCCGCAAACCTTGCGTCTTTCAACAATAAAGGAAGCAATCACCAATGCCGGTTACCAGCCGCTTGAAGTTTCCGCCGATACGTTAGACGAAGAAAAACTCCGCAAAGAAAAAGAAATTAAGCTCCTTTGGACAAAATTTATTGTTGCCGCTGGTTTTGGGCTTCCCCTGCTGTATATCGCTATGGCCCCCATGATTAAATGGGTCAATCTTCCTTTCCCACCCGGTTTGGCCCCGATGAATTTTCCCCTTATTTACGCCCTCGTGCAACTTGCGTTAGTTATCCCAATTATAATCGCCGGCAGCCGGTTTTATACCGTTGGGTTTAGAAATCTTCTGCGTCGCAGCCCGAACATGGATTCCCTTATCGCCATCGGAACCACGGCGGCGGTAGTTTACAGCGTTTACAATTTGTTTCAGATCGCCGGGGGGAATCATCACGCTGTTGAATCTTTGTACTTTGAAACCGCCGGAGTGATTATCGCCCTGATTCTGCTGGGCAAGTCCCTTGAAGCGGTGTCCAAAGGCCGCACAAGCGAGGCGATAAAAAAACTTATGGGCCTTGCACCCAAGACGGCTGTCATTATCGAAAAAAACAGTTCCGGTGAAACCATAGAAAAAGAAATTCCCATTGACGAAGTAAGGCAAGGCGATGTTATTGTGGTAAAGCCCGGCGCAAAAATTCCCGTGGACGGAGTTGTAACCGAAGGGCAAAGCGCTGTTGACGAGTCCATGCTCACGGGCGAAAGTATGCCGGTTGACAAGAAGCCCGGCGATCCGGTTTACGGCGCTACCATTAACAGTAATGGACGTTTCTGTTTTAAGGCGGAAAAAGTGGGGAAAGAAACCGCGCTGGCGCAGATCATCAAGTTAGTTGAAGACGCTCAAGGTTCAAAAGCGCCGATAGCGCAAATGGCGGATATTGTCTCCGGTTACTTTGTGCCGGTTGTCTGCGCCATTGCGCTTGCCGCCGGAATCGCGTGGTTCATTGCGGCTTTTTTTGGCGCTGCCGGTTTACCCGCCGGAAAGTCCGTAACGGAATTCTGTTTGACGATTTTTATTTCCGTGCTGGTCATCGCCTGCCCCTGCGCCCTCGGCCTTGCCACGCCTACGGCGATCATGGTGGCAACCGGCAAAGGAGCGGAAAACGGCATTTTGATTAAAGGCGGCGAAGCGCTGGAAACCGCCCACAAAATTCAAACGATTGTGTTTGACAAAACCGGTACGATTACCGAAGGCAAACCGGAAGTTACCGATATTATAGGGAGTGGGGAGTGGGGAGTGGGGAGTAGGGAACAGGGAGTAGGGAGGGGGGAAGTCTCCCCCCTCGCTCCAGCCGCCACTGACGCGGCGTCTTCCGCTTCCCCCCTCAGCGAGGCTCCGCCCCGTAACGCCCCGGACATTCTTCTCCAACTGACCGCCGCCGCCGAAAAAAATTCAGAGCATCCCCTTGCGTCAGCCATAGTGCGGGAAGCGGAAAAGCGCGGACTTGTACTGCCGCCTGTAACGGATTTCAAGGCAATTCCCGGCAGAGGCATTGAAGCGGGGATTGGGGAATGGGGAATGGGGAATGGGGAGTATTGTACGAAAGCTGTGCTTGACAGTAATACGCAATGCTTGCGAACAACAACCCCACTCCCTACTCCCCACTCCCTACTCCCTATTCTCATAGGTAACAGAAAACTCATGGACGAAAGAAATATTTCCCTTACAGAACTTGAGGCGGCATCCGACCGGCTTGCAAGCGAAGGAAAAACGCCGATGTACGCTGCTCTGAACGGCAAGCTCGTGGGGATTGTGGCTGTTGCGGATGTGCTAAAGCCTTCCAGCAAGGCGGCGATTGAGCGGCTTCACAAAATGGGAATTGAAACCGCCATGATCACCGGAGACAATAAAAAAACAGCAAACGCCATCGCCAAACAGGTGGGAATTGACCGGGTGCTTGCGGAAGTTCTGCCGCAGGACAAATCCGCCGAAGTGAAGAAGCTGCAGGATGAAGGCCGCAAAGTAGCAATGGTTGGAGATGGCATAAACGACGCTCCGGCGCTGGCTCAGGCGGACATCGGAATCGCCATAGGAAGCGGGACAGACGTGGCGATGGAATCCGCCGATATTGTGCTTATGCGCTCCGACTTGATTGACGTTCCCACGGCCATCAATTTAAGCAAGCGGACGATCCGTACTATCAAACAAAATCTGTTCTGGGCATTTGGCTACAACGTACTGGGCATTCCCATTGCCGCCGGCGTGCTGTATCTCTTTGGAGGGCCGCTCCTCAATCCGGTTTTTGCCGCCGCCGCCATGAGTTTAAGCTCAGTATCGGTGCTGACTAACGCCCTGAGGCTGAAACAATTTAAAGCATGAGGAAGACGCCGTGTTGGAAGGGGCAGCCTTGCCGCGGCAATTGTATCAATCCGGCTTGAAGAGCGAAACCTCCCGTATCGTTATTTCTTGTCTGATCGTTCAGCGTTTGTGATCGGTAATTTGGGTTAAGATTAGATTTTAGCATTGCGGGTAGTTGACAGTTTTCTCCGCTTTTGCTATTGTAATTATGACAGTCTGAAATCGCATTAAAAAGGGGACGTTCAGACGCCCCTTTTTTCTTGGGGAAACGGTTATGCAGTACAAATCCAGGGAACTTGACCGGGATACGGCGGCCCTTGTTCAGGAATTGGAACCGGTGATTAACGGCCTGGGTTTTGCGCTGGTGGAAGCTTCCCTGTTCCGCCGGAGGGGAAAAGGGGCCGGGAGCGCCCAGATTCGGCTGGTTGTAAACGGCCAGGCCGGCGGGGGGGCTGCCGGAATAGGCACGGCGGAGCTTTCCCGGATACACCGGGCGGTTCTTCCCCGGCTGGAGCTGGCTTTGGAGGGCAGGGACCTGTACTTGGAGGTGTCTTCCCCCGGAACAGACCGGATTATCAGGGAAGGGGCGGAATTCCGCCATTATACCGGAAGGGCGGTAAAATGCTGGCTTACCGGAACGGACGAGTGGGAACGGGGCGTGCTGCGCGGTTCGGACGGGGAAAAAATCCTGTTGGATGCGGGAGGAGAGATAAAACAAGTGATGTATGAAACAATAGCCAAGGCAAGGCTGGACGCTGATTAGAGTTTGTCCATAATGTAGGCACATTATGGACAAACTACCTTATAAATTAGGGGAGGTAACGGACGTGGCAACGGATATGTCGGATGCAATCCGCCAGCTTATTCAGGATAAGGGAATCTCGGAGGAATTGATCCTCAAAACCATTGAGAATACCCTGCTGGCGGCATACAAACGCCGTTTTGGAAATGCGGATAATGCCATTGTACGGTTTAACGAAGAAAACCGGGTGGTTTCAATTTATGCCCAAAAAACAATAGTTGACGGGGTCTATGATCCGGTAGCGGAGATAGAATTGGAGGAAGCGCGGGAACTCAATCCGGATGCGGAACTGGGGGATGACCTCCTCCTGGAAGTAGACCCAAGGGAATTTGACCGCATTGAAGTGCAAAGCGCCAAGCAAACCGCCCATCAAACAATCCGGGAAATACAAAAGGACAGCCTTTATTCGGAATACAAAGACAAAGAAGGGGAAATAATCATAGGGTATTACCAGCGGGAACGGAAAGGGACCATCTATGTAGATTTGGGCAGGGTCGAGGGGATACTTCCCGTAAAGTACCAGTCCCCAAGGGAATTGTACCATGTCAATGACCGGATAAAGGCCCTGATTACAGAAGTAACCAAAACCCCGGCAGGGCTTCAGGTGGTTCTTTCCCGGACGCATACGGATTTTGTCCGGGCGATTTTTGAACTGGAGGTGCCGGAAATCTACGACAAAACCGTGGAAATACACAAAATAGTCCGTGAGCCGGGGTACCGTACCAAACTGGCCGTCTATTCCAACCGGGAGGATGTTGATCCCGTGGGGGCCTGCGTCGGCCTGAAAGGGGTGCGTATACAGGCGGTGATTCGGGAACTTGAAGGGGAGAAGGTCGATATACTCAAATACGATCCGGATCCCCGGCGCTTTATAAAGAACGCCCTTTCCCCTGCGGAAGTACGGGACGTGATCATCCTGGATGAAGGCAAACACCAGGCCCTGGCGGTGGTAACGGAATCTCAGCTTTCTCTGGCCATAGGAAAACAGGGTCTCAATGTCCGGCTGGCCAACCGGCTGGTAGACTGGAACATAGACGTAAAAACAGACGCCCAGTTTGAAGAAATGGACATCGCTTCCGAATCCCGCCGGGCGGTATCGGAGCTTTTTGGTGATTCGGATGAGATTTCCCGGATTTCCGAACTGCCGGGAATTGCAAAAGAAATCTCGGAAGGGCTTCTGGAAAACGGAATCGAATTTATCGAGGATTTCCTTGTACTTTCAGAAGAAGAAATTTCAGGCCTCAAAGGCGTTAGCCAGCCGCAAATTGCGGAACTTCGCAGGCTTATAGAAGAATATGTAGAAATTGTGGAAGATGAAGAAGCGGAGGAAGAAGACGGAGAAGAACAGGAACAGGAAGAAGATGCTGAAGCAGGGGAAGAAACTGAGGAGTACGAGTGCCCCGAATGTGGAGCAAAGATCACCGTGGATATGACCAATTGTCCCAACTGCGGCATAGGTTTAAGTTTTGAATTTGAAGAATAGGCTTGTGGGAACCTCTAAAAACCGGTTGTTTTTAGAGGTTCCTTTGCAGTTTCTCGCCCTTTGGGCTGCGAAACGTGCGTTTTTAAGCGGTAAATCTCTAAAAGCTGAAGTTTTTAGAGATTCCCTTGTTTGACAACCTTCAAGTTTGGGCTGTTGGCCCGGACCGTTGTCTTGCAAGTTAAGCAAAATACTATGTATTTTGCAGTTTTAACAGGAAGTTGTTCAGAGACTGAAGTTTCCGGGCAACTCTAATAAGAATAAGGTGGATCATGGCTGAAGAACTGGAAAACACGCGGAAACCCAAGGCTGAGCTTATTAAGCATACCGTTTCTGCAAAAGCGGCGGAAGTTGAAGCTCCCAAAGCCACAGAAGCGGAACGCCGCAAAGTAGTGGTAGTAAAAAAGAAAAGTCCGGCTGCGGTTAACAAGCCTTCTCAAGCCCAGGCGGCTGTGAATGCGGCGCAAAGCATGGCTGCGCCAAAAACGTCAAGAACGGCATCGCCCAAAGTGGTGTCGGTTCATTCGCAGGAGCAGCATCCAAAGCAGAGTCAGGAAAAAACCGGCCATGAACAAGATGGAAAAAAAGAAGAAAAACCTCCGGTACAGGAATTTGTTCTGCACCAGCGGCCCATAGGAGCCGCCGGCAGGGTAGGGGGCCGTCCGGTTCGCCAGAGCGCCGCTCATCAGGGCGCCGGGAGCGGCCAGGGCGTGACGCGGGCACAGAGCGGCGCGCAAGGTAAAGAGGATGCCTCCGCAGGGGGCGCTTCAACAGGCCGTCAGGGATTTCCTTTTGCCCAGCGGCCCGTGGGAGTTGCCGGCAGGGTAGGAGGGCGCTATGTGCGTCAGGACGGCGCAGGCCGTACCGGAGGAGGCGCTGAACGGAGCGGAGGCCGCCCTCCCTTTAACAGGACAGCCCGGCCCGGAACAGCCGGTCAGAGCGGGCCTTTCCCCTCCAGAAGTGGCGGGAGGCCAGGCGGCGCAAAGCCCGGTTTTGGCGGGGAAACGCCGCCCGTACCGGACGGCAAGGCAAAAAAATCCTTTAAGGCCAAAAAAACCGTTTACCAGAAAAAAGAACAGGAAATGGAGGAAAAACTTCTCCAGACCAAGAAAAAGATCACCCAGGTTGCAAACCCCGTTCCCAAATCCATAGACATTATGGAAGTAGTTTCCGTTTCTGAACTTGCCCGTAAGATGAACCTTAAAGCATCGGACCTGATCCAGAAACTGATGAATATGGGAATGATGGTTACGATTAACCAGCAGATTGACGCCGAGACCGCAACACTTCTGGCGGCGGAATTCGGGGCGGACGTTAAAATTGTCAGCCTTTACGATGAAACCCTGATCGACACCGGGGCAGACGACATTTCCACTATGGAAAGGCGTCCGCCGGTGGTAACCGTCATGGGGCACGTTGATCACGGCAAAACAAAACTGCTGGACGCAATCCGTAGCGCGGACGTGGCCTCCGGGGAATTCGGCGGCATTACCCAGCATATCGGGGCCTATATGGTGGAAACTCCCCAGGGGAGAATTACCTTTCTTGATACGCCGGGACACGAAGCCTTTACCCGCATGAGGGCGCGGGGCGCGCAGGTAACGGATATTGTTATCCTCGTTGTAGCCGCGGATGACGGGGTTATGCCCCAGACCGTAGAAGCGATCAACCACGCGCGGGAAGCGGACGTGCCGATCATCGTAGCGGTAAACAAGATCGACAAGCCGGAGGCAAACCCCGACAAAGTTAAAAGCCAGCTTTCCGATCTGGCTCTTATGCCGGAAGACTGGGGCGGTCAAACAATGTTTGTGGAACTTTCCGCCCTGAAAAAAGAAGGAATAGATAAACTTATAGACGCGATACTGCTGGAAGCGGAAATACTCGACCTGAAAGCCAATTACAACCGGACTGCGGAAGGAAAGGTGCTGGAGTCACGCATCGATCAAGGCCGCGGCGTGGTTGCTACGGTAATTATAGAAAAGGGCACGCTTAAAGTAGGGGATTCTTTTGTTGCGGGCGTCTGGCCCGGCAAGGTAAGGGCGCTCTTTAACGACAAGGGAGAGAAGATCGACGCGGTAAGCCCGTCCATGCCGGCGGAAGTTCTGGGTTTTGAGGGAATTCCCAATGCCGGCGATCCCTTGCAGGTGGTAGATGACGAGCGAAGCGCCCGCGGGGTTTCCGGAAAACGGCAGGAACTCAAGCGCTTTGAAGACGCAAAGAACATCAGAAAGATCACCCTGGACAACCTGCACCAGACGATCAGTGACGGGGCCATTCAGGAACTCAAAGTGATCATCAAGTCGGATGTGCAGGGTTCGGCGGAGGCCCTCCGGTCAAGCCTGGAAAAACTCTCCAACAAGGAAGTGCGGGTTCATGTAATTCAGGCCCTGCCGGGGGCGATCAATGAAGGAGACGTGGACTTGGCCGCCGCTTCCAATGCGATCATCCTGGGATTCAATGTCCGGCCTACGCCAAAGGCAAAGGCGCTTGCGGATCAGGAACGGGTTGATGTCCGAAAGTATAACATTATTTACAAGGCCGTAGAAGAAATACAGCAGGCTCTGGAAGGAATGCTCAAGCCCGATATTAAAGAAGAAGTAATAGCTTCTGTGGAAATCCGGAATACCTTTAAGGTTCCCAAAGTGGGTACCATTGCCGGCTGTTATGTTCTTACCGGTACGGTTAAAAGGAGCGCTTCGGCTAATCTGATCCGTGACGGCATTGTAGTTCATACCGGAAAGATCGCCAGCCTTAAGCGTTTTAAGGACGATGCCAGGGAAGTTGCGGCCGGTTTTGAATGTGGTCTGGGCATTGAAGATTTTGATGATGTTCAGGTGGGGGATCAGCTGGAAGTCTTTGAGATCATCCAGGTGGCCAGAAAACTTTCCGGGAGTACATAAAGCGCATGAGCGGCTTTAGAACCGGCAGGGTAGGCAGCCTTATCCGGGAAAAGATAGGGGAGCTTATCGTTGGGGGAAAAATAAAAGATCCTCGTGTGGATTCTTTTCTTTCCGTATCCAGAGTGGACGTTTCCCGTGATCTGTCCTATGCGGATGTTTTTGTATCCAGTTATAAATCAGAAGCCGGTCTGGGCAAGGGCGTAGAAGGGCTTCAGAACGCCGCGGGCTTTATTCAGGCCCAGCTTGCCAAGACCATGCATATACGCAGTACTCCCCGGCTCCGGTTTCATGCGGATTTGGGAATCCGGGAAGGTTTTACCATGGTTCAGAAACTTGAAGAATTGGCAGAATCTTCTTAGTTACTGTTTCTTTGGGGTAACCAGACGGACAACCCAGAGGGGAATAGCGCTTAGCACCAGAGCAAAGGGCAGCACTAAAAGCTGGGTGGGTTGATTTTGCTGTTGAAAGCCGGGGAAGAGCCGTATCACAATGGTTGCAAGTCCGGCAATAAAAACAATCGTCCATAAAACAGTCAAAAACAGTTCCGTTGTCAGCCGTTTTTTGGATTTTCCGGTAAAGCCATAGATAAGCCCGGCGGGCACGGCGATAAGGAGCAGGGGATTAACAAAGAGCACATTGATATTGTCATAGGTGTAATCATGGTTGGTGAAAAAGGCCATAAAAAAGAGTAACAGCCCCATAGTGCCAAGAAACAGCCCTGCAAGGGACTGGAGCGTACCGGAAATACCCCTGAAAATTCTAACCCATGTTTCATTCGCTTCACCCAATTTCCTGGCGGGTCTGGCTGCCGGCAAAAAACGCAAAAAACTGAACAGCACGGCAATGCAAAAACCCAAGAGCAGTTCCCGTGACAGGTCCTGTGGAGGAGCGTCCAGGACGAGGGGCCGGCCTTCCGCCCGGCTCAATACTTCCGTATTTGACACAAGCTTCCGTTGAATGCCAAAAGCATCGGTATAACTGAAATCTTCAATACACAGGGCGATTTCTGAGGGCAGAAACATTTCTTCCCAAACGGTCATTGGCCGATCTATGCCCTGCCCCATCCAAAAGTTTAATGCCCAGTCCCATAAGGGGGAAAACCAGGTGTGGCGGCGAACGTGCTGGCGCAGGGTAAAACGGCCCGGCTCATCTTCAAAGCGGCTTTTAAGGGAACCCCCTGTTGCCATATCGATAATGTCCCGTACTCTGGTGGCGCAGTTGTCCCGAAAATGGTGATACCAGTAATTCCTGTTTTCCGGCAGTACACAGTTTTCCGCAAATGCGGCAAGTTCCACTTTTGCTTCTGGCGGAAGATCCAGGGTATAGAGGGTTAAATCCCGGTTACCGGCAATTGTGCGGGGAATGACATATTCCGCCGGAATAGCTCCACAGCTATAGAGAAGCCGTCCAAAGGCAAAATCCAGAAAAAAATTCTCTCTGTCAAAGGAAAAAAGGCCCCAGTCGTAAAAGGTACTTTTACCGGAAAGGGAGTCTTCCACAAGCAAACCTATATGCCCCCACCAAAAGTAGAGCTCATCACCCGGACCGGTAACAGCAGCCTTTACGGTAATATAATCGCCGCGGGACATTCTTGTCCGGCCTTTCAGATCCGCCGGTTTTGATTCTTGGGCCGTTACAGAGGGCAGGAAGGTAAAAATAAGCAGGGCTGCGCCCAGTGCAAAGCATTTCATTGACTCTTTTATTGTGCCCCGGAATCTGTTCCTATACAAGCCCCGGTTTGGGTATAATGGAAATAGATATGGCGATTATTCAACGGAAGAATCCCGTTATGGCCGGTGATTCTTCAGATTGGCGGGAAGCGTCTTACGGGGAATGTTATGAGAAGGAACTCCTGGGCCTCCGGCGCAGGCTGGCCTCGGATCCTTCCTGTACCGTGCAAGACCTGGAGGGAACCTTAAAAAGCCTCTATATAATGGACGGCGCCGACTGGCTGGGCAGGGGTGAAGTGCAGAGCATAAGCCTCTCCGCCGCCATAGCCGCCTATGAAGCGGTTATTGAAGAATTAAAAGGAGGGCACCTCTAAAAACCGGTTGTTTTTAGAGGTGCCTTTGCAGTTTCTCGCCCTTTGGGCTGCGAAACGTGCGTTTTTCAGCGGTAAATCTCTAAAAACTTCAGTTTTTAGAGACTCCCAGGAATGACAAAGCCCTGATTATAAAAAATAAAAAAGCTCAAACCGCATATATATTTGTAACCTTTTCCGGTTTCCGTTGATTTATATGTAGACAGACGGTTAACGTTGTTTCCTCCTTTCCTTTTTGGTTTGCCCCGGGAGTTCTCCTTCTCCCGGGGTTTTTTTTGAAAACTGAAAACAGCCGTTGTACTGATTATCTTGAACTGATTAATATTGAATTTTTTCCGCTTTCATGGTAAAAATATATTATGTCTGATCCGGATTTAAAGTCCATTATTAAGCTCGATACTGAACTGAATCAAATTCAGGATTTGGATTTGCTTTTGGAACGGATACTTCTGGAAGCCCGCAAGGTAGTCCGGGCCGATGCCGGCTCAATTTATGTCGTTGAAAAAATAAAAGATGGCGATGAAACGATAGAAAAGCTGGCAGTAAAGTACGCCCAGAACGATACCATGGCCAAAGACCTTGAATCGGGGCAAAAGCTTATCTATTCAGTTTTTGCCCTGCCGATTAACGAAAAAACCATAGCCGGCTACTGCGCCCTGACCAAAAAATTGGTAAATGTGCCGGATGTTTACAACATTTCCCCCGACGCTCCCTATTCGTTTAGTACATCCTACGACATACTTTCAGGATACAAAACCATCTCCAACCTTGCCATACCGCTCCTTACCGCGGAAGGCCGTCTTTTGGGAGTAATACAGATCATCAACTCCCAGAACAAAGACGGAAACGTGATCCCTTTTTCTCAGGACGATGAACTCCTGATAACCCACTTTGCAAACAATGCGTCCATAGCCCTGCAAAAGGCCTATGTAACCAGGTCTATGATACTCAGGATGATCAAAATGTCCGAACTCCGTGACCCAAAGGAAACGGGGCCCCACGTCAACAGGGTGGCCGGTTATGCGGTGGAAATTTACGACCGCTGGGCCTACCGCCGCAAAATACCCGTAGAAGAGCGGGAGCGGTTTAAGGACACCTTAAAAATCGCATCCATGCTCCACGACGTGGGTAAAGTGGCAATTTCTGACACCATTCTTAAAAAGCCCGCAAAATTCACCCCGGAAGAATTTGCCACGATGCAGCACCATACCTTGTACGGCGTCCAGCTCTTTGAGGATCCCCATTCCCCGGTGGATGTAGTGGCGCGGGATGTGGCGTTTTCCCACCATGAAAACTGGGATGGTACGGGCTATCCGGGCTGGATAGATCCTCTTACGGGAAAGGCAATAAATGCCAATGATGAAGGAAAACCACGGGGCAAAAAGGGTGAAGAAATTCCCCTTGCGGGGCGTATTGTGGCTCTGGCGGACGTGTATGACGCGCTTTGTTCACGGCGGGTTTACAAAGATCCCTGGACAGAAGATGATGTGCTTGCGGAGATTAAAAAACTTTCCGGAACCAAATTTGATCCTGAACTTGTTGATGTTTTCTTTGAGATACTCCCCAACATCAACCAGATTCGCAGCCTTTATCCGGAGGATGGATCTGCTGTCTGACGTTTCAATTTTCCAAGGAGTTTGTCAAATGAACCGGCAAAGGCTTTTAATTCCCGTTTGCCGTATGCGGCGCTCCGTTCAAAAGCGAAGCCGTTTTCTGCAAGGCTTACGGTAAAATTCCTTAAGGAAAGTTTTTCCCGGATGTTTTCCGCCGTATAGATGCAGCCCCGATCATCCAGTACTGCCGCCCCTCTTTCCAGGAGCCGGGAAGCCAGGGGTATGTCCCTGGTAACGGCCAAATCGCCGTGTTGCGCCATGCCCGCAAGGCGGTCGTCGGCGGCGCCTTCTTCTGCGGGGCATAACAGCATTTGCGCGTATTCCCCCGTAATGCCCGGTATGATACGGTTTGCAGCAAAGATCGCCTGAGTGCCCGTGCGTACCGCTGCCCTTAGAACCAGTTCCCGTGCGGCGGCAGGGCATGAATCGGCATCCACAAGGATTTTCATCATCCCCCCCCTCATTCACTCCGGCGTTGCTGCCGCAAAAAGGGTAAAGTTCCCGGCAAAGGAAAGACGCTCCCCCTGTTTCCGCCGCCCGGCAAAGGCGGATTCCCCCCGGCCAAGCAAAGCGGTTTTTTGTCCGGTTTTACCGCCGTCCCCTTTAACAACGGAACATTCCTCCATATCATCAGAACATTCTGCTTTTATAACAGAACATTCCGCTGCCCCGTCAATAACGGCAATGATCGCATCCCCTGCGGCTTCCAGTTCTGCCGGAGGCCCGCCCTGCGATGCCGTGCCTTTAATAAGGAAGAGGGCAAATTCACCGCACGGGATTTTATAGCCATAGCAGCCGGGGGATAAGGCGGCGGGCTTGAGGACCTCCGGCTTAAAGGGCTCAAAACTTACAATAGAAAAAAGTTCTTCCAAATCTATATGTTTGGGGGTAAGCCCCCCCCGCAGTACATTGTCTGAATTGGCCATACATTCCAGGGCAAAGCCGTGGATATACGCATGGAGTACGCCGGCGGGAATAAAGATCGCCTCATAGGGCTGCAGTTCAATGACGTTAAGGTAAAGGGGAGCGAGTATGCCCGGATCGCCGGGGTATCTCCGCGCCAATTCGCCGCAAAGGGATAGAGGCGCCGCCGGGCTGCCGTTTGCGGCTGCCTGAAGTACCGCGCCGGTCAGGGACTCCTTTTCGTTGTTCCCAAGGCCGAACAGGGCGGTAAGAAAAGGCCGGTATCCGCCGTGCAGGGCTTTTCGCAGCCCTTCGGCGCCGCTCACCATGGAAAGCAGCCGTTCTGTTTCCGCCGCGTCCCTGAAACCCGCCATGGCGGTAAAGGAGCTAAGGGCGCAGATTATTTCCGGCTTGTGATTGGGGTCTTTGTAATTCCGTTCCGGGGAGTCAAGGGCAATGCCCGCCCGGCTTTCTTTCTCAAAGCCTTCTTTGGCCTGGCGGAGATTGGGGTGGGCCTGAATGGAAAGCGGGCTTTCCGCCGCCAGAAATTTTAACAAAAAGGGAAGCTCCGCCAGTTCCGAGAGGGGGAGTGTTTTGCCATCCGCCGTGATTTTGGAAGGGCCGTCCGGATGAATCCCCATCCACAGTTCCGCCCAGGGCTTTCCTCCGGGGTTTTTCTGTCCGGTAAGGCGGGGTATCCATTCCGGGGAACCCCAGGCATAGTGTTTTACCGTATTGTCCAGTTTATATAGGTCATTCATGGCATTTCATTCATGATCTATCATTCATGGGGAATGATTTCATCGATCCGGGTGATTATGTCCAAGATTCGCCGTTCCGTTTCAAGGCTTTCTTTGTCTTCATTACTTTTTTGGTTTTTCATTTCTTCAATTTCATCACAGAGCAAAAAGCCGGAAAGAATTGCCAGTTTAAGGGGCTCACTGGCGCTTACTCCGGTAACCTTCCTTGTGTTTTCAAGAACGGCACGGTAACGGACTAAAAGGTCTTCCAGATAGGCGCCGTTTTTATTGGCGGTAATAGAAAAAGTACTTCCCAGAACATCGTTAAAATGAAGAACACTTGTTTCCATGTTAAAAAATATCCAGTTCTGCCTCATCTGAATCGTCGGTTTCGGATTCTTCCTCCATGTCTTCTTCTATTGTGTCTTCCATGTCTTCTTCCGGTTCTTCTACAACATCTGTATCTTCTTCATCCTCTACAATATCCGGAATGTCATCTTCGTCAACCATGTAGGCCAAAGACGCTGCCGGAAGTTTTGCTTCCGGCGCCGGATGCAAAGCTTCCATGGCTGAAAGTTTCACTTCCGGTGGGGGAACCGGCGGGGCCGGGGACACTGAAACCGGCAGCACGCTTTCCCGTTGGAAGGCTGTGTTTTGGGCCGGATTGGTACCGGATTTAACGGAACTAAGGCTCTGTTCTATTGCTTCCTCAAACTTGTTGAGTTTTTCCAGAGCGGAAGCGAATTCTTCCTCCACTCTGCTATTTTCCTCTTGCAATTTTGCCGCTGTCTCCGTTAACTCTACGATCTGTTTCTTTAAGCGGGCGTTTTCTTCCGTTAACCGGCTGACAAATCCAAGCGCCCGTGTGATTTTTGAGTCAAGCAGCTTTATTTGCTCAAGGGTTACCATGTTTTGCTAAGCCTCCAGAGCGGCTTTTGCCTTGGTGGCAATCACCTTAAATGCGTTTACATCTTCAGATGCAAGATAGGCCAAAGCCTTCCGGTTGATGGTGATTCCCGCCTTGACGAGTCCCTGAATAAAGCGGGAATAGCTTAACCCTTCCGCACGGCAGGCAGCGTTGATCCGGATGATCCACAAGCGGCGGAAATCCCCCTTGCGGTCTTTTCTGTCACGGTACGCATAAAAAAGCCCCTTGGTAACCGCATCTTTGGCGGTTTTATAGTTCGAATGACGCCGGCCCCAGTAGCCTTTTGCCAGTTTTAGTATTTTCTTTCTGTGGTTCTTCCGTTTTGAACCGTCTACAGCACGCGACATAGTTACTCCTCTTAACCGTAGGGCAATAGTTTTTTCCGGATAACCGGAACATTGTCTTCTGAAAGAATACCCGCATGACGCAGGTTCCGCTTCCGTTTGGCGGACTTTTTTGTAAGGATATGGCGCAGGTTCTGTTTTTTGTACTTCACCTTGCCCGATCCTGTAAATGAAAAGCGTTTTGCGGCGCTTTTCTTTGTTTTCATCTTAATCTTTGCCATGATACGTCTTTACCTCTCTTCCTAAGTGCTTTGCTTTGGTTGTTCCTGTTCCCCGCCGCCAACATTGCCGCCGGCATCTCCGGCGGTGTTTTCTACAGCCTGTTTGGCCGGCTGCTTGCCTGTTTTTGCCTTGGGGCTCAACACCATGGACATGAACCTTCCTTCCATTGCCGGGGCTTTGTCCATTATATATTCCCCTTCAATCCGGGCCAGAACGTCTTTTAAGACAACTAACCCCAATTCGGTATGAGCCAGTTCCCGGCCCCGAAACCTTATGGTTACCTTAACTTTGTTGCCATCCGCAAGAAATTCCCGAACGTGCTTGGACTTGAAATCCAGGTCATGATCGTCAATTTTAGGCTGCATTCGGATTTCTTTTAATTTTAACAGTTTCTGCTTTTTTTTCGAGTCCCGGATTTTCTTTTCGTTCTCAAACTTAAACTTGCCGTAATTGAGAATTTTTACCACCGGCGGATTTGCCTGGGGCGCTACTTCCACAAGGTCCAATCCTTGATCCCTTGCCATTTCAAGAGCCTCTTGAGTGGGCATTATCCCTTGCTCTCCGTCTTCCCGAATGAGCCTGACCTCCCGCACCCGGATTTGCTCGTTAATCCGTAAATCCTTATCCGCCAACTGACCTCCTTCCCGTTTTATGGGTAATCAATGGGTAATATTGAAAACAATGGTAGCAGTATAGCAGAAAAGAGCGAAAAATGTAAAGTGGTTATAGAACAGAAAGGAAAAATTCGGTAAAATGACCGTATTATGTTATTTTTCTGCTTCCTGTGGATACCCCTGTTTTATCTGTTTTGGCGTTCCCTGAATGGGGATCAGGATTCCGGCCTGGAAGGGGGAACCTGGGCCCTTATTATTGGGACGATTGTGGCCCTTTTCCGGTTTTTCTTTGGTTCCTTTGTCCATCCGGAAGGTTTTGGCCTTGCCCGCTGGGTTTCCGCCTGTATAGACGTGGTAGCCCTTCCTGCGGCACTGCCTTTTATTGTTGGGTTTATCTTTGCCGCCTTTCACATTATCTCATCTCAGGGCAATTTTACCCATTATGCCTTCCTTTGGATTATCCCGGTGGCGGCAGTCCGGGCTTTGGGCTGGAGTTCCCAAAGTAACCCTCTCCTGTTTATGATAGTTCCCGTTTTGTGGACTGCCGTAATAACGGGAATAGGCTTTTTTATCAGGCTTATCCAAAATAACTGGGGCTGGATTGTAATTCCGGCAATACTGGGTGCGGTTGCCCTTCCCCTGGCGGCAGCTACCGCTTACTGGGCGTTTTTTGCTCAGAACAGTATTTTGGGCATCGTCTTTATGGTTGTCTCCTTTGTCCCTATGGCCGTGTCGCTGATTATGTCTTTTGTGGAAGGCCGGGGAGCTAATAGATATAATATTTTATGAAGAATGAGGCTTTTCCAAGAGCTTTATATTTTGTACGCTTCCCCCAATAATCAGAAACACACGGCTGCCGTTTCGGCGGAGTAATGGGGGGGAAGCGTCTGAACATTTACGTGTTCACGTGTTCATTGACTTTCGCCCATGGTGTAATTACACTTAAAGCAGTTTCCAAATGTACGCTAACAATAATTTGTACATAAGGATGAGGAGGAATCAATGAAAAAGCGTTTTGTCGTATTGTTTTTGATGGTTCTTGTGCTTGTACTGTCAATTTCGTGCAAAAAACAGGAAGCCGCCGCGGGCAAGGCCGTACTGACCATGGGTTCATGGCGGGCGGATGATGTTGCCCAGGTAAACAACCTGCTGGCGGAGTATTCAAAAATCAAGCCCAATGTAGAAATCAAGTTTCAGCCTACCAACCCGCCGGATTACAACGCAACCCTGCGGCTTCAATTGGACAGCGGAACCGGGCCCGATTTGTACTATTCCCGTTCCTACGCGCCGGGGCAGGAACTGTTTAACGCGGGTTATACCGGGGATTGTACCGATATTCCCGGAGTTTCGGCGAATTTCAGCGCTTCCAGCCTGGCTCCCTGGCAAATGCCCAATGGAAAAGTCTTTGCGGTGCCTTTTGCGGCGGTATCCCATGCGGTGTATTACAACAAGACCATTTTCTGGAAAGAAGGGCTTTCTGTTCCCCAAAGCTGGGAAGATTTTCTTGCCCTTTGCGGAACCCTGGCGGCCAAAGGTTATACGCCTTTAGCAAACGGTGTCGCCGATGAATGGGACATTCTGGAGTGTTTCTTCCTTGGACTGCTTCCCAACTATGTGGGCGGCGCCGCTGAACGGGTCAAGTATGAAACCGGGGAAAAGAAGCTGAACGACGATGCCTTTACCGGAGCGTTTAAGGCGATGGAGGATGTGGCAAAGTATCTTCCCAAGGGGTATGAATCGGTAACCTATAACGATTCCCAGGCCCTTTTTAATACCCAGCAGGCGGTGATGTTCATGGACGGTTCCTGGACTGCCGGTGTTTACGGTGATGCGGCCTTTGACTGGGGGCTTTTTGCCATGCCCGCTCCGCAGGGCAAGGCAACGGCAATTTGTTTCCATCCTGATATGGCAATTACCTATAATAAGGCTTCCAAATATGCCAAGGAAGCCCAGGAATTTTTGGCGTGGATAGCCTCTCCTGCGGGAGCTACCCTGGCATCATCGGTTTTGCCCCTGGGCTTCTTCCCCATGATCAATGCCACGATTAATCTTGCAGACTCCCATGCCAATGAATTCCTTGGTTTGAACAGCGGAAAGGAAACAGACGCCCGTTTTGTATGGCCCAAATTTTTGGATTTATATGCTCCAATGAATGAGGCGGTAATCCGCGTGATTAAGGGGGAACAAACTCCCCAGCAGGCGGCAAACGCCATGGAAACTGCCGCGGCGGCCCTCCGCTAAAAAATCCCGAAAATGTCCGGGAACCGTTGATTCTAGGGCGGGTTCGCCATTCAGCGGTTTCCGGGCTTTCCAAAGGGGACAGGCCAATGAGTTTTGGAAAACCAGACGTTTTATCAGGAAAGCGGTGGAAAGATAACGCGAGCTGGATTCTCTATTTGCTGCCGGCTTTGTTGATCTACATTGTGTTTATGGCCTGGCCCTTGCTGGATTCCCTGCGCCTAAGCCTTTATACCGGTTCGGCGGGCATAGGCCGCACGTTTACCGGTTTTGAAAATTATAAAAAACTTTTTACGGTGCCGCAGTATTCCCAGCGCTACTTAAGCGCTTTTGGGCATACCGTTATTTTCTTTATTATTCATATGCTGGTACAAAATTGTTTGGGCATTTTCTTTGCAAATCTTTTAACCGGAAAGAACATGAAAGGCGGCAATTTCTACCAGACGGTGATCTTTATTCCCGTTACCCTGGCTGTTTTGGTTACCGGGTATCTGTGGAAGCTCCTTCTTAATCCGGTTTGGAGCGGGCCGTTTCTGGAAAAATTAGGGTTGGGTCTTTTTGTCCGCCCCTGGCTTGGAGACCGTTCTACGGCGCTTGTTTGCGTTTCCCTGGTGTCCTGCTGGCAGTGGATAGGCAT
>JAITCP010000019.1 GCA_031283025.1 Spirochaetaceae bacterium | reverse complement strand
AGAGTAATGTTGCCACGTGGGCGGCGGGAAGGTTACCCCTGAAGGACGCTTTTTCTGCGGCCTGAAGGGGTGTTCTTCCCGCCGCCCATATGCAGTAATACTAAAAAAGCGTCCGTTTTGTCAGTGATATTTGTCAGGTGTGCGCTTTCTCAATAATCAGAAACACCCGGCAGCCTAACCCCCATGTGCAAAGCGAACGCTATGTTCGCTTCATTTTACAGCGGCTGCAGCCCAGCACGTGGACATGGGATCGTCCGGGTTTCTCATAGAGCCGGGCTACAAGGAATTCTTCACTGCGGAGCGCCGCATTACATACGGGGCAGGCGCGGCGGCGTTCCCCTTCCAGGCAGTAGATGCAGCCGGAAATGTGCATGAATCGCTCCGCTCCCCCCATGGAAGGAAAGGCAATTGACTTGACCCGCTCCCCATTTTCCAGTTTAGCGCTGCAAACCGGACAGGTTCGGGGCGCGCCGGGAACGCCTTCACCTTTGGGCCTAAACCGGCTTTTTGTCCTAAAAGCAGACAGGGAACCGCCGCCGGGGAGGGCAAAAAAGAGGGTAAATCCAAACCAGAGAAGGAATACCCCCACCATGATAAATAGAAAGATTTGAAGAATGGTTGCCATTTACCCGCCCTGTTTATATTATAAATCGTGGCTATCCTCTATATTATCGGCACACCTATAGGAAACTTGGAAGACCTGAGTTTTAGGGCGGCGGAAATCCTGAAATCGGCGGATTTGATCGCCTGCGAAGATACCCGCCAGACCCTTAAACTGCTCAACCGTCTGGGAGCGCGCCGCCCCCTCCTTTCCTGCCGTTCCCAAAACGAAGAAAGCGCCGCCGCCAGGGTGATAGCCGCCCTGAATGAGGGAAAAACCGCAGCTTTTGCCAGCGATGCCGGTACGCCGGGCTTGAGCGATCCCGGCTCTGTTTTAGTGGCAAAAGCGGCGGCTGCAGGCCACGAGGTTATCCCCATACCGGGCCCTTCAGCCTTTGCAGCACTGGTTTCCGTGGCAGGGGCAAGGGACAAAACGGTGATTTTTGAAGGGTTTCTTTCCCCAAAACCGGGCCGGCGCAAAAAACGGCTCAAGGAACTGTTGGATACGAGGTGGGGCTTTGTTTTGTATGAATCGCCCTTTAGGATACTTAAGCTTTTGGAAGATTTGACCGATCTTGACAGTGAACGGTACGTATGTGCCGGAAGGGAAATGACCAAGATTCATGAGGAGTATAAACGGGGCTCGGCGGCGGAAATTTTTGCATATTTTACGCAAAAAGAGCGCCAAATGGGCGAATTTTCCCTGTATGTATCTGGTCATAATTGCAAATAAGGGTTAAACTTATAATGGAAAATGCCGATAATTAAGGCAGGTAGGATATGAGTATGACAATCGACAGGATTAACCCCCTGGAGCCTTTACAACCCGGAAAAAAGTCCGGGCGGAATAATGAGGTAGAAAGGGGCAAACAAAGCGATTCCATTTCCCTCTCTTCAGAAGCCGTTGAAAAGGCCGAGTTGTATCGGGCTATAGAACTGGCCTCCGCCGCGGAAGATGTGCGGTCGGCCAGAGTAGCCGAACTCAAGGCCAGGATCAATGATCCTTCCTACTTAAATGACGCGGTGCTTAAGGCAACGGCGGACAGAATTATGGATGCTTTTGGATTGTAATCTATTTTTAAAACAGGGAGGCGGAACAAGGGAATGCCTGGTTCCGCCTTTTTTTTAGCCGGAAGAGCCATTTCCAAAACTCAGGTTAGTTTTGGAAAAGCCTTGAAATAGCGTTTTTACGGCAAGGAGCCTTTTATGGACATTTCATTGCAGTTGGATCCGCAGGTTATCATAGGGTTAGACGTAATAAACCGGGCCGGCACGATCTGCAGCGAATTGGGGGAGCGGGTTCTTATTATTACCGAGCAGGTATTGTATGAAAACCGCAGCATAGAAAGGCTGACAACTATTCTGGAAGATGCAGGCGTTGAAGCGATTGTATTTGATGAAATCCCCGCGCAGGCTACCGCCGATGTTGCGGGATCCGCGGCGCTTTTGGCTCAAGGTGCCCGGTGTTCGGCAATCGTCGGTTTAGGGGGCTTAAAAACCCAATCCATAGCCCGGCTTACGGCGATGATCGTCAAAAACAGGGTGAATATTTTTGAACTGCTGGACGGGAGCAGGATCAGGGATTTTATCCCCTATATTGCCATTCCTACAACTGGCAGGGATCCGTTCCTTTTTTCCCGGTACTTCATTGCCATAGATCCCAGGGATCGTTCGGCCAAACTGGTCAATTCGCCGCAGGGGCTCTGTGCCGCCGCCATTATCGACGGGGGGCTTTCCGAATCCCTGTCGGGAAAATTCGCTTCCACTACGGCGTTTGACGGTTTTTGTGTAGCCGCGGAAGCGTACTGTTCCGTTAAAGCGTCGTTCCTTTCTGACGCGCTGCTGGAACAGGCAATAGTCCTCTATACCCAGATGATGGATTCCTACATAGATAACAAACTCTTTGATATGGTGGGGGGCGCTACTAATGCGGGGCTCCTTATGGCGATGGGCTGTACGGTTTCTTCCCCCGGCATAGGAACCGCCCTGGCCTTTGCCCTTAACAGCCGTTTTCCCGTTGCAAAATCCTGGTGTTCCACTATACTGCTACCCTATATTTTGGAAAAACTTGTTGCCGCCAGGCCGGAAAAGCTTGCAAAGATTGCCGCTCTGATGGGAGAGCCGACAATGGGAGCGCCGGTGGGTGAATCGGCCAACATGACGATAGACGCAATACGCCGCCGCATGGGAATCCTTAAAGTGCCCGCCCGGCTAAAGGACTACAACCTTTCCCTTGATCGCCTGGTACCCACTGCGGAAGCCGCCCGCAATCTGGAATTTGTAGCCTTTTCCCCCTGGACTGTTTCTGTAGAAGATGCCTACGATCTCCTAAAACAGGCTTTCTAACCCCCCCTGATGCACAGTTCCGCAATGCTCCTCATGCCGTTTTTTTCCATATATACATATATTCCCCGGATAATTTCATTCATTACCGGAGGGCGGGCAAAGGTGGCGGAGCCGACCTGAACCGCCGCCGCTCCGGCCATGAGGAACTCCAGCGCGTCTTCCGGTCCGGCAATTCCTCCCATGCCGACAATGGGGACGGCCTTACACGGGTTTGCCGGATTGCGCAGGGCATCCCACAATTCCCAGACCATGCGGAGGGCGATGGGCCTTATTGCAGGGCCGGAAAGCCCCGCGGTAACGTTATCGAAAACCGGGCGGCGGGCTTGTATGTCAATCGCCATTGCCATAAAGGTATTTACCAAAGAAAGGGTGTCCGCTCCAGCATTCACGCAGGAATGAGCTATTGCCGCAAGGCCGGGGGCATTGGGTGAAAGTTTTACCATCAAGGGCTTGTGGGGCAGGGCTTTTCGTACCGCAGCGGTTACCGCCCCCGCAGTTTCCGGATCAAGGCCAAAGGCCATGCCCCCGGCTTTTACGTTAGGGCAGGAAATGTTCAGTTCCACCATGTCGATGGAACTGTTATTTAACAGCGCCGCCCCCGCCTCATATTCGGCTATGTCTGAACCGGAAAGATTGGCGATTACCGCCGGCCCCAGTTTCCGCAAGCGGGGGAGTTCCTTTTCAATAAAAGCGGGGATGCCGGGATTTTCCAGGCCGATGGAATTTAAGAGGCCCGACGGGGTTTCATGGATACGGAGCCCGGCATTCCCCGGTCTGGGTTTAAGGGTAATGCCCTTGGTACAGATGCCCCCCAGGGCGGCAATGTCCAAAAGCCCTTCGTATTCGCCGCCATAACCAAAAGTTCCGGAAGCGGCAATAACCGGATTGGAAAAAACAACGCCTGCAATGGTAACGGAAAGGTCCGGTTTAGTAGACAAGGCTTATCCGTTCCGCGGGCAGCCGGTGGCGCAGCTTAACCAGCAGGGTTTGTTCGGGAGCCGAATAAACCCAGCCTGAATAATCGTACCGTTCAAACTGAGTGTCCTGATATGCGGTAATTCCGTTAAACTGCAAAAGGGTAAAAGGCTTAATGCCCCTGATTATCATATAGTGAGTTTCCCCGGCAGGAAAGGTAACGGTAATATCCTGCCTTCCCTCGACGGTTTCGCAGTTTACCGAAGATGCCGCAGTCCATGCCCACAGTCCGGAACCCAACGCCTGCGCCCTTGCATAGTTTTCTCCGGTAAAGCAAATCCGGTAAATCCGTGATGAAGGCAAAAGCTCGCCGTTTCTGGTAAAGCCGGGGGTGTTCAAGGTTATATTACGGGGCACGGCTCCGGAAATATCTCCCAATGACAGCACGGAAAGGATCAAGGTTCTTCCCAGGGCGGCCTTGGTTTCATCGTTATAACGCAGCAGCGCGCTTCCCAGCCGTAAATTCAACTCCGTATCCGCCGTTTGGCTGGTTTTGGAAAATGCCAGCGCATAAGCGGTATTGGGGTCTTTCTGCAGGCTTTCAGTTACCACATACAGGGCCTGATCAACAAACCGGTCGTAGGGGTTATACTTGCCGGAATTGTAACGGGCCCAGTCCAGGGCTCCTTCCAGAAATCCTGCCGCCTGTTCCAGCGTCATCACCGCCGGGTCCAAAGTCCGCAGTAATTTCGCCGCATCATCCATCAGGTTGTTGTAGCCGCGGGCGCCCAAATATTCGATGATTTGGAATTCCCGCAGAAATTCCAGGGATTTTTCGTTTAAGAGCCGGGCCATACGGGCGGATCGTTCCCGCTCGGCAGAAGCGAGGTTTTTCAGAACGGCGTCAAGCCTGCCTATATAAGCCGCCGCCTCCCAGGGAAGGGCCGCCGTATTGCGGGAAACAGAAGCGGCGGCGGACTTATACGTGCCCCGTTTAAGGGCTTCACTCATATAGGCCCTGATCTGGTTCCCATTGACGATTTCCGGTTCTTCCGCATTCTGAGAGACGGCGCGGCCCCATGCCGAATAGGATTGATCCAGCCACAGGGCCAGCGCGGGTTCATATTCTTCCGGGCGTTGGGCCATGGGAAGTATAAAAGCCCGTGGGTCGGCTGTTTCTTTATCCGGCAGGGCGCGGTAACTGATCGACGGGCTCCGGGGAGCCAGTACGACGCTGTTCGCAACCGTTATAGCCGGGCGGTTAAATGTATAGTTTACCTCGTCTGCGTTTACCAAAAGGGAGGCGTTTTTTTCCTGCACCAGGCTGGTTGCAAGCGCCCTGAAGGGAATTTTCATGGACTGCCAGGATTTTGGGGGCATATTTGAAACATCATTAAGCGATGTGTTATCAATGGAAAAATCGGAACGAATTACCAGTTCTATGGCTCCGCCGGTATACTGGGTGGTAAAAACCAGTTCCGGCCCCTCGGCAAGACGGAAACTCACCTCGTTATCCGTTACCGTCATCGCCGCCGGGTGAGCCGCCTCTTCCCCCCCAGCGCCGGAAAGCGAAAACCCTTCCCGCAAAAGGAATTCCATGCCTCCAAAAAACACACTTACCCCGCTGCCGGAAAGGTAAAAACTGCCGGGCTCCCGGTTTTTGTTTCGGGCGTACCGGCCCTGAATTACCAGATCCCCCATCCTTTGGGTAAAATCCAATTTATTGCCAAACTGAATCTGAACCAGGACAATTAGGACTGCAGTATATAGAAAAAACAACGCTATAAACCGGGGGACTATGGGTTTTCTCATTGCCTCTATACTACCCGGCAGGGCGGTTTTTGGCAAGAAAGGCGCGGGGAACTCCGGAACATTTGCAACGGTAATTGCGAGGATACAGCCCCGTGTGACTGCTATACCCTGTTACAAGCCTGCAATGAAGTACGCTATCGATCCCGGATCGGCTTTCAATTACGCTTATTGGCAGGCGCGGATTACAAAGAGTTTTCCGGCTCCGGCGCAGGTAAAGATCACCGTTACTTGATTCTGGTCAGATCGTACAGATAAACCTCCAAATTGGTATAAGCTCTTGAAAGGTTTTTCAACGCTCCGTCTGAGGGATTTTCCGGATTCAATCCGTTGGCTGTTTCCCATTCGTCGGGAATGCCGTCGCCGTCGCTGTCAACCGGAGCGGGGAGGTTGTTGTATGCCGGATAACCGCCTACGGCATCGGGACTGTCAATAATTCCCTTTTGGGGGCCAAACGTTCCGGAGCCGGATGCCGTGCCTGTTCGTACCTCTTGCACAATACGGGCATCTACCGTATCGCGGGGAAATGCCCCCGCTCCCGCCAATACGCTGTTGAAAGCGTTTTGCGCCGTTTCGGCTGTTACCGGATAAGGCACTTCAAACGGGCTGGCGGACTTTAGTTTGTCGATGGTTGTGCCAGCCGGGTACCGGCCTATATTCAAACCGGAATAATTATCGGTAATTTTACCCGTATTGGCGGAACCTTCCATGTAATTGCCGCTCATATACCATAAAGCCGTCTTGGCGCCCTGGGAGGATGCATAATAAACATCAATAAAATAAGATGAACTCGTGCCGGGAAAAGCCGGTCCCGGTTTATAATAATTATTGACAAAATTTACCCGGTGCGAATTGGTTTCAATTTCGCCGCCATAACAGGCGCCTTGTTTGCCCCAGTTGTAGTTTACATTGTTTACAAAATCAATCAGCACATCTTTATCGTTGGCTCTTGCTCCGTTAAAACGGGGGCTACGGCTGTTGTTATGCGCCAATAAATTATGGTGATATGTCGCGCTCTCGCCCCCCCATTGAGTGCCGTAACCGCGTTCGCCTTTTCCGTGCCCCGACTGGTACAAGCCTTCGTGAATAATGCACCACTGGACAGTGCTCCTCTTGTTATCGTAAATGGTCGTGTTTTCCTCGCCCGACCATCCAAAGGTACAGTGATCGACGATAAAGTTAGACGCGTTTTCAATGCCGATCGAGCCTTTGCCGTTGGGATCGCCGTTCATGGTGCCGACACGGAAGCGCAGATGGCGGATAATGAAATTGTTTGAACCGCCCAGATTTACCTTGTCTCCCATGATGCAAATGCCGCCGCCCGGCGCGGTTTGTCCGGCCAGGGTAAAATTATCCCGCCTTACACGTAATTCGGCTTTTAGTTCGATAAGCCCGGACACAGAGAAAACCACGGTAATGGGTTCGCCCGGGTACTGCTGTAATGCCCAGCGTAAACTTCCCGTCGGCGGGTTGGCAGCGGCATCCTCAAGGGTGGTTACTTTCACCACTTTTCCTTTGCGGCCGCCGGTTACATTTTGTCCATAGCCCTCGGCTCCCGGAAAAGCCCTTAATTCCTGCAAAAGAGGATCGAGCGCCCACGGGTTATTGGGATCGCCGTTCCAGGAAGACTCTACCGTTACCGTAATGCTGCCGGACTTGCCGGAGCCGTCTCTTGCCGAAGCGGTAATGACGGCGGTTCCTTCGGCGACGGCTGTTACGAGCCCGGCGGAGCTGACCGTTGCTACGTCTGGTTTGCCGCTTGACCAGTTTACTCTTTTGTTACCGGCTGTTTCGGGGAGTATGCTCACCGAAAGCTGCTGCGTGCCATCCTCAACTATGGAAAAGTTTCCTTCGTTAATGGTTATATTGTTTACCAGGACCTGATTGCCGGAACTGCTTTGTGAGGTAAGGATAACGTCAAAAATTCTGATGCCGCCGTTTACGTTGCCTAATTGAACCGTAACCGTATCGCTGTCAGTATACTCATAAGTAACAGACAAGGGATCGAATTCACCGTTGGCCTCATTACCCCTTTTTACTTCATCCTCGTTAATAAAAAGTACCGGAACGGATTTTTGGTTTTCCCTGGCAGTATAGTTTACGGTAATCGTGAAAGGGCCTGCAGCATTTTCAATTTTAAGAGAGTACTTGCCTGCGGCGGTTGCCCCATTGGGCTGTATATAACCGTCGGTAAAACCATCGGCAGGGGCAGTATGGGCAGGAACCCAGCGCGTAGTCCGCTGACTGGCCGTTAGCGTCATGCCGTCCGGTAAAACGGCGTCAATATTCATGGTAGTGCCGGCAGGATAATCAGGCGTCCTGGTACTGTCAAACACCACCCAGCCCGGGATTTCCTCCTGGAAAGTCCAATGCAAGACATGAGGGCCGCCCGGGATTTCTTCTTCAGGGCTGTTTCCGTTATCAGGACATGAAACGAACAGCAGAGCTATTAGGAAAAGCCCAATTACAAGAGTAACCAAGTTTTGCAATTGGCTCCGTTTTGCATTTTTTTCCATAACATTCCCCCATAGGTGTACATTATAGAACAGGATTATATGCTTCTTTCCGTTTTTCTTTTGTACATTTCCGAACAAAGGTATATGGCCCATTTCTCCGCTCCGAGTGTAAATAATCCCATAAACGCTCCGGAACATTTTCAGAAGTTTGTTCTATTTTAAGTTTAAGGAATTTGTAAAACAATTGAACGTACTGTGTCAGGAAAAAACCTGATGGTGGACTTTTAAGCTGACAGGGATTCCGGCAGCGGCAATAATTACCGGAGTTGTGGTGTGGACGGTTGGGCGGTAAGTTTCCCACTTTTCTTCAACTTTGTGCTCTTTGTTCCTTCGTTCTCCGTGTAAAAAACGGGAGTGAATCCTTTGTGTGAATCTCCAACGAAGATTCCTCGCTGCTTACAGCGGGGTATCTTCTTTTTACCTCAAATTTGGAATTTTCGGCAGGACTGAAAAAACGGTTGATCAAACTGTTTACTTGCATTACTATACTAATAATGATAAAGTCAAAATTTTTCCGCTCCCCGTGGCTGGAACTGATAATAATGCTGACCGCTGTGGTGTTTTCATTTATTGGTCTTTCAATAATTTCTTACCTGTCTCAATTACCCGCTTCCGGCGGGATGAGTTACAGTATGATAGCGCTCTGGCTGGCGGCATTCTTTCTTATCAGCTTCTCGATAGCGATGGTAGCCGTTATCGCCGGGATTGGCGGCGGCATTATATTTACGCCGGTAATGATGGCTTTCACGCCGGTCAACAGCGTGGTTATCCGTGCGACCGGGCTTATTGTCGCGATGTTCAGCGGGCTTATTTCAACCGGAGTCTTTTTGAAAAAAGGTCTGGGGAATTTAAAAATGTGCCTAACCCTTACGGTAAGCCAGGGTATAGGGGCGCTTATCGGCGCACAGTGCGCCATAGTCACTGCCACTATGTTTGGGGATACCGGAGAAGGTATGATACGCGTTTTTCTTGGAGGTATTCTTTTTCTGGTCGCCGGCCATTTCTTCACGGGCGGTAAAGGACTCGAGTGGCCGAATATAGGTAATGTTGACGCCCTCACTAAATGGATGGGTCTTGAGCATACATACTACGAGGAGTCGGAGGACAAAGTATACTCTTATAAAATTACCCGAATCCTTTTGGGTTTGGCGCTTGTGTTCTTCGTCGGATTTCTGGGCGGGTTTTTTGGGATGGGCGCGGGCTGGGCAATTACACCTGTTCAAAACCTCGCCCTGGGCGTTCCGCTGAAAGCGGCGGCGGCCAACAGCGGCATGATTTTGGGGATGGTGGACTGCGTTGCCGTGTGGCCGTATATGCTGGCCGGCGGTATTATTCCCCTGTTTATACTGCCCTGGCTTTCGGGTCAAGTAGCCGGCGGTTATCTGGGAGCTTTGGCGCTTGTTAAGGCTAAGGTTACAGTGGTGCGTTTTATCCTAATCGGGATCATGATTTTCACGAGTTTTGGGCTTATAACCGAGGGGCTTGCGAAACTCAAATTTATCCCCAAAGTACCGGGTCATATTTCCCTTGCCGTATTTCTGATTGTTATGGTGATTGACGCCTTTTTATTATTCAATGTGCAAAGAAAAGAAGCGGGGAGGAAATAAGCATGGACGGAAAACTGCCTGAGATAGATAAAAGCCAATTATATTACGGGAAAATAGCCTACTGGATAACCATTGCGTCCTGCCTTGTCTCTTTACTCGCTATGGTTCTTATCCTGTTGTTCCCCCGCAGCAATATTCTGGACCCCATTGTGGTTTTCAATGCCGTCTTTAATGGCAAGAACCCCGCTGAGATATGGAACGCCGCCGGCGTTCAATTCAAATACGGCGATTTCTGGAAGCTGTTTATAAAAAACTTATTTACTCCTGACGGGCTTGCCGCTTTCGGCGTAACGCTCGGATGCAGCGTTACATTGTGGGCGCTTATACCGGCAGTCTGGCAGTTCAACAAAAAGAAAGAATATTTATACGTGTTTGTTTCAATATTTATCATGGCGCTGATCGTCCTTGCAATGTCCGGCCTTGTCAATATGGCGGGGTAACGGCGGAGGGAGTTTTGAATCTGTTATGAAGGAATATAAGTTATATTATAAATTGCCAAAATGGATTAACGTTTTTGCAATAACTTTTATGATAATTA
>JAITCP010000152.1 GCA_031283025.1 Spirochaetaceae bacterium | reverse complement strand
GCGGGAAGGTTACCCCTGAAGGACGCTTGGCGTGCGTAAGAAAATGCCACGTCAAAACGTGCGTAAAGAACAGCCACGACCACTGCGGCCTGAAGGGGTGTTCTTCCCGCCGCCCATATTCAGCAAAACTAATAAAGCGTCCGTTTTTTCAGTGATATTTGCCGCAAGTACGCTTCCCCAGTGATCAGAAACACCCGGCTGTAGATGCGGTGTGGTAATCAGGCGGGAATGTCTGAATATTTGCGAGGATATTTACTCTTCACCTGTCCAGCAGTTTCCGCAGTATCACATCGTTGTGCCGCCAGTCCTTGCCGGTTTTTACCCGTAAATCCAAATCTACCTTCCAGTCAAAGATACGGTTAAGTTCCTTGCGTGAGGCTTTGCCTATGGCTTTGATTATCTTGCCATCCTTGCCGACTATCATCCCCTTTTGGGATTCCCGTTCGCAGATGATAAATGCACGTACCCACAGGCGCTGCGTTTCCACACCATTCCGCAATTCCCGGTCTGCCACTTCCACATACACAGCATGGGGCAGTTCCTGGCGGAGAAAGGGCAAGGCCGCTCCACGGATTATTTCCGCGATGCGGAAGTCCATCTCCTGATCGGTATAGTAATCTTCAGGATAAAAAGGCTCACCCTCAGGGGCCAAATCAAAAAGCGCCGCAAGAAGCTGATCCATCCCCCGGTTGTTTTTTGCCGATATGGGGATGATGCGGTTTGCATCCAGCGCGGGAAAGCGGGCTGTAAGAAATGCGGCGGCACGGTCAAAGTCTGCGGAAGGCAGATCCATTTTGTTTACCGCCGCCACAAGCGGTGCCTGGCACCTTTCCGCGATTGCTTCTTCCTCCGGGCCGGGGGCGCGGGAAGCGTCCAGCACATAAAGAATCATGTCCGATTCGGAAGCGGTACGGAAGGCGGTTTCTGAAAGGCGGCGGTTGAATTTTCTCTCCGAAAGGTGTACCCCCGGCGTATCTACCAGTACCAACTGCCCTTGTTCACGGTTTACAATGCCCCGGATGGCGTTTCTGGTAGTTTGGGGAACGGGGCTTACCACGGCGACGTTTTGACCGCAGATCGCATTAATGAGGGTAGACTTTCCCGTAGAAGGCCGGCCTACAACAGCAGCAAAGCCAGCTTTGAAAAAAGCCGCTTTTTTCATTGTTACTTAACCACCATTACTTTTCTTATCTCGTCTATATCCGGCGCGACAACCCGGATAAAGTACATACCACGGGCTACAGGGCGGCCTCCGGAGTTCGTACCGTCCCAGGAAGCCCGGTAATAGGCATCGGATTGATTCTGGTTTTCCCTGACCAGTACTTTAACCAGATTGCCGTCCAGAGTAAATACCTGTACGGTAACCCGTCCGGACTTATTGAGTTTATAATCCACAAAAACCCGTTCCCGTTTTTCTGAATTGATCACGTTGTTAAGGATTGTTACGCTGCCCCGCTGGCGGGTTACTTCGTGCAGGTTAAAGCTAAAGGGACGCATACGGCGGTACCAGTCGGCGGGAATTGCAGAACCGGCAGCCATATCCAGACGGCCCGCCAGAAGATAATCGGGCGTTCCGTCCAAATGGTAGAAAAATTCTACCGTTGAATCACCCGAATATTTGGACTTGGATAAATCAATGTTATATAGTTTGTTCTTTCCGTTCATTACATCGGCAGAACCGGAAGGATAAGAATCGGGAAATAAATTAACACAAGGCGGATTAATTATTGGGGGCTTAATTCCCGAATTCCAAAGGCCGGTTCCTGGATGCCATAGGCCGGGCGAACTCTGGTTGTTTGTTGATTTACATCCTTCAGGAACATTAAAAGCATAGATCAATTTATGCGTTTCGTTCAAAGACAAGTTATCGCTTAGTCTGGATTGCAGGGTAATATCCTCCTGTTCCAGAAAACGTTTGCCGGAAAAATCCCAGATAATACCGGCATCATTAAATGATTTATCTCCGCCTCCCGGCCCCATATAACCATAGCCGGCGGAAAGAAATGCGCCCAATTCACTATTCGGGTCAGTAACGTTACTGTATTTTGCCCAGAGAGGCCAGATAAAATATTGTTCGTCTGACAGATTGCCCGGAGGTACGGAAACAAGCAAATCCGCAGCCCGGTGTTTTACTTCAATGGACGGATCCAAATCAATCGTCTTGCCTGAACTTAATTCATAACCTTTATTTTTGGGGAAAACTACAGTTATTCCCGCCGGTGGTATGAATGCCGCCGGATTTCCTGCAACAGTAACATAGGGCTGGAAAGTATAAGCGCCGGTACCAAGGTTTTTATCGTCATAATTATAATTTTGCGGGTATCTGGGAGACAGATATAACAAATCAACAGCCGGATTTGCAGAATCGGCAAGGCCATGCAGGATGAATTCTGCCCCTCCCGCCAACTGGTCCGGGGTAAAAGAATAATTTCCAAGAGAAACAATGAATTCCCTCTTACCGGTACTGTTGGGCTGCGGTATAAGGCCGGAAAGACTTAAAACAGGAACATCCACAGAAAGGCCGCCGGTATTCGTTATATCTTCAGAAACCTGAAAATAAATTTCATTATGGCCCGGTACTGCCAGCGCATACGTAATGCGTGGAGGGGCCGTATCTGTAGTTATGCCTGAATCCCCAGGATTTCCAATCGGCAGCTCTCCGCTGGCCAGATCAAATATTTCATCATTTTCCGTTATTTTCCATTCAAAGATAATACCGGTATTGTAGGGCATTTTATTTTCATCCAAAAGCACATAAATCGAATTAAGATCATCATAAGAACTCGGCTGAGGATTTTCCTGCACCCTCCGGTAACCGGTAATCGCCCCGGTATAGGACTCTCTTGTAACAGTATCAATTAATTCAATTTTAAACCTGAAACTGGCTATACTTGTTACCGTAAAAGGCATAATATCAAATGCCGCTTGAAGGCGAATCCGGTCGATTTTACCGGTATGGGTAGAATCTTCCGTATAGGCATAAAAGAAATTGGAATCACCAAGCCAGCCGACATTCCAGTGAGCGTTATACGGCAAGACATTAACAAAAGGCGGTATACGGATAGTTTGCCCGGAGAAACAATAATATATATCAACATAAGCAATATTCATAACTGTCTGCGAATCTGTAATAAAATACCAAAAATGTTCAGTCGGCGGATCTAACTGATTTGGCGGAATTGCAGGAGTATTTAATTTGTAATCTTTCCTGGTAAGAGTGATATTCCTGGTTCCGTCTTTGGTAACAGGTTCTATTTGTAATCCGCCGTACACTATATGGCCAAAGGTTCCGGGAGCGGTATTTGGAGGCCCGCCGCCATAATTTGAAAATTGAAGCGTTGCGCTGTCTTCATGGCAGGCCAGTATCCACCATGCAGTATCGCCGCGAACGGTATAGGTATGTCCAGACAACGCGCTGCTGCCAAATTCCACCGCATTTGTACCATAATTAAACGTGCCCCGCTGCTCCCAAAAATTATGCGGTTCTGTTGAAGGGAATGGCGGGGGCGGCGTTCCATTCCATCTTGGAAGCATTAGTATATCCAAGCCGCCGCAATCAAGTTCGCCGCCTGGATTAATGGTAACTGACCCTTTGAACGTAACGCTATTATCTGACGAATCTCCGGTTTCCAAAGTAGTTGTACCATTCACTGCCAGATTGCAAAGAAATATCGAAGCATCGGTAATTTTTAACGTTGTATTCGTACCGTACATATTGATAGTAAAGCGATAAATATCATTTCCGCCGTTAAAGCTGTTGTTTATCTCTACATTTCCCGATGCAATAACATCTCCTGCTCCGTTCAAGGTTACCACACAGTTTGTATCAACAAAAAAGTCTTCTGTTTTAAGCGTTGATCCCGCGTTGAAAACAACCGTACCATTTCCGCCGTAAAAACCGGTAAAGCCGGGAGGAGGTGATGTGCCTTGAATCCATGAAACAGAACCGGCGGCTGGGGTGAGTATAAGGGAACTATCCGTACCAAGGCTTAGCGTCTTGCCGGAATCCTGCGTAACCGGGGTGTTTACCGTAACGGTATTTCCAGCCAGAATTTCCACATTGCCGACATGGGAAGCATCAAGCTTAAACACATGGTCATTGTTTGTGCCAGGGGTTGTACCTGCAAACCTGATAACATGATCGTTTTGGGTAAAATGTGACAAGTCTGCATCACCGTGAAATTCTATGTAAGGATAGGGAGCGCTCGCACCGTTATACCCTGTCAATGAACCGGCAGAACCTTCGTAATTTCCGATAAATGCAGCATTGGTATCTTCTGAACTGACGGTAATGCTTCCGTTATTGACAATGGCTCCGCCCGCTTTTAGTGTTACCGTACCATTTTTTGTCAGGGTTACGGGAATAGGACTGCCGGATATGAGGCTGTCAAAGGTAATATCTGTGCCGGAAGAAATATCTGCGTTTAGCGTTACCGCTCCCCTAAAGGTAATATCCGTGCCGGAAGAAATATCTGCGTTTAGCGTTACCGTTCCCCTATAAGTTTGACTGCCTGTGGTGGTTATATCCGCATTAATCGTACTGTTTCTGGTTACGCTTACTGAAGCCGCACTTAATGCTGCATTGTTAAATGTAACGTTTTGATTTACGGTTAACGTTCCTATACCGCTTCCGCCGTTAGTAAATACAGCCGTTCCCGGATTTGCGGCAGTCCCGGCTGTTATTGTTAAATTACGATCCTCTCCGGTTACCGTTCCCAGCGTTATCGTTGTTCCTGCTCCGGTACTGGTTAAGATCCGAGCAGCTCCGGCAAGACCTCCGCCAAGCGTTACCGCTCCGGTATAAGTTTGATTGCCGGTCGATGTTACATTTGCGTTAATCGAGCTGGTTCCGGTTACGTTTACAACGCTAATATAGTTGTTGGCAGTACTGCCTACTGCCCCATCAAATTGAGCGTTTCCTGTTACCGTCAATACCCGGTTTGTGGTCAGCCCTTCTACTCCGGCCTTAAACCAAATACTATCCCCGGTGCCCCCGATAAAATTAGTAGAGCTGCCAAGCGTTACCAGCCCGTTATAGGACTGCCCCCCTGTCGTGATAATATTTATCGTTCCGGTACTATTCCTTGCGCCTATCCTGGTAGTTCCGTTCACTACTTCAATACTTGCAATATTTCCGCCTGCGCCTACATTAGTATTAAATCGGGCATTTGCAGTTGTTATCGTCAATCTCCGGGGCGCCCCTGTCCCATTTACAGTACCGTTAAATCGAACTAAAGAATTAGCGCCCCCTGTAAAATTTACATCAGCGCCCAGAGACACCGGGCCTTGATAGGTTTGATTGCCGCCCGTAGTTATATTTGCGCTAATCGTACTGGTTCCTGTACCGTTTACTGTCAGAGTCCCCGGCAAATTAAGAGTTCCATTCGTAACCGTTAGGGTGCCCCCAACAGTAATTGTGGCAGGAATACCAGTTGTAGGCGGATTAGCACAATTTATTGTCAGGTTATTAATTGTTCCGGCGGGAGCTGTGCCGCCTGCCCAATTGCTGCCAGTATTCCAATTACCATTAGTAGCCCCATTCCATGTATAATTCTGTCCCCAGGCCGCCCCGCTGAGAAGTATGATTAATCCGGTAATGAGCCAGAATTTTTTCAATTTTTAGCCCTTTTTCTTTCAATAATAACCTAAAAGCACCCTCTTTTATAGAGGGAAATAGGCATTTGGTTTAATTATCGGAGAAATTTGCCTGATTTTCCGGTTTTAGAGGCAAAAAAACTGAAAATTATTCCCTTATCTTCCCACGCAGAGCACGCCGAGGCGCAAAGGACGCAGAGAAACATCTAAGGATTAACATCGCGGCCTCTGCGCCTCCGCCTCCTCGGCGGCCCGCGCCTTTGCGTGAAAAACAACGGGCGATTATTCGTATTTTTTTGGCGTTACAAACCCCTAATACCGGTTATCAAATACCCGCGTTGACTTTTTCTCGCTTCTTGGCAGTTCCCCCATGCGGACCGCTTTTGCTTTTGGCGTAAGGCCGATCCTCTCTTTGAATTCATGCTCAACGTCTTTTTCAAGATTATAGGCGGCGTCGCCTTCTGCGGGCGTTTCAAAGAACAGGGTGAGTATGTCTTTGCCGTTCAGGTGATCGATCATGATTTGATACTCGCTGCTTATACCTTCTATGGATGAAAGGAGCTCGTCCACACGGCTGGGATAGATGATCGCGCCCCTAACCTTTACCATGTCGTCTGAGCGGCCAATCAACGTGGCGATTCTTGGGTAATCAAGGCCGCATTCGCATTTGCCGGGGACGATCCTTGTCAGGTCATGCGTGCGGTAGCGTATGAGCGGCGCTCCTTCCTTGCACAGCGTTGTGATAACCAGTTCCCCCGCTTCCCCGTCAGGCAGGAGCTGCCCGGTTTTTGGATCGATGATCTCACAGTAGAAATAATCCGTCCACATGTGCATCGCGCTTTGTTTCTGACAGTTGATCCCGATTCCGGGGCCGTAAATTTCCGTCAGGCCGTAGATGTCGTACAGTTCCACGCCAAGCTCGCCCGCGATACGTTTACGCATCTTTTCCCCCCAGCGCTCAGAGCCGATTACGCCTTTTTTCAGGCGGATTTTATCGCGTACTCCGCGCTTTTCAATTTCTTCCGCAAGCAGAAGGGCGTAGGAAGATGTCGCACAGATGACCGTCGATTTTAAGTCGATCATCATCTTGATCTGTTTGTCGGTATTGCCCGGCCCCATCGGAATAGCCATCGCGCCCAAAAGTTCCGCGCCCGCCTGAAAACCAATCCCTGCCGTCCACAAGCCGTAGCCCGGCGTGATATGAATACGGTCAAGGCTGGTGCATCCCGCTGTTTCATAACAGCGTTTGAACATAACGGCCCAATCATGTACGTCTTTTTTTGTGTAGGGAATAATTACCGGCGTGCCCGTTGTGCCGGACGATGAATGGATGCGGACAATTTCCTCGTCGCCTACAGCCTGAAGCCCCAGCGGATACGCCTGGCGCAGGTCTTCCTTGTCGGTAAAGGGCAGTTTTTGAAAATCCTCCATGGATTTTATATCTCCGATATTCAGCCCTGCAAAGTGTTTTTTATAAAACTCGCTTTTCATAGCGTGCTTTATTGCTTTCTTAATCTGATCCAATGTGTCCATATAAATCTCCTTAATTTTTCCTTATCACAAACCACACGAACCTTTTAATCCATATCTTACCGTTGTTCGTGTTGGTTTGTGTTGGTTCGTGGTAAAAAGGCAAAAAATAATTCATTGGCATATCTGCCGTCCTGTTTCAAATGCTTTTAAGTTCATCTCCAGAAAACGTTCGGGGAGCATTTCTTTCAAAACCTCTTTCAATGTTTCCGCCTCAAACGGAAATATGCCGTTCTTTGCCGCCGCTCCCAAAAGGGCAACATTTAATGTTTTTGCGCTTTGCGCCGTAAGCCGCTTTCCGTCTATCACGACAAGACGCGGCGCATTTGCTTTCAGATAGTCAATCATCGCGGCGGCTTCATACGCTCCCGCTTCAGGCCCGGCAGCGGGTTTAATCGCGCTGTCGCATACAAGCACGATGCCGCCTCCATCCGGTTCGACGGTCTTGTCCGGCATACCAGCCTTGTCCGGCGCGTCGGCTTTTCTCCGGCGCAGAAAGGCAAGCTGACGCACGGCCTCGGCAGGTTCAAACGCGATGAGCGCGTCGGCGCTGTAGAGCGGAATGAGCGGCGAAAAAATTTTATCGCCGATACGGACATGGCTGACTACGCTGCCCCCTCTTTGCGCCATGCCGATCGTTTCCGTTGTGCGGACGTTGTAACCGCGCTTCATTGCCGCCGCCGCCAGTAACTTGGAAGCAAGAACAGTACCCTGCCCTCCTACACCCGCTATCATGCAGTTAAATGTCATTTTTTTCAGCCTTCTATTTTAATAGCTCCAACGCCGCATACGGAGGCGCATAAACCGCAGCCGGAACAAAGGGCTGCGCTGATAAATCCTTTGCCGTTTTCAATACTAACGGCGGGGCAGCCAATTTTTTGCAGGCAGAGTTTGCAGCCTGTACATTTTGATACATCCACAGCGGCTTTTCCCGCGCTTTTTGAAACGGCGGCGCACGGCGCTTCAAACAACAGTACACGGACGCCTTTTTGGTCCATTAAAGAACGTACCGCTTCTTTAGCCGCTTTCTGGTCAAACGGGTTTACCTTCATTACAGACGAAACATTCAGTGCGTTAACAATTTTTTCAATGCTGATTTTCTGCGTCTTTGTGTTCATCATGGTAATCCCAAGCCCGGGGTGCGGCTGGTTTCCCGTCATAGCGGTTGTTGAATTGTCAAGGATTACGACGATAATGTCTGTCTGATTGTACACGGCGTTTATGACTCCCGGAATACCGGAGTGAAAGAAAGTCGAGTCTCCGATAAAGGCAAAGTGCAATGTATCCGGTTCTATGCGCTGAAGGCCCTGCGCCACGGTGATACCCGCTCCCATGCACAAACAAGTGTCTACCATGTTGAGCGGCAGCGCATTGCCAAGCGTGTAACAGCCGATGTCTCCCGAAAAAACGGCGGCCCTGCCCTTTGCAGTTTCTTTAACAGCGAAAAAAGAAGCGCGGTGAGGACATCCCGCGCAAAGTACCGGAGGACGGACGGGCAGAGGGGGGAACGCCACGCTTTCGGCTTCCGCCGTCTTTTTCCCAAGAAAAGCCGCTGCAGCTTTCTTCACGCTGTCTGCGGTATTCTCTCCGGCAATCTGGATATGCCCGCTGCGCTTGCCGAATATTTTTACGCTCAGGAAGTGCAGCCCGCAAAGGCGGACAAGATCATTTTCAATAACCGGATCAAGTTCTTCGATAACAAGAACCTCGTCCAGCCCCTGTAAAAATTCAAGGGCTAATTTTTCCGGGAACGGGTATGTGGAAACTTTGAAAAGTTTGCAGTCTGTTTCTTTAATATCCAGGTTTTGTAGAGCTTCGCGCGTGTAGGCGTAACTTACTCCGCCTGCCGCTATTCCTTTTTTGCCCGCCCCTGTAAGCATATTTTTATCGTAAGCGGAAAACTCCCCTATCATCGCCTTCAAGTTTTCTTCAATTTTAGGCTTATTCGCATAAGCCAGCCGGGGAAAAATCACCCACTTGCTGTCTTTTACAAAACCGCATGGTTCGCTCCGGGGCAGGTCTTCCAGTATTTCTACGGAAGCGCAGCTATGGCACACGCGTGTCGTGGGGCGGAACAAAACAGGCGCGCCGTATTTTTCCGAATGAGCGAAAGCGTCGGCGATCATAAGGTACGCTTCTTCCGGCGTGGACGGATCAAATAACGCCACTTTTGCAAACTTTGAAAAGTGGCGGGTGTCCTGCTCGTTTTGAGAGGAGATTGGCCCGGGGTCATCGGCGACGACAACGACCATGCCGCCCTTTACCCCGATATAATTCACGTTCACCAACGGATCGGAGGCGACGTTCAGGCCAACCTGTTTCATTGTTACCATAGCCCGCGCGCCTGAGTAGGCGGCTCCGGCGGCAACTTCAAGAGCGGCCTTTTCGTTGACAGACCACTCCACATAAACGCCGCCGTCGTTGTGTTTTGCCACAGTCTCCAGCACCTCTGTGGAAGGAGTGCCGGGGTAACCGGTTACAACACGAACTCCGGCGCGCATAGCGCCTAATGCAATGGCTTCATTGCCCATCAGGAGCCGTTTCATTACTCCGTTTCTTTTACCTTTTTTAAGTTCATCAATTTCAGAATGACAACCAGCACTGCCCCGACAGCCGCCAGAGCGCCAAGTATGAAAAATCTTAACTGTTGATCCCCGATTTTGTTGATCACAATCGGGAATAACAGCGCGGAGAGCATAAAGCCCACCATGACAGCGCCGTAATTGGAGCCAACATTTTTAATGCCGAAATTTTCTGAAGTCAGAACGGGATACAACCCCGAATAACCGCCGTAACAGAACGCCACCGCGGCGATGATCACAATCAGCAGAATCCCATTGGCAAAACAAAGCCCAAAAGCGCCGAGCGCGGTTACGGCCAGAATAATCACATCGGCCATTTCCCTGCCGATTTTATCGGACAGAAGCGGCGTGCCAAGCCTGCCGAGCGCGTTAGCTATGCCTGTGAACATGACAATCCCCGTTGCAAAGGAAGCCAGCCCCCTGTCCGCCGCCAAATCCTTAAGACTTGGGAGGATGATGAAAAAAACGGAAGTTCCGAACATTAGTGACAGAGCGATCAGGTAGAAGCGCGGGGTTTTAATCATCTCGGTTGTTGTGTACTGTTTACCCTTCAAGACGGGCGCTGCCGCATTCGGGACCTGCTCCGGCGTTTTGATAAAACTGAACAGCAGAAGAACTGCCGCCGCGAAAGCTCCGGCTAAGATCAGGAACGTATAATTCACCGCAAATATTTGGTTTAACATGGTAACCAACGGCGCGAAAATAACAGTCGAGAGACCAAACGCGCAGACGCTTATCCCTGTGGCAAAGCCCCGGTTTTGCGGAAACCACTTTTGCGCCGTGGAAATGTTCGCGTTATACCCCGCTCCCACACCAAAGCCGCCTATAATACCGTAAAAAAGATAAATAAGGAAGACGGGCGCATTCCCGCCGGCGGGTATCAGCGCCGTCGCCAGCATACCCACAGCGACCATAAGCCCGCCAATCAATGTGGTTAGCTTTACGCCAATTTTTGTCTGCGCCTTTCCTCCGGCCAATATGCCTATGACGAAAAAGCAGAGCATAAACGAAGACGTTAGTTTTACGCCGTCAACAGACCAACTGTAGAAGTCGCTGACCGGCTTTACAAAAACGCTCCATACATAGAGAATTCCCAGAAATAACTGTAAAATACTCCCCGTTACCAGGACCTTCAAACCCTGTTTGTTTTGTGTGATTGCTGACATAATTTACTCCTTATTGCCAGTATACGGGAAAATGGCGGGAATGGCTATGGGGAAGAAGCGGGAAAAATGCCTGCCCATACCCTGGAGGTTGCGGCAAAAGCGCAGGGTATGCCGGCAGTTTTCCTGGGGTATCACCTTACGCTTGCGCCGGTTCGAAAGTAATAGCCCTTTTGGTGATTGATGCCATCGCGTTGCCGATAATTCCACGGTACATTGCAGTTTTCTATAGTATATGGTATACCCATTACAGAGGGAGAACACTATGGAACTGAGTTATACTTATTGGAAAGATGATGGGTGGTATGTGGGTCATCTGGACGACTATCCCGATTATACAACCCAGGGAGAAACCATAGAGGAATTTGAAGACATGCTCCGTTCTTTATACGAAGACATACAAACCTTTGACTTTCCTTTTGTCCAACATCATGGAAAACTAAAAATTGCATGAAAAGAACAGAGCTTATAAAAAAAATAACCGGTCTTGGAGCAGTACTTGAGCGTCATGGCGCAAAACATGACTGGTATGTCAAGGAAGAAACCAATACAGGCCAGGCGGTTCCGAGGCACAATGAAATTAAAGAAAGTACTGCCCGCCTCATTATAAAAGCCTTCTCATAAACCCTGCTCCGTGTAGTAAATTAAAGACTAAATGCCCGCATCGCTCGAACATAGTTTGAACCTGTTTTACCCGTATAAGTCTGGCTGCCATTGCTGAAGTAAACATAATACACATCGGTAATCCGTACCGAAGTTCCAGTTTGGGAACCTAAACTCCAACCGTTTACAAATATTTCATAACGTGTCGCTCCGGTGACCGAATCCCATGCTACGGTAATACTGGTTGTTGTATTCGCCGTTACTCTCAGGTTCACCGGAGCAGCCGGCGGTTTCCCGTGATACCGGTGTTGACCGCTCCGGCCTTTGCCGTTCCTTTGCCAAAAGCGGCGGTCCTCGTATCAGCACTTTTGACAAAGTGGCGCGTTCTCTGGGGTATCATCTTACGCTTGCGCCGGTGCAAAAGTAATAGTAGCCTACTCCGTATAACGGTCTTAAAGTCCGATATTTTGCTTTTTTAGGTACTCTCACTCTAATTACCCCCCTTTACGGTAAATGAAAAAGAGGGGATTTCGCTGTTATTTACAATGGTTATTGTACCGGTAACCGCCCCTGCAGCCGTTGGCGTGTACT
>JAITCP010000150.1 GCA_031283025.1 Spirochaetaceae bacterium | reverse complement strand
GCCTCTTAACGCCGCTTTCATCCTATGGATGTCTTCTTCCTGTATTTCCATATTCCCCCTCCCGATGGTTAATATGGCTTATTATATCTCAAAATAGAGTAAGTGCTGTTGCCCTGCTGCCGATGCGTGGGCTATAGACAAAAACCCCCATTCTTTGGTAAATTTAACCGTAAACTACTATATACAAGGAGAAAACTATGGCTCAAGCCAGTAAGAACTCACGCACTACCAGCGCCACCCAGAAATTTATATGTTCCTGCGGGGGCGAAATTAAAATGAAGACGGTTTTTGAGAACGGAAAGTCAAAAAACCAGGCGGAATGTGATAAGTGTAAGCGGGTCGAAAGGCGGCCTTCGGACTTTAAGTAGGCGGCAAATTGCAGAACTTGGTTAGTTTTGCACTTATTTTAGGAGGTTTTTTTGATAAATAAAGGCAAATCCGCTGAAAAGCGGCACCGGCAGAGTGAAGAACGCAGAAAGCGGAACAAGGCTGTAAAAAGCGCAGTCAGAACCAGCGCAAAGAAAGTGGTTCATCTGGTCCAAAAGAAGGAAACTGCGGAAGCGGAAACCGCTCTTAAGGACATGATAAAGAAAATAGATACCGCCGCCGGTAAAGGGGTTATTAAAAAGAACGCCGCCGCCCGGAAAAAATCGCGGATACAGCGTTTGTTCAATACCCTGAAAGCAGCCCAATGACGTGTGCCGGACGGCATGATCCAAACTAAGTTTACCAAACAAGAGCTCGTTGATGCGGTTTATGAAAAATCAGGCATAAACCGTAAAGACGTTAAAATGTTGGTAGACCATGTTTTTGAGGTGATCAAAGACACCCTGGTGGAAGGAATGGCGATAGAGCTCCGGGGGTTCGGCACGTTTGAGGTGAGGATACGTAAAGGAAGGAAGAAGGCCCGGAACCCCAAAACCGGCAAAGAGGTGTCAGTTACCTCCCACGGAATAGCCGCTTTTAGGGGCGGAAGGGAGCTCAAGCAAGCCCTATGGAACCTTCCGATTCGGGATGACGGCGGATTATAGTGGAATCCGGTTTTTCCCTTCGAGTAAAGCCCTTTTTCTTCAATTTATTGGCTATTCTGGGAGCGGCGGTTCTTTTTGCCCTCTCTTTTCCCAATCCTTTGTTCAGTTCGGGGCTCCCCTTCCTTGCCTGGATAGCCTATGTTCCGGTTTTTTGGGTAATAACGCGTTCCACTGCCGTTTCTCTGGTCTTTTGGGGCGCTCTGTACGGCTATACTTCGTATAGCCTTTTCATCCCCTGGCTTGGGGCTTTTCATCCTCTGGCGGGCACGATCGCTTCATTATTGCAGCTCTGTTACATGGCCTTTCTTTTCCCGCTATTGCGCCTGGCTGTAACCCTCTACCCCGAAAAAGGCTATTTCCTCCAGTGGTTTCTCTGGCTTGCCTATGAATACCTGCGGACGCTGGGTTTTTTGGGCTTCCCCTACGGGATTACCGGCTATACCCAGTGGGAATTTCCCGCTCTTATCGGGATTGCTTCGGTTTTTGGCGTATGGGGAGTTTCCGCCCTGGTACTGTTCCCCTCCGTATACCTTGGGGCGGGCCTAAAGGACGCCAAGGGCGGATGGGGAGTATTTTTCCGCCGGGAACGGCTGGCCGCCGCCGCCTGGCTGGGCGCTCTGGCTGCTTCCCTTGTTTTTGGTGGAATAAATCTGAATTATACCGGCAAAAGCGCCGGAGAGCTTAAAATCGTTCTGGTTCAACAAAATGCCGATCCCTGGAAAGAAGAAAATTACCGCAGTTCCCTCCGTGCCCTTACTGCCCTTTCTCAAAAAGCCCTGGATGAAGATACAGACTTGGTAGTATGGCCGGAAACGGCTTTTATCCCCCGTATTTACTGGCACCTTACCTATCGGGATAATGCCGATAACTATCCGGTAGTACGGGAGCTTCTGGATTTTCTGGAAAGCCAGAAAGTTCCCTATTTAATCGGAAACGATGATGCCCGGCTGGAAGTAAGCAATGAAGGGCGCTGGGACAGGGCGGATTATAACGCGGCATTGCTTTTTAAGGAGGGCGAGTTACAGCAAACATACCGGAAAATGCGTCTGGTTCCCTTTGCTGAGTATTTTCCCTATCAAAAAGCCTTTCCCCGGCTCTACAAAACCCTGACGGAGGCGGATACCCATTTTTGGAAACCCGGAAAAGAACCGGTTGTTTTTGACGCGGGGCGTGCCGGCGCCGCTTATCCTGAGGACGGCGGCTTCCGGTTTTCCGCGCTTATTTGCTTTGAGGATTGTTTTGGCTCCATTTCCCGGGATTTTACCCGCCGCGGGGCGGAACTCCTTGTTAATCTTACCAACGACGCATGGTCGGGAAGCCTTTCCTCCCAGGCGCAGCACCTGTCCATGGCCGTTTTCCGGGCGGTAGAAAACCGCCGTTCCCTGGTCAGGGCCGCTTCATCGGGCCAAACCTGCGCTATTGCCCCTTTGGGGAAGATTCTTGCCCTGGCGGAACCCTTTACAAAAACGGCCATTGCTGTAGAAGTCCCCCTTATGAAAGGCCGCACCCCCTATACTGTCTGGGGCGACTTATGGGGGTTGCTTTTTTTGGGCGCCGCCATAATACTCTTGCTAACCGGTACAATCCGGTATATACTAAATAGGAAACACGGTAAGGGACATTAAGCATGGATACCCGCAAAAAAATACTCGTCATAGATGATGAAGAAATTAACCTTGAATTCTTTGAGGTAATGCTTACTAAACTTGGTTTTGAAGTAGAAAAAGCCGGGGATGGCGAGGCAGGCCTTGCAAAGGCTAAAAAATTCTTCCCGGATTTAATCATGCTGGATAACATAATGCCAAAAATGTCCGGCTGGGAATTAACCAGGATTCTTAAGGCGGATTCCAGGCTTCAGGGAATCCCCATTATTATGCTTTCCGCCCTGGATGACGTAAAAGATAAAATAGAAGGTTTTGAACTGGGAATTGACGACTATATTACAAAGCCATTTAACTTTTCAGAGGTGCTGGCCCGGATTAGGGCGGTGCTTCGTAACCGGGAACTTTTTACCCAGATAGCGATTCGGGAGACCCGGCTTTCATTAGTGGAAGAATTTACTATTGACATAAAGAACAATGTCCTTGAATTTATACAGCATATAGATGATTTGGAAGCTACCATGGGCAGGATCGATACCGGTACGCTTTCGGCGGAAATGGCCGCGCTGCTGGGAAATGCAAAGCAAAGAAACCTACAGGCAAGAAAAAGCATGGCCGATCTTGACGCCCGCATTGACAAAACAAGAGCGGAGTGGGAGAACTTGAAGAAAAATGAAATTGGCCTTACAATTTTGGAAAAACAAATACGCCAGTCTTTACAGGTAGAAGGATGAAGCCGGGGAAGAAGAGGTCAAAGGTAATCGTACTGGGTGATACGGTAAGCATGGATGGCTCATTACGGTTCAAGGAAACCCTTTGTATACAGGGAAAATTCAAGGGCACCATAGAAGCTACCGGGGCGTTGATTGTGGACAAGGGGGCGGCGGTAGATGCCGGCCATATTTCAGTTACTTCCCTTACCGTTCATGGTTCGGTGATCGGCCAGGTCCGGGTGGTGGACAAAATAGATATGTTAAGCGGCTCCCAGCTAAAGGGAGATATAACGGCATCCCGGCTGCGCATTGCTGACGGCGTTCTTTTTGAGGGTCAGTGCACTATGACAGGTACGGAGCGGGAAGTGGACATTTTTTCCCGGCCAACAAAAGAAATAAGGGCGGATTTGCAAAGACCCTATGGGCAGTATTAAGGGATTAAACACCGCCCGGCATCTGGTACGGTTCTTAACCGGCAGATCGCTTCGTTTGGTAACCGCAGAATCCTGCACGGCAGGGCTTGTGGCGGAGAAAATAGCCCGGATACCCGGAGCGTCGGCCTGTTTTTGGGGCTCCTTTGTCTGTTATACACGGGAAGCAAAAATAACAATGCTTGGGATTGGGGAAAAGCTTCTTAAGGAATACGGACTGGTAAGCGGGGAAACAGCACGGGCAATGGCTCTGGGGGCGCTTGAAAAAAGCGGCGCCGATGCGGCAGTTTCCGTTACCGGTTTGGCGGGGCCCGGCGGCGACGGTTCTTCCGTTCCGGTAGGCACCGTATGGATTGCCACGGCGCTTCGTTCAGGCAGCCTGCCCCAGATAACGGTAGAAGGAACAGAATTCCATTTTACAGGAAGCCGGAACAATGTACGGCGTAAAGCGGCCCGAAAGGCGCTGGAACAAATAACGGTTCAACTAACCAAAGAAATAGACTTGTTCAAGAACCCGGTTGGTTCTTGAACAAGTTAAGCAAAATACTGCGTATTTTGCAGTTTTAATAGGAAGTTGTTCAAAAACTGAAGTTTTTGAACAACT
>JAITCP010000077.1 GCA_031283025.1 Spirochaetaceae bacterium | reverse complement strand
AACATCAAGAATGCGTCGGTAAAAAAACTGCTGGGCGAATTCAAAGCGCTGGCAGACGGGGCTTGTGCTTCCGATGAAAACAAAAAAAAGTGGGAAACCTTTATTCAGGAATTCAACCGCCCGCTTAAAGAAGGGCTTTACCAGGATTTTGCCAACCGCGATGCACTGCAAGAGCTGATACGTTTCAAAAGTACCGCCGTGGAAAGCTCGTCCGATACTGCCGGCTGGACCAGTTTTGCGGACTATGTAACCAGGATGAAGGCGGATCAAAAAAACATTTACTACATCACAGGCGGGGGCGCAGCCAGCGGGTGTGATGAAAAGACGCTCCGCGCTTCGCCGCTTCTGGAAGCATACAAGGCAAAGGACATAGAAGTCCTTATCATGGACGATGAAATCGACGACATTGTGATCCCTTCGCTCCACAGTTACCGTAAGGAACTGCCCGGCGTTGACGGCAAAATGGAAACCAAAAGCTGGGAGTTAAAGGCGGTCAACCGTGCAGGGGCCGACGAAGAATTGGGCGAACAGAAAGACAAACAGGCGGAAAAAGAAGCAAAGCCGGTGATCGAAAAAATCAAAAAGGCGCTGGGAGACCGCGTTAAAGATGTAAAACTTTCCCGCCGCCTTCACGATTCGCCTTCCTGCATTGTGGCGGACGAAAACGATCCTTCCATGCAGATGGCGGCGATGCTCAAGGCTATGGGCCAGGCCAATATGCCGGAGGTCAAACCAATTCTGGAAATAAACGGCGAACACCCCATTGTAACGGCGTTAAAAGATACGGAGGATGAAAGCCGCATTGCCGACACGGCGGGGGTACTGCTGGATCAAGCGTTGCTGGTGGAAGGAATAAAACTGAAAGACCCGGCGGATTTTGTAAAGCGGCTCAACCGGCTGCTGGCGGGTGCGGGGAACGCCGGTTAACATTCCGGCTTCCGTGCCCGGCATTCGGGGTTTTGAAGCCGGACACCGGAGTTCTAAAGGCGGGAATTGGGTAGGCTGGAAACGGAGCCTAAAAAATCCCATTAGTCTCTACATCCTGAATTCACTGCCCAGATATACTTCCCTGACCATATCGTTCTCAAGGATTGCGTCTTTGTTTCCCCGCGCAACAATGGTTCCGTCATTGATGATAAAAGATTCGGTGGTGATTTCCAGGGTATCCCGCACATTGTGATCGGTTATCAGCACGCCTATTCCCTTGTCGGCCAGGCGGCGGATAATCTCTTTAAGTTCAAAAACCGTTTTGGGATCGATGCCGGCAAAGGGCTCGTCTAACAGAAGAAATTTGGGGTTTGTTGCAAGCGCACGGGCAATTTCGGTACGGCGGCGCTCTCCGCCGGAAAGGGTATAACCGTACTGGCGGCGTATCTTGTCAATGCCGAATTCGCTCAAGAGCTGTTCCAGTTGCTCCTTTCTGGCGGTTTTGTCCATTCCCCGGCGGGTTTCCAGAATCGCCCAGATGTTCTTTTCTACCGTTAGTTTGCGGAAAACCGAGGCTTCCTGAGGAAGGTAAGTAATCCCCAGCCTTGCCCTTTGGTACATGGGTTCTTTGGTAATATCCTTTTCGTTGATCAGCACCCGTCCGGAAGAAGGGCGGTGAAAGCCGACAATAATGTAGAAAGTGGTGGTTTTTCCCGCTCCGTTGGGGCCCAAGAGGCCGGCCACTTCCCCGCTTTGCATGGAAAAATCAATGCCCCGGACTACCTCCCGGCGCCCGAAAGATTTATGGAGCTCCGCCACCGATAAGGCATCCATTAGTCCCCGCTTTTGACAGAACCGGAAACGGTTCCTTCCATAGTTACATCTTCTGTGTCCAAATCCACCCGGATTCGTTCCGCCCGGAATTCGTCTTTCTTTTTGAATACTACCGGAAAGCCCGAAAGGTCCAGCAGTTTTTCCTTCCGACGGTACACGGCATATTCGGAACGGCACACGATGTTTTCCTTAAAAAGCCGGACAGCCACCTGAAAAACCGCTATTTCGGTTTTATCGTTGTATTCAATAAAACGGCCCTTGGCCACGACTTCGTTCTGCCGATCTTCCAGGGTGGCGTTCCCTTCAAGCCGGGCTATTTTGAGCTTCCGGTCATAACGCAGCCTGTCGCTTTGAAAGAGGATGTTTTTTTCCTCCTCAAAACCCCAGACAGTACCGGAACAATCGATAAATTCGTTATCTTTACCCTGAATTTCAATGCGATCCGCCCGGAGGAGGATCGTATCGGAATGGACTTCCGCATGCCCCACAAGAACCAGCGTTTCTTTACCGGAAGCGCGGTTTCCGCTCATGCGATCCGCCTTGAAGGTAAAAACATCGGCGTAAAGAGCGGAGGAAAGTGGGAATAAAACCAACAAAAACAAATACTTTATCACATTTTAATTGTTCTATATTATTAAATTAAGGGCAAGACCCTGAGGAGGCTTGTATCGGACAACAGACGCTTTTCCTTCTGGTAGTTTTTTCACTGATAGCCTTGCAAAACCTGCTGGGGTATTTGTTTCAGGTGCGGCAATACCAAAAGGTGATCCAGAAATGGCTGGGCCGGGGCATTTTAGGAGTGGGACAACGGCGGGGGCTTTTTGCCTTTGGGGAATTGCTGGTTCTGGTCTACAATTTTCGGGAAGACAAAGTAATTACTGTCCAGTCTCTAAGGGGTTATTCGATCTTTGCCCGCTTTGCGGAATTGCCGGGCTTTGCCGGACTTTCCCTGGAGGAGCTGCGCCGCCGGGCTGCCGGGGCAGGCAGAAGGAAAACGCTTGTACAGGCCATCGAAGCGGTAGAAAAACACCTGCGGGCTTCCCCTGCCGCCGCACCGGAAACCGTGATAGAACCAACGGCGGAAACTGCGATAGAGCCAACAGCGAAGGCGAAATCGACAGAAACCGCAGCAAAACCGGCGAAAGCGGCGGAAACTGCAACAAAGCCAACAACGAAGGCGAAACCGACGAAAACCGCAACAAAACCTGTGAAAGCGGCGAAAGCCAGAAAAACCAAGAGCAAAGCCGCCCCGCAGTTGTTTGATGGTGTTGAATGAGCCTCCGCAGATCGAAGCTATTTACGCTGAGCGGCTGCCTGTACAGCGGCAACAGTAAACCGCCAGAGCCTGTTTTTGTCCGCCTCCGAAGCATAGTCAACCCCAATCCGTTTGGAAGCCGTAAAGGCGGGCTGTCCGCCGGGCGAATTACCGGGCCGCTTGCCGTCGTCTTCTATCCATAGCCGTTTTGAATCCGCCATGTTTTCCCCGTTAAGCATCTTGTCTATCTGTAAATGTTTGGTAAGTCTTCCGGGCCCTTCAAATCCTTCCACGCCCCGGATCAGTACTGCTTCCGGAAAATCTTTTTTTCCGGTAACAACGTTAAGCAACCAGTGCACGCCGTAGCAAAGATAGATGTACGCATGGCCGCCGTCTTCGTACATGATCCTGGTGCGCTCCGTTTTTCCCTTGTGGGCATGGCAGGCGGTGTCAGTTTCGCCGTAATAGGCTTCTGTTTCCGTTATCCGGCACTTAATAATTTTGTTCCCGATTTTCCGGCACAGCAATTTTCCCAAAAGCTTTGGAGCCAAAGTAACGGCGTCCTTGCGGTAGTCCCGGGCGGTAAGTTTACGGGGGGCTTTTACCGTTTGCACTTTTGCCGCCTGTTCTCCGGTTTTCATGCTAAATTTCCAGTTCCTGTACAATGTCTTTCCTGCCCCGGCTTGTCAGGCTGAAAAAGCGGGCGTTTAAAGGGCCGGCTGCGGGACATTCCAGAACGGCGAAAGTGTGGCCTGCATTGCTCCGGGGGCGGCCTATGCTGCCAGGGTTAAGGAGGAAAATCCCGTCCAGCATTGTACACGAAGGGATATGGGTATGCCCGTAGAGGGCCGCTTCCGCTCCGTTAGAGCGGGCGGCTGCGGCCAGGGTTTGGCAGCCTTCTCCCACGCGGTAAACATTGCCGTGAGTCAGAAAAAGTTTACGGACTGCCCGGCTGCTTCCCGGTATTTCCAGCGCCATGCTGCCGGGAAGGGAGCTATTGTTGTCCACATTCCCCCGGACTGTATGCCAGGGAAGGGCGAATCCCGCACGGGCGGAGGCGGGGGCCAGATCATCTACGCCGTCCCCCAGAAAAATCGCAGCGTCAAGGGCAAAAATACCGCCGGATACGCCACCGGTATTTTGCGCCCAGGCAAGGATCGCCGTTAGGGCCGCAGTGTTACCGTGGGAATCGGAAACCACCAGAAACGAGGATTGGCCTTGAATCATTTTTCCATCTTAATAAAAAAGCTAAAATAGTTTAATATAGCAGGAGAAATCGCAAGGAGGCATCCCGTTCATGGGGTATCTGGGTATTTTCTTCAGCATAACCGGAAGCTTGGGACTTTTCCTCTATGGGATGAAGGTGATGGGAGACGGCCTTCAGCAAGCTGCCGGCCAGCGTATGCAAAAGGCGCTTGCCTTTATGACCGGAAACCGGCTAAGCGCCGTTCTTACCGGACTCGGAGTTACGGCGGTAATCCAGTCATCCTCGGCAACCACTGTCATGGTAGTGTCTTTTGTGAATGCGGGCCTCCTTACCCTCAAGCAAGCCATTGGAGTGATCATGGGGGCCAACATTGGCACCACGATCACCGCATGGATTGTTTCCCTCATCGGCTTTTCATTCAAAATAAGCGCTCTGGCCTTTCCCGCCGTTGGCATAGGCTTTGTCATGTCGGCAATGAAATGGAAACACAAAGATTGGGGAGTTTCACTTCTGGGCTTTGGCCTTCTTTTTATGGGTTTGGATTTTCTTACCAAGTCCATGCCCAGCCTTTCGACGGAAACTCTGGCCTTTATCAACATCTTTTCGGACCGGGGTTTCATGTCAATATTACTGGGAACCAGTATGGGTTTGGGAATTACCCTTATTATTCATTCATCTTCTGCGGCGACGGCGATCTTCCTGACCCTTGCCCATCAGGGTACGATAAACTACGAAATGGCGGCAGCGATGATCCTGGGGGCCAATATCGGTACAACCATTGATGCGGCTCTTGCCGCTATCGGCGCAAAACCTGCTGCAAAGCAGGCGGCGCTTGTTCATGTGCTTTTCAATGTAATCGGCACGATTTGGGCATTGGTTTTTTTCCGACAGTTGCTTGCATTGGTAGACATAGTTACGCCCGGAACGGAAATCACCAACCATCTGGCCATGCTCCACACGGTATTCAACACGGTAAACACACTTTTCTTTTTCCCTTTTGTAAACCAGTTTGCCGCTCTGGTTAAAAAAATTATCAAAGACAAGGGCGTATCGGCGGAACAAAAACATTACAAGCTTTCCTACACTTCCGCCACCTTCCAAAACACGCCGGAACTGAACATATACCGGGCAAATAATGAAATCCGTGAAATGGCGGGTATCGTTTCTTCCATGTACGGCAGAATCAGCGGAGTACTGGACACCCTCAAAGACAGCCCGGAACAGGAAAAGGCCGTGGAAGAGCTGACGGCGGAACTGCGGGATAAGGAAATTTACGCCGACGAGATGCGGGAAGAGCTGACCCACTTCCTTATGGAGTGTGCCCGGCAGATGCTCAATCAGCGTTCGGAACGGCGTATTTCCCGCCTCCTGCGGATTGTTGCAGACCTGGAAAATATGACCGATGACTGTTATACAGCAAGCCTTTTACTGGAGCGGAGCGTCAAGAAAGACCTGGTCTTTAAGGGCGAATCCATGAAAGCGCTCGTTCCCTATACCGGCCTGGTTGGCGAATTCCTTAACTTTGTCCAAACCCGTCTTGGCAGAATTCTGACACCGGAAGAGTCTGAGCAGGCGGCGCTTGCAGAGGGCCGGATCAACAAGGAACGCAACAAACTGCGCAAGTATGGGCGGAAACGCATAGAAGCGGGAGAAAATGTCAAAACCGAACTTCTATTTATCGACTTTATCCGCCACCTGGAACAGTTAGGCGATTATTGTTATCACATTTCCTTTGCTCTGGCTCATCTGGAGGATTAAGGAATGATTTACAATGAACACAAACCATTATCACAAATTTGGACATAACACGATGCCATATCCTGCAAAGAGATAAGGGCGTTTTTCAGCGGTAAATCTCTAAAAACTGAAGTTTTTAGAGATTCCCATAAAAACCCTATTTGACAAGTGTGTCTACAATCGTGTACACTATTGTTATAAGGAGCGCATGAAATGGATTTTTTATCAGTTCGTGAATTGAGGGCATCGTCCAAAAATATCTGGCATAAGTTGTCTAAAGACGGCAAAGTGGTGATAACCAACAACGGAAAACCTAC
>JAITCP010000095.1 GCA_031283025.1 Spirochaetaceae bacterium | reverse complement strand
GCGACTCTGTTCAGCGTATCCGCCATTTGTTCGCGGCGCTTGAGCGCTTCTATTGCTTTTCCCGCGCTGTTCGTCATTTTCGCCCTGAAAATGGCGTTTGCGAATAAACGCGCCGCAGAGTGCAGCAGATCGGCGCAACCTTCGTCAAAATATTGGTCGTTTTTTTGGTCCTGAAAGGCGACGGCTCCCCAAACCTCGCCGCGCGTGAAGATGGGCATGAGTATTATCGACTTAACGCCGTACACGCGCAAAAAAGCAGCCTCGTCTTCTGAATAATCGCTTTCCCGAATCCGCACGCAGCCGCTCTTCGATATGACGGAAATCCAGCGTTTGAGTACCGGAATATTGGGTATAATTTTCAGTTCAACGTCGGGAAACGTCAGCCCGCCTTTCAGTTTGTCCCAACGGTAAATTTGTCCAAAACACCTATTATTTTCCTGTTCCAACAGCCCGTAAATGATGACGCGATCCAAACCCACCGCGTCCGCTATTGTACATATTCCTTTGGTCATTACTTCATCAAATGATTCTTCGTCATTGGAAGTAAAGATTTCAATTGCCTTATTCAGCGCGGCGACTATGACGGCGCGACGTTTGGAAATTTCACGCGCCTTTATGCCGCCAAGTTTGCTTATTGCGGATTTGCGGTTAATCTTTGGTAAAACTTTATTATTTTCACCCATAGTATATAATATAGTAATGTGGCGGGCAAAAGCGGAGTTATTTATCGTGATAATTAATCCCAAAAAGCAAATTGGTATATGGTTGTTCTAAAATTCTTAAAATTAGCGTATAATGTAATCGACCGGAAATTTAACGACAGCGAGTTACGCTCATGGCGGCACTATATGCGTTTACCATATTGATCGTGCCTGCTTCCATGTTCGACAAAAATACACCCTTGCGCTTTGAGAATAGAGTTGTTCAAAAACTTCAGTTTTTGAACAACTTCCTATTGAAACTGCAAAATACACAGTATTTTGCTTAACTTGTTCAAGAACCAACCGGGTTCTTGAACAAGTCTAATTTTCAGTAATGCACCGCGTTTCATATTACGCGTATGCCTTCAGCAAGCAGATCTTTCTTTCATTAGAGTTGTTTAAAACTTCAGTTAAGGTATCCGACACATCTTTAGTTTTCCAATAGGTTTATTCAGGTTCCATATTTTAATTATATAACAGTCGGCGTTTGCAAACAAGTAAATGCCGTATTAATGGCAGATACTGGCTTTTTACCCTAAAAACCTTCAATTTCCGCCTAAAAACCCCAACATTTTTATAAAATACGCCAACATATACGTGGATTGCCTTTCAAAATATAAAGCTTTCGGTAAAGGCTATACCAGCGTAATGGCAAAGGTATTAAACTATGTTGCCAATAATCCTAAGGTTCCTGGCAAAATCCGCACATAATGAGCTTTTGCCAGTTTCCTTACATCCCCGCCATTGCATCTGCCGCATCTTCTACATCCAGGCTTTCTTTGTTTTCACGGGCGGCAATGTTCCGCAGAGTAAAGCGGCTGTAATCATCTTCAGGGATGATCACCCAGGGTATGCCTTTCTTTTCCGCAAGCATAAACTGCTGGGTAAGTTTTTTCGGTTCAAGAAAAACCTCGCAGGTAATTCCCTTTAGGCGGAATGCCTCCGCCGCTTTTTGGGCTTTTCCGGCGTCCCCCGCTTCCAGGCAGGCCAAGGCGGCACAGCAGGAACCTGCATGGGCATTTTCCGCATCCAATATTTCAAGTGCGGCCTGGAGCCGGTCAAGCCCGATGGAAGAGCCCACCCCGCAGATTTTATCTTTTGAATAAAGCCCTGCCAGGTTGTCATAGCGGCCCCCGGAACAAATCGAACCTATGTCAGGCAATCCGGTAAGAAAAGTTTCATAGACCACTCCGGTATAATAATCCAGACCTCTTGTAATGGAAGGATCAAGAATAAAGCCGTCCGCCGCCCCGGCATCCTTCATAAAACGGCGCAGTTCTTCCAGCCGCCGGGTGTCTTCCCCCTCCCCCGCTTTTGCCTTGAGCGCTTCCAGCACAGTTTCATAATCGCCCTCAGCCTCCAGGGAAACAAAGTCAAGGATACGCAGGCTTTCTGTTTTTCCGGTAATTTCTTCCAACAGTTTTTGCACGCCGTCTTTGCCAACCTTGGCAAGTTTGTCTACCTGCCTTAGTATTTCCGCCGATTGTTCCATTACGCCCAGGGACGATAAAAAACGGTTAAAGAGGCCCCGGTGGTTAAGGCGGATAACAACCCCATCGCCGCAGAGGGGCCGCAGGGTGTTCCGTATCATAAGGAGAATCTCAAAATCCGCCGCGGCTCCGTCGCTCCCCACAATGTCAAAATCACACTGGGTAAATTCCCGGTATCTTCCCCGCTGGGTATTTTCCCCACGCCAAACTTTGGCGATGTGGTAGCGCTTAAAGGGAAGAACAAGATCGCCCCGGTGTTCAGCCACAAAACGGGCAAAGGGAACGGTAAGGTCAAAACGGAGGGCCACATCCCTTCCCCCGTGATCGGTAAAGCGGTATATCTGCTTTTCCGTTTCACCGCCGCCCTTGCCCAAAAGGATTTCCGCGTACTCAAGCGCCGGAGTGTCAATGGGGATAAATCCAAAGGAACGGAACGATTTTTCTATTTTTTCTACCATGTTCCGGCGGGCCAATTCCTGGGGCGGAAGAAAATCCCTAAAGCCCTTTAGAACACGGGGTTCAATAAGCGGCATTAGAGCGTTATTCCTCCGGGAGCGGAACGGATTTTAAGCCAGTAATCATCAAGAATTTCTACCAGTTCCGGGTTAAAGTCCAGGGAACTGACGGTGCGGACTATGCCCTGTGGAAGAGTGCCGGATGCCGAAACTTTTCCGGAAACGGAAACACGGTACTTTTTGAAGAACAAATGGTAGTTTAATTCAGTTCCCACAGCGCGGACCGGGGAGCCCGCCGCTTCCAGGAATTCAATTACTTTGCTGCTTACATTCAACAACTGAATACGCTTTCCCTCCGGAGTACCGTCCGCAATGGAGGCAAACATATTGTACCCCATGATTCTTGCAATGTCAGGGTTTATGCGAATCAGCGTTTTTCCGTAATCTTCGTATTGAACCCGGAGCTTATCCTGGAATTCCAAAAACCTTCCCAGAATGCGTACCAATTCGTCCGGGGCAAGCTTGAAATCTACCACAAAAATGCTCACATTATCCCGGCCTTTCATCTGGCCAATCTTGGCAATGGTACAGCGGATAAAAAAGTTCAACGGCTCCGACCTGCCCGGCAGCAAAAAAGAAATGGATAAATTGGCAATGGAATTGACATATTTTTGGAAAAAAACAAGCTCTTGTTTTGAAAGAGACGCCATAAAGAGGGAACGTTTAAAGCCAAACTGAAAAGGTATGCAGAGTATCATGTAATCTTCTATTTTTAAAAAACAATGGCTGCGGTCTACACCCAGTTTAGCCAGAGTATATTGGCTGCAGTCTATACGTTGTTCGCCAAATCGGGCCAGGTACTGCGCTGCTCCGACCGGTGCGTTTGCCATTCTTCCTCCCTTATGTACAATCCCTAATATATATAAATTTATAGGGAATGAGCCATTTCCAAAACTCGGTTAGTTTTGGAAATGGCTTTAGAAAAACTGTCCAAAAGGCCAGTTTTTCAATTAAATCTAAGATAGCTTTTCCAAAAACTGAAGTTTTGGAAAAGCCTCGAATAATTATTTAATTGTGCAGTTTTTTTATTTTTTTTTCAAGTTAGCGCTTTTTATGATTTCCTGAATGCGTTTATCTTAAATGTCCTCCAATCGAATGCCCTCTCCGGCAGGGATGAAATTCCGGGCCTTCCGGCCAGGGAGGTCTTTTTCCCACCGCGGATGAATGCCTGGCCGGAGTATCTTTTCTGTTCTGAGTACCCGCACCGCGTCCGCCCGTATCGTTTCCCCTTGAGCAATGTCCCGCAGGGCGTGAATTGAGCGGTTTGTCCTGCCGTAATTGCCGCTTTCCGAGGGGGCTAGGGCTTTTATCCCGTTTCCCAGCGTCTTTTCTACCAGATCAGGGCCGAACTCGGCCTTCATTTCTTCTATAACGCTCTCTTTTTCCATGGATGCGGCTCGGCGAACCGCCGAGGACATCCGGGCAAAAGCGGAGGGTTCCAGGGCAATGGGGTCGTCCAAGCCCGTATCACTTCTGGAAAGGCAAAAATGCTTTTCCAGCGCCGCAGCGCCCAGGGCGGCTCCTAAGACGGGAACCAGTACCGGGTCAAGAGAATGATCGCTCAATCCTGCCGGAAAGCCGAAAATCCCCGCCAAATTGGGCAAAATCCGCAGATTATATTCATCCGGCGGGGCGGGATAGGCGGTAATACAGTGAAGCAGGGTGATGTCTCTCCCTTTCCCGGCGGATTCCTCCGGCGCTAAGGTGTTTTCATTCGGTACAGTGGAATCTTTTTCTGGCATTCCGGTCAAAACCCGTAAAATCGTACTCACCGCCTCTTCTATGTCTCCCAGGGTGGAAACCCCGGTAGAAAGGTATACCGGCACGCCCCAGGAGGCGGTTTCTTCCAGCAAGGCGGTATAATTTAGCTCCGGCGAAGCGATTTTTACCGCATTAGGGCGCAGATTTTTGAGCAGAGCGGCGCTTTTTGGGCCAAAAGGGGTTGCCAGAAAAAGAAGCCCCCGTGTTTCGGCATCATCTTTCATCCTTCTATAGAAATCTTCGTCCTGCTCCAGCCCCTTGAATACGTCATACAGGGGAATTTCACCCCCCGGAAGCCGTACCAAACCGGTTTTAGGGTGCAGAATCTCATCCGCAAAGACAATCTGGCATTTTATGCAATCCGCCCCGGATTCGGCGGCGGCGGCAATGAGTTCCCGCGCTTTAACCGTATCTCCCCCGTGGGCAGTGCCCAATTCGGCAATAATGAGGGGCTCTTTTTCCATAAAACCACTTTACATTTTTTTATTAAAGTGGTATACTTAGTTTTAACCTATATTTGAATATTCATTATTTTGATTATTCATTATTTGAATGTTCTTCTTAAAGAGGAGTTACCATGAAAAGTTTAAAGTGTGATGTATGCCATAAGGACATTACCACCGAAGTTAACCAGCGCGGTTATTTCCATGTGTCTGAAAGGGATCTGTGCGAAACTTGTTATGAGCAGATGGAGCGCTCCGTAGTCAGGCCGATTATCAGAACCAAACAACCGTTTAATTATGAATGGTTCGACAGGCTGGTTCGGGATTCCATGGAAAAAGCTATCGCCAAGGGCAAGTGGGAAGCCCGTCAGTAAATGGATTTATGGGGGAACAATGGTTTTTGTTTCCCCTCTGTTTTCTTTTCTTGAATTAAAAACTCTTAACTTAATTATGCAAGCAGGAAGGAGAAATTATGTCCGGCCATAGTAAATGGGCGACAATTAAGCACGCCAAGGGCGCCGCCGATGCAAAACGGGGGCAGATGTTCACCAAGCTTATCAAAGAAATTTCCATAGCGGCCCGTATGGGCGGGGGCAATCCGGAAGCAAATCCCCGGCTCAGGACGGCCATCATTAAGGCGCGGGGCGCCAATATGCCCAAGGACAACATTGACCGGGCAATAAAGAAAGGTACGGGCGAACTGGAAGGGGTTACCTATGAAGAACTTACCTATGAAGCCTATGCGGGCGGCGGGGTCGGGCTCCTTATAGAAGTGCTTACCGACAACAAAAACCGGGCCGCTGCGGATGTGCGGAATATCCTTACGCGGGGCGGAGGTGAACTGGCAAAGGCCGGTTCCGTGGCGCGGCTTTTTAAGCGCCAGGGGATCATCACCCTGGACGGGGAAAAATACACTGAAGACCAGGTAATGGAAGCGGCCCTGGAGGGAGGGGCGGAAGACGTTTTCGCCGTGGGCGGCATTATAGAGGTTACCAGCGCTCCGGAAGATTTTGAAGGGGTAATGGAAGCCTTAAGCGCCAAGAATTTTGAAACATTGAACGCGGAAATAAGCATGGTCGCCGATGCGGAAGTTACCCTGGACCACGACGCTACAGCCAAAGCTCTGCGGATGATCGACAGGCTGGAAGAAAACGACGATGTCCAGAACGTATACCATAATATGGCGCTTCCCGAAGGCTTTTCCCCGGAATAATGGTTAAACGCCGCATTATCGGTATTGATCCCGGCCTGGCTTCCACCGGCTGGGGCATTGTTGATTATGCAAAAAGCCGGATACAGTATCTGGCGCACGGCTGTATAGAAACAGAAGCTGCCCTGCCCAGGCCCCAGCGGCTTTTTTTTATCTATAACCAGATAAACACCGTTATGGATACCTATACTCCCGGCGAGGCGGCCATGGAAACCCTGTACTTTGGGAAAAATGTTACCAGCGCTATTGCCGTAGCGGAAGCGCGGGGGGTACTGTCCCTGGCAATGGCGGAGCGGAATTTACCCTTGGCGGAATTTACCCCCAACCAGATAAAACAGGCGGTTGTTGGAGTACGAAAGGCGGAAAAAGAGCAGGTTCAGAAAATGGTCGCTTTTATTTTGGGCCTTCCGGTAATTCCCAAACCGGATCATGCCGCCGACGCGCTGGGAGCGGCAATCTGCGCCGCCCACATGGGCCCCCTCCCCGCTTAGCATAACGCGCTGCGGCGTTAACACGGAAACCCGCCGAATTACCTATCATATGCGTTAACTTAAGAATTTTTTACCGCGGAGTACACGGAGGAAAAGACCAAAATCGTATTAAAACTCCGTGTTTCTCCGTGACCTCCGTGGTTATATTCTTCTAAAGTAAACGCACATGCATTACCTATAGCCGGATTCCCTATCCGCAATTACCGTCGTTCCATTTCGTCGGCGTATATTGTTGAACCGGGGGGAACTGACTTTGTTATCCACACATTTCCCCCGATAACCGATCCGCAGCCTATGATCGTACCGCCCCCCAGAATGGTTGCTCCGGCATAGATTGTAACATCATCCTCTATGGTAGGGTGCCTTTTTTTTCCCGCCAGCTCTTTCTTTACGGAAAGCGCCCCCAGGGTAACTCCCTGGTACAGCTTGACATTTTTCCCGATCACCGTTGTCTCCCCTATGACCACTCCCGTACCGTGATCGATAAAAAAGGATTCGCCGATTTCAGCGCCGGGGTGTATGTCTATGCCGGTTCTGCTGTGCACATATTCGCTCATCATCCGGGGGATCAGGGGTATTCCCTGCAGCCATAAAAAGTGCGCCAACCGGTGAACCAGAATCGCCTCCAGGCCCGGATAGGAAAGTATCACCTCATCCAGGCTTTTCGCCGCCGGGTCTCCCTTAAAGGCGGCGCGGATGTCCGTACCCAGCATGGCGCGGATGGCGGGAAGCTCGCGGAAAAAACTTCCTACCAAAATTTCCGCCCCGGCATGGCAGCCCGTGAAAGTTTTCGGGAAACTTTCCTTGAAGTTTTGCCCGGCGGCTTCCGGCATTGACGGAACACCGGCAGCGCCGCCGGTATTAACGCTGTCAGCGGCATTGACAGTATCAGCGGCATTGCGTAACCCAAAGGCAACGCTCTTCTCCACTTCCTGTTCCAGATTCCGGGCAACGCGGTTTACCCGCTCGGCGGTGATCAGGGCAAGTTTGTCGTGATCCAGGGCGTCCGTTTCGCCGAATCCGGGCAAGAGGAGTTCCGTAAGTTCCCGCAGTATTGTTTCAATGCTCCGTTTGGAAGGAAGGTTTGCCTCCCCCGCGGGATTTACAAGGCCGTATTTGGAATAAGATTCCAGTAACGCGTCTATGCTTTTATCCAGTCTGGGCATAAAGAACTCCGTGTCTACCCAACCATGCGGGAAAGAACTTTCCGCACCGCTCCCGGCCCGGCAATCAATTCCGCAAAGTGTTTTTCCACCCGGCTTGCCAAACCCGCTTCGTAAAGATTTACGCCGAACAGCGCCGGGTTGGAAAGGATCGGTTCCAGCTTATCGTGGAGAAACTTGTTCAGAGGCCCGGATTCCGGTTCTGAAGCTCCATCCCGCCCCAGACTGATCCCGGAAAGGGCCGCCGCCAAGCTTTCGTACTGGGGATCGGGGCTTACTTCAAAGGGTTTGCCCTCATCGTCAAGCCCCAAAAGATAGCGGAGCCATCCGGCAAAAACCAGGGGGATGAGTCGTAACTCTTCCGGATTTTTACCTGCTTTCAAATACGCCTTAATCGTTTCTCCAAAGCGGATGGGAATTTTAAGTGAAGAATCCATGGCAATGCGCTGGGGGGCGTCGGGCATAAAGGGATTGGGAAGTCGCACCTTGATTACCTGATCGATAAAATCCTTTGGCTTAATGATACCCGGATCGACCACCACCGGCAGTCCTTCCCGGTAACCGATTCCTTCTATGAGCTTTACCAGATCACCGTCTTTCATTTCTTCATTGATGCGGGTATAACCCAAAAGGCAGCCAAAAACAGCGAGGGCCGTATGCAGGGGGTTAAGGCAGGTGCAGACTTTCATCTTTTCAATCCTGTCTACGGTTTCCTTGTCCGCAAACAACACCCCCGCTTTTTCCAAAGGCGGCCTGCCGTTGGGAAAAGCGTCTTCCACCACCAGGTACTGGGTTTCCTCGGCATTTACAAAGGGGGCAACGTAAGTGTTTTTTTCCGTTACAAAGCCCTGCACATCCTCCAAGCCGGAAGCGGCCAGCATTTCCCGCACGGCCTCATCGGGCCGGGGGGTTATTTTGTCGATCATAGTCCAGGGGAAAGAGAGTTTTTCCCGGTTCCGCACATAGTCCAAAAAGCCCGCTTCCGCCGCGTTGTTTTTAACCCAGCCGGAGGCAAAAGTCTCCATTGCGGCAAAGAGTTTGTCGCCGTTATGGGAACAGTTGTCCATGCTTACCAGGGCCAGCGGCGGAGCGCCGCAGACATACCGTTCATGGCACAGGGCGGCAATGCGGCCCAGATAACTTTTAGATGTCTTAGGGCCTGCGGCAAGGTCTGCCTGTATTTCCGGCAAAAGCGCTCCGTCCCTGTCTGTCAGGTTGTAACCTTTTTCCGTAATGGTAAAACTTGCCATTTGCAAAGAGGGGGATGCAAAGAATTCCCGCAGCTTTATAAAGTCATTGTTATCCATCCTATAGGAAGAAGCGATGCCGGCAATAACCTGCTTGTCCGTGGTTCCGTCTGATTTTAGCGTTACGAGGATGCACAAATTATTGTAAGGGTTAAAACACTTGTCTATAATTTCACCGTCGTAACCTTCCGCAACAACAATGCCTGTTTTGAGGAGCCCCTGCTCCAGCAGCGTTTGGGCCAGCGCGGCGGGAAAGGCCCGGAAAATATTCCCCGCTCCAAAATGAACCCACTGAACAGCGGCGGAGGTGGCGGCGATCATCGCGGCCCGGTCAAAGCGGGGAAGCCTTATCCCCGCGTTTTCCCAAAAAGTTTTGTTTTCCAGCGTTTTATCGGTTAAGCGCATTTGTTCTCCTTGCTATAAGTATGTTATACCAGTTACAATTAGTTTGCTAGTAAGGCTTCATCGCGGTACATCCTGATTTATCACAATTACCATAATTAAGGAAAGAGCTATGGGAAAGATCATTACCTTTGGTGAAATAATGCTGCGCCTTGCGCCGGAAGGCTATTACCGCTTTGTGCAGGCGGGGAGTTACGGCGCCACTTACGGCGGCGGCGAGGCGAATGTTGCAGTGTCTCTGGCTAACTTCGGCATGGACGCGGCCTTTGTAACCAAACTTCCCAAACATGAAATTGGACAGGCAGCGGTAAACAAACTCCGGGAATTCGGAGTGGACACTTCCCTCATTGTCCGCGGGGGAAACAGGGTGGGAATTTACTTTCTGGAAAAAGGAGCGTCCCAACGCCCCTCCAAGGTGATCTACGACCGCGCTCATTCCGCCATTGCACAAGCGGAACGGGCGGACTTTGACTGGAAGCGCATTTTTGAAGGAGCGTTATGGTTCCACTTTACCGGCATCAGCCCCGCCCTTTCCGATAATGCGGCGGCCATAACCGCGGACGCGTGTAAAGCCGCCAAAGAAGCGGGCATTACCGTATCCTGCGATCTTAACTACCGGAAAAACCTTTGGACAAGGGAAAAAGCCGCAGAGGTAATGGGCGGCTTAATGAAGTATGTAGACCTCTGCATCGCCAATGAAGAAGACGCTTCCGACGTATTCGGGATTCATGCGGAAAACACGGACGTTTCTTCCGGTAAAATCAGTAACGCGGGATACGTACAGGTTGCAGCGGCGCTGACGGAACGCTTTGGCTTTAAGCAGGTTGCGATTACCCTGCGGGAGTCCTTTTCCGCCAATGACAACAACTGGGCGGCCATGCTTTACTCAGGCGGCGCCGCGTACTTTTCCAAAAAATACGCCGTCCGCATTGTAGACCGTGTCGGCGGCGGCGACAGTTTTGGAGCGGGCCTTATCTATGGAATGTTAAACAAGATGAGCCTTCAGGAAAGCCTGGAATTTGCCGTTGCGGCAAGCTGCCTTAAACATTCCATAGAAGGGGATTTTAACCATGTTTCCGCAGACGAGGTAAAAAAACTTTCAGGCGGAGACGCTTCGGGCCGGGTACAGCGATAGGGGAAAAACCGCCGTCAACCGAAGTATTTTTTTGCGTTTTCAAATGAAACGCCCCGCACAATACTTGCAAGTTTTTCCGCATCGTTGGGGTATTCACCGTTCTCCACCCAGAGGCCGATAAGGTTGCAGAGTATGCGCCGGAAGTATTCATGCCGCGGATAGGAAAGAAAACTGCGGCTGTCTGTAAGCATACCCACAAAGGCGGGCAAGAGGCCCACGGCGGCAAGAACACGCATCTGTTCTTCCATGCCGTCCCTGTGATCGCAGAACCACCATGCGGAGCCAAGCTGCATTTTGCCTTCTATGCCTTTACGGCCTTCCTCTTTTCCGTAATTGTCCTGAAACCCGCCCATTATGGTCGCCAGGGGATAATAATCCTTGGGGTTGAGCGTGTAAAGTATTGTTTTGGGCAGCGCCGGTTTAGGCCCGGACGATTCCATGCATCCAAGCAGGGCGGCAAGGTTTGCGCTTTGTTCCCAATCGTGAACCGCATCATATCCCGTATCCGGCCCCACGCTCTTAACCATGCGCCCGTTTACATTACGGATTGCCGCAATGTGAAGCTGCATCACTATGCCCCGCCGCGCGTAACATTTTGCAAGGCCCAAAAGCATTTTTGTTTTATAAGCGTCCGCATCTTCTTTGGACGGTTCCTTTCCGGCCATTGCGTCCTGAAAGGTTTTCTCAATCCGGCTGTCTGGAGCCTGAACAAAGGGAGCATACTCCAGCGCGTGATCCGACGCGCGGCAGCCGTGTTCAACAAAGAAATCAAGCCGTTTTTCCAGGGCGGCCAGTACGTCGTCCGTGGTTGTAATTGCCCCGCTGTGAACAGCGCCGCTGTTTACTCCGGCAAGCGTGTTGATATACCCGGCAAAACCCGGCAGGTTGATGTTCAGCGCCCTGTCCGGGCGGAACGAAGGAATGACCTTAGCGGCGATTTTGCCGATGGGGGCGTTTCCTTCTGCAATCATCCGGTGGTACTCAAGGGAATCTGCCGGATCGTCGGTGGTGCTCACGGCGTAAACGTTAAACTTTTCAAAAATGCCTTTTACGGATAGTTCCGGTTTTTTAAGAAGTGCATTTGCCCTTTCCCATATTGAGGGGGCGTTTTTTTCCGTAAGTGGTTCATAAATGTCAAAATAACGCTGAAGTTCCAGGTGCGTCCAATGGTACAGGGGGTTTCCAATCAGGTTTTCCACCGTCCGGGCCCATGCAAGGAATTTTTCATAGGGCGGAGCGCCGCCGGTAATGTAGTATTCATCATAGCCCATGGCGCGCATCATCCGCCACTTGTAATGATCGCCCCCAAGCCAAACTTCGGCCAGATCGGCAAACTGCTTGTTCTCCGCTATCCAGGCGGGGTTAAGATGGCAATGGTAATCAAAAATAGGTTCGCTCTTTGCCGCATTGTGGTAAAGGGTACGGGCCGTTTCGGTTTCCAGTAAAAAATCCCCGTCGATGAAGCCTCTATTTGCCCGAAAACCCCTCATCGGCTACTCACGCTCCCTTTGGGGTTCCAAGAATTTCCGCCCATACAACCGCTTGCTGTAAGGGCGTCAGTCCCGGCTTGGCAACCCCTGCTTGCAGAGCGGAAGATCGCGCCGTCATACCGCTTTTTATTTTTCCGGCGGCAACGCTTTGAACGGGAACATTTTCCCCCGCAGTGGAAACCGCATCGGGAAAGAGCGGATGGTATGAACTTTTTCCGGGCGGTTTTTTCGCAGGCGGCTTTTTTACCGCTTTCCTTTGTTCTTCCGCCCGGCTGTTCCTGTTTTCGGCATTTTTGGCATTTTTTGAACCGATGATCCGAATCGCAATGAAAAACGCGACGGGGATCAAATATAAAAGAGTTTCAAAAAGCCCTTTATCCATTTTTTTGGCCTTATTTTACCGTTCCTATGGAGGCCCGCATATCCGTATCGGCTTGAATGTTTTTAAGCCGGTAGTAGTCCATCACACCCAGGTGGCCGTTTTTGAACGCATCGGCAATAGCCAGTGGTATCTGGGCTTCCGCAAGAACTACCTTGGCGCGGTTTTCCTGAACCAGGGCGATCATTTCCTGTTCCTGGGCCTGTGCGGCGGCACGGCGTTTTTCCGCTTCCGCCTGGAAACGGCGCTTGTCCGCTTCCGCCTGATCAGCCTGCAGTTTGGCCCCTACGTTTTCCCCTACGTCTATATCGGCAATGTCGATGGAAAGAATTTCAAAAGCCGTTCCCGCATCCAGCCCTTTGGCAAGAACCGTCCGGGAAATAGTGTCCGGGTTTTCCAGCACCGCCTTGTACGATTCGGAAGAACCGATGGTAGTAACGATCCCTTCACCGACACGGGCGATGATCGTTTCTTCCGTAGCACCGCCGACAAGCCGTTCTATATTGGCCCGCACCGTTACCCTGGCCTTTACGCAAAGCTGTATTCCGTCTTTGGCTACCGCGTCGATAGTCAGCTTCCCCTTGTTAGTTTCGGGACAGTCGATAACCTTGGGGTTAACGCTGGTACGCACCGCTTCCAGCACATCCCGGCCCGCCAGATCGATGGCTGCGGCCCGCTGGAAAGGCAGGGGTATGTTCGCCTTGTTGGCCGCCACAAGGGCGCGGCTCACCTTCATCACATCCCCGCGGGCAAGAAAGTGGGTTTCCAGCCAATCGGAAGAAACATCGATCCCCGCCTTGGTCAGCATGATCCGTGAATCAACGATTACTCCGGGATTAACGTGCCTGAGCCACATCCCCACAAGCCGTCCCAAGCCAACATGGGCGCCGGACAAAAGCGCCCGGAACCAGAGGCCGAAGAAACGGAAAAAGAGCAACAAAAACCCGAGGGCAAAGAACCCAATAATCACCGCTAAAATTAATACATATGGCGTCATTTATACACTCCTTACAAAAATATTATTTCCCTGAACCTTAACCACTTTAACTTCTTTTCCCGGTTCCACAAAAGAACCGTCGGATTCCACCTGATAGGTTGCGCCTTCTATGTCCGCCTTGCCTATGGGATGCAGCGTCGTTACCGTCGTGCCGGTTTTACCGGTTAAAGCGGCATAATCGGATTCAACTCCGCCGTCGTTCTGCCAGCCGCCCCCATCACTGGCGGTTTGATCGATCTGCGTTTTCAGCATAAGCCGGTCAAACATTCTTGTTTTGGGCCCCAGAAGGGCGATGACCGCAATTCCCGTGATTGCCGCAAGAAGCCCTGTACATACTACTATAGCATTACGCCCCATCAGCGTCCATTCCCATTCAAAATTGGGAACGACAAAATCCTGCATGGAAAATATAAGGGAAAACGCTATAAGGATTATGCCGGAAATACCGACGACCCCGAAGCCGGGAATAAGAAAGACCTCCACCGCCAAAAGGCCAAGCCCCAGCACAAAGAGGATTATCTCCAGCGAGCCAACCCGGCCCAGCATAAAGCTGGAACCAAAGACCAGCACAAAGCAGAGTATTGCAACCGTTCCCGGTATGCCGAAGCCGGGGCTCTGTATTTCCAGAAAGATCATGATAAGGCCGATAAGAATCAGTACGCCCTGCACCGGGCCGGACACCAAAAAGGAGATTATTGAATCCCAGGCGCTGGGGGCGCTTTCTTCCAGTACGGCTCCGGCTCCCAGCATGGCGAGCAGTTCCTCCCGGTCATCGGCCAGCCCCCTTGTAAGGCCGTAGCGGTACGCTTCGCCCGCGGTAAGTGAAAGCAGCTTGCCCGCAGGAGAAATGATCCCCACGCGGCGCAGTTCCTTAACCGCCCCTTCCTGTCCGGGCCGCAGCGATTCCAGCCGTTCCAGTTCCTGGAGGGTGAGCACTTTTATTACGCCGTCGGCCTCGGTTTCCCAAAGCTCCACATCGTAATCCGCCATTGCCAGGGCAATCCCCGTAGGGTGGCCGTTCTTTTCCGCCACGGCGGCGATCTGGGAGCGAACCGCCGCTACGGTTTTTTCACCGGTTCCTTCAGTATGGCCGTCCGCCCCTATGGTAACCGGCGCCGCCGCCCCTATGGATGTGCCGTTAGCCATATAGATTTGGGAACAGGACAGGGCGATCAGCGCCCCCGCAGACCAGCTTACCCCCATGGACGATTCGCCGTTACGCACCCAAGCCACGGTTTTTGCTTTTTTAATCGACATGATAAACGAGGTTATTTGCAATGCCGAGTCAACCCGGCCCCCAAAAGTATCTATCTCAAAAACAAGAAAATCCGCTCCCCCATCCAGCGCCCGGCGGGCCTCCCGGCGGACAAAGGTAACCATGGACGGCTCAATATCCCCTTCAATGGGAATAATCCATGCCGCCGCATCGCCTGAACCGGCGGATGCCCCTCCGGTTTCAGGTATTTCATCCGCAAAAAGCGGCAGGGCCAGCAGAACCGGAATAAGCCAAAAAAATGAGCGGAGAATTTTCATAATGCCAGTATAGCAGGAATAAGAAGGGGGATCAAGGGGCCATGCGGGGCAACAGCGGTAATTAGCGCGGCACGGTTAACTCAAATGTCTGTCAGAAATCATAGGTGAACTGGTTAGAAAAGAGTTGTCCGCCGCCGCTTCCGTATAAACTTGGCCGCGCTTCGGCGCATCCCATGACGCCGCTTTTCCATTACGCCTGCGTATCTGCGGCCTTCCCGTGACCGCCCTGGAACCAGCGGACTACGCCGACTTTGTTTTTTGCTTCGTTGTAAATCATCCCGCCGTTCCAGAATTCCAGGGCGGCGATCAGGCTGTTTCCGCCGTCATTGTCGTCGCTCTGCGGGGTACGGAAACTGGCCAGATTAAGGAAACTGTCAAAATCTTCGTAGTACAGCGCTTCCTGCCGTTTACGGAAAAATTCATTCCACTGTTCCAGGTATGCAAATCCTTCGCCTTCATCTTCCACGATAAAACGGGCGCGCTTGCGCAGATCGTACCACACTTTTAGTTTCCTCTGCGGGTCGCATTTGTTCCCGTGCTTTATGCCGTTTTTGACAATCTCCGAAAGCTGCTGCTCCAGCAAATTTCCTTCTTTGAATTCACCGGGACAATCCTTCAGGATAATGGCGCAGTACTTTCTGATAGCCGAATAATCGCTGTTAAATTCCATGTACTTCATTCCCTGAGCGTCAAACAACTCGTTGTATTCATCCACAATCAGTTTTCGCACGATAAGCGGCTTCATGTTCACGGTTCCTCAACAATCAACGAAAGAATATTTGACATCTCCAGAACCTTCCGGGGCGTTCCGGCAATTCCCCGGAACCTAAGGGTGATTTGATTTTCCTTTGCCAGCTTGATAATTCTGATAATCGCCCCCACGCCGGAACTGTCAAGGTAAGCAACCCCGCTTAAATCCAGAACTGCCCTGTTGAAACCGTCTTTCATTTTTCCGGTAACTCCGGCATACAATTCCCGGGAACTGTACAAATCACAGTCCCCGGTTACTTTAGCCAGAAGGATTCTTTCTCCGGTTTTTTCATGATCCGTTTTTTTATAATCCGTATTTTCATGATAAAAAATATTCATGGGTACAGCATTGGGCCGCTTTGTAAGAGAATGATTAAATAGACATTAGAAAATCAAAAATCATCCTGAATTCACCAATTGCTAACAATTCCGGCGTAAAAAAACAACATAGGGAATTTCTAAAAACTACAGTTTTTAGAGATTCCCCATAGTATTATCACTGTCAGGAGGAGAAAAAAATGACTAAAGAAGCTGTCCGTTTACGGAAAGAGATTAAAGCCCCGGTACTTGCGGCCAAAGATTCGGCGGCCAACAGGCCGGCGCTCATAGCCAGGACCGCCGCTCCGGCCAAGTCCTATCCCAATACGCTGCAACGGCTGGCCAGGCATTACTGGTACACCGGGAAAGACAAAAACATTGTTAAGCTGGCAGACGAACTGGAACGGCGTCCGGAAGTTGCCGTGGTCTGCGTAACCAGTGAGAAGAAACAGCCTCTGGGGATTATCCGGCGGGAACAGCTTTTTCTTTCCTTAAGCAGACGTTTTGGCAGGGAGATCATGTCCAGGTATACCGTGAAAGAAAGCGCGGAAACCGTACCGGTGTATGCGGGGGAA
>JAITCP010000051.1 GCA_031283025.1 Spirochaetaceae bacterium | reverse complement strand
GTCAATCCGGGTAAATTAAGTCCTCATTGTCCGGGGGCATGGATCATCTGCGCCGGTACTTCAGAGAAAGGCGCCCCGGAAAGATACATTGCCGCTATAACCCGTACACGGGAACATTTATCGCGTAGTTATCTCAGCGGTTTTATGGCAGGACAGCCGGAACTGGCGCGGGGTGAACTGGAATTCTACCGGGGTAACATTAATTCCGCAGTGCCTTTTGTCGCCCTGGCGTTAAAATTGGCGCGGGTGGACAAACAATACGGGCTTATACACCGGGCGCTGTTCTACACTTTGCGCATCGCCGCAGCTCAGGGAGATTTTGCGCTGGCAGAGCAGGTGATGAAAGAAACAAAAGCCCAGTTGGATGAAGTTGAATACTTTAACCGCTTTATTGATTACGATATTTCCCTTTCCTGGTATTGCTGTTTTCTTGGTTTGCCGGAAAAGGCCGTTGACTGGCTAAAAGAAGATTTTTCATCGTACAGCCACCCAGGTTTTATTGACAATTTTGGTAATCAAATAAAAGCCCGTTTCCATTATGCAACAAGGAACTATCTTCCCCTGCTGTTGTATATTGAGGAAATGAAGCGGCGGGAATCGTTTCTGTTTGGGCGGGTGGAAATGCTTGCAATGGAAGCCTGCATGCATTACAAAATGAAGGATAAAAGAAAAGCCTTTGCCGTGTTTGAGGAAGCGTACATAATGGCATCGCCTAACGAAATAGTAATGCCGTTTATTGAACTTGGCAAGGATATGCGTACCCTGACCTCCGCAACACTAAAGAAACCAGACAGCAAGATTCCCAAACCCTGGCTGGAAGATGTCAGCCGCAAATCCGCCTCCTATGCAAAATATCAGAGCAACATCGCCTTAAAATACAAAGAAGCCAATAATATAACGGATGATGTTGCTCTTTCTCCGCGGGAAACAGAAATACTTGCAGACCTTTGCCACGGCCTTTCCCGTGCGGAAATTGCCGCCAAACGCGAGCTTTCTATCAACACGGTAAAGATGGTGATCAATCATATTTACATGAAACTGGGCGCGGAAAACCTGGCGGAGCTTATCCGTATCGCGGTGGAACAGAAAATGGTGTAGCGCCTGCATCGTCCCCCAAGGATACATGGGTGTATGAAAACTCCCCATACTGTGGTATAGTTACTTTATGGGTTTGGACGATTACGGTATACATTGCAAGGAAAAGGGCAAAGAAGCCCATTATTTTATCAAGTGGTCTCCCCTTTCCAAAGCTGACCGGTGGATTATTAACGCTAAAGTTCCATCTGTGGCGGGGGTCTATGAAGTATACTGGATGGACGATCATGAACATCTGCGTATGCTTTACGTAGGCCAAACCCACTATGGCGGCCTGCGTTCTGAACTGCGCCGTCTTACCGATCCGGAACTGAATAAAGACCTGGACGCAAAGAAAACGCTGGAAGATGAAGAAATATGGTTTCGTTATGCTCCCTGCAATTCCGCCGCCATGATGGCCGATGTAGTCTGGTTTTTCAGAAAAACCTACTTCCCTGAAGAACCGGGGGTTGATCATTCGGGCCGCTTTGAAAAGCTCTTTATGAATGAGTCGGCTCCTGATAAGCTGATTTGGGTGCCTTGACCGTGATTGAATACATTGTCTCCACCAATATTGACGATAGGGTGCTTGATCGTTCTGTCCGGCTTTTGACGGAAGGAGGGCTTATCGGCATTCCCTCTGATACAAGCTGGACGGTAGTTTGTTCCCTTACTTCAAAAGAAGGAATTAAGCGGCTGCGGAAAATTTCCGGCGAGCGTAATGAGCGGCATTTTACGCTGCTTTGTTCGGATATTTCCCAGTTCGGCGAATTCTGCAGTATGGACAATTCGCGGTTCCGGCTTATACACCGCCTTTCTCCGGGGCCCTATGTGTTTATATTAAAGACGCTGCCGGGAACGGAAAAAGTATTACAGTTAAAGCGGGGGGAACTTGGGGTGCGTATCCCCGATCATCCCGTGCCGGTGGAGTTGATCAAGGCGCTCGCTTCCCCCCTTTATTCGGTTACCGCAAAACGGAGCATGGCCGGAGAGGATTTTCCGGACTTTGCGGAACAGGGCAGGGCGGGCGCAGCCGGTGAGAATGTTGCGGAAAGTGAACTGCCCCCCATTCCGGAGGAAGACCTTTTTGAAGGAGGCTGGGAACTGGAATCCATCACCGGCCTGAATTTGATCCTTGACACGGGGGAAGATCGCCCGCGGATTTTTTCCACCATACTGGATGTTTCCGGCGCAGAGATCGTGCCATTGCGCATGGGCGCCGGAACATGGCCGGTATGAACGATTTTAATGAAACAGGAGAGTAGCATGGCTTTGAACATTTATACCGATGGTGGTTGTTCGGGGAATCCCGGTCCCGGCGGCTGGGCTTTTGTGATAGTTCAGAAAACCTATCAGGGAGAAGTAGTCCTTACGGAAAAACGGGGAGCGGAAGTAAACACCACCAATAACCGGATGGAGCTAGTGGCGGTAATCTCCGCCCTTAAAGCCCTAAAAAGTAGAAAGGGCCTTTCCCGGCAGGCCGTTGTCTACACCGATTCCCAATATGTCCAGAAGGGAATAACCGAATGGATACACAAGTGGAAGGAGAATTCCTGGCGTAACAGTGACAAGAAGCCGGTAAAAAACCAGGACCTTTGGCTGCTGCTGGATAATCTGGCGGAAGAACTGACAATCACTTGGAAGTGGGTCAAGGGTCATGCGGGAAATGTCTACAATGAACGCTGTGATTACCTGACGCAGAAAGCCATAGCGGAGCTGTAATATCCCTGCGTATATTCAGGTAAATGGAGTATGCGTCTCAGATACGCGTATTATAGGGAATCTCTAAAAACCGGTTGTTTCTAGAGATTCCCTAGTGTGCCCGGCATGAGTAGTAACTTGGCGGTGAAAGTCCGCTACACGGATGGCAGTAGGAAGTGTTAGCTAAAGGCAAGGGTGCCCATCGTGAGGCGGAATCTGAAGGAAGCCACACATATGCGTTAACTTAGAATTTTATAAACGAATACCACGAATGAACACGAATAATTTAGAATTATAACAATAATATATTGTTTTATTTTTTTGTGAATAAACCATTGAAAATTCAGTTTTCCATTCACAATCTTGTTTTACTTTTTCTAAAATTTTAAACGCATCTTTTACGTTTATTTTTTTTGCTTTTTTTAATTCAGTATTTACTTTTTCATATCTATCAAACCCATTATCATTATATTTTTTGCCGTTGTTATAATCAATTAGCGAAAAATTTGTCATAACAAAATAAGGAGATTCCTGTTTCTTATTTTTTATATTCCCCCTTCCGGGTTCAACAACATAAATATTTCCATTTTTATCCACTACTAAATTATGAGTGCTAAAGTTTGGGGCATTAACTACTTCCATTGTATCTAAATATTTATCTAATTCATTTATTGATATTTCACCCTCAAGTAAATTTTTAATTAAGTAAACCGTTAATGTCCTATTTTTATTTATTCTTTTATACAAACCGTTTCCATTTGAATCAACAGATAAATTATTTACAAAAGTCTCTTGATTATTCATTCCAAAAGAAGCTGTTTTCCCTTGTATTGTATTTACATCAATAGCAAAAATTTGGGG
>JAITCP010000016.1 GCA_031283025.1 Spirochaetaceae bacterium | reverse complement strand
TTCATGTCTAACCCCATTTGTTCCTCCGTGTCTGGTAGGAACCAGTATAATTTGGGCTAGATTTTTAGTTTTGATGCACACCCCCTTTTCGGCTAGATTAATTATGAGGCAATGCGAATTATTGACAAACAGCCTGTGCCTACATAATATAAAGGCTATGGCTTGTGTATGAATTGTGGAATACTTGAGCCTGCGGGACATTGTTCCTATTTTTGCAAAATTGCCGATTTTCGGCTTTTTGACAGGTTCGCCCTTATGTACAAGGGGCTGTCGCGGAAATCGTAAAAAGAGGTTCTGTATGAGTAACTTTTTCAAGGCACGTATTATGCCGCTTTTTGGCATTATCGCCCTTGCATTTGCCCTAATCGCCTGCGGTAACAGCACAACAGGCGAAAATGACGGCGGAGGTGGCGGTGGGGGCGGCACCTGGACTTGGACGGCCGTAGCGAACAGCACATTCGGCACGTCTCCCGCGTACGGCACATCTAACATCTATGGTATCGCCTATGGCGACGACAGGTGGGTTGCCGTAGGTGCAAGTGGCAAAATGGCGTATTCATCTAACGGCGCAAGCTGGACAGCCGTACCAGACAGCACATTCGGCACGTCTACCGTCAGAGGCATCGCCTATGGAGGCGGCACGTTTGTCGCCGTGGGCGCTGACGGCAAAATGGCGGCTTCATCTGACGGCATAACATGGACAGCGGTAACAAACAACACATTCGGCTCGACTACCATCTACGCCATCGCCTATGGAGAAGATAAGTTTGTCGCCATGGGTCTCAGACTAGGGTATTCATCTGACGGCGAAAGCTGGACAGCCGTACCGACCTCAAGCAGCACATTCGGCAGCAACTCGAATACCTTCTACGGCATCGCCTATGGCAACAACAAGTTTGTCGCCGTGAGTGGGGAAGGCATAATAGTGTATTCATCTGACGGCAAAAACTGGGCAACCGCAGCAAACAGCACATTCGGCAATTATTCTAATTCTTCCATGGAGGGCATCGCCTATGGCAATAACAGGTTTGTCGCCGTGGGTTATGAAGCGAAAGCAAAAATGGCGTATTCCACAGACGGCGAAAGCTGGACAGTCGTAGAGAACAAAAACAACACATTCCCCGAGTACAACTCTAAGATATACGGCATCGCCTATGGCAACAACAGATTTGTCGCCGTGGGTTATAACGGACAAATGGCGTATGCGAATTGGTAACTGAAGTAAAACCCGCTCTTGTATGGGGTCGGGCGTAACGCGGCGTGCCTGTTACCCGCCAGCCATTGCCGCAAATGCCCCCGCTTTTTCACATGGCACATGGGGGTTTTTGCATAACAAAAACTCCTAGCTAAAGCATTTCCGCACCGCCCACCGCGGCGCGTACGGCTGGATAAATCCAGCCTAATGTAATTGAATGCGGTTCAGTTATCCTGCGCCGGAACGTGATACAATTACTGGTCAACGCCCTGCGGGCGCTGTTGTTTGTTCCCTTGGCACCTAAAGCACCGGAAGGTTCCGGCCTTTTACCCTCCCGCAGTAATTGCCGGGTGTTTCCGGGGATGTAGGAAGCGCACAGGGAAGGAAAGCGGAGGTGGGTGTCTGCGGGTAACATCACTTACAGCATGGAAGGGATGTTACCCGCAGACAGGCCCAACCGGTTACATTATTGTGCGCTTCCCCCAATAATCAGAAACACCCGGCTGTTGTTTCGGCAGGGTAAAAGGCCGGAGCATCTGATTGATTGCGGGTATATTTGCGAGGGGACTATTTATAAATTTCAGACACGGTCTTGTGCATGGGCAGGCCGTAATAAAGGTAGCCGTAAGCGGCGGCGGCGGCCATCACCCGCTTGCCGTAATTCCTGGTTTCCGTGATGGCGACGGTTTCTACAAAAATATCTTCCGGCAGGGAAGCGGCTGCCCGGCGGAGCCGCCGTATCCGGGCAGGGCCGCCGTTGTAGCCCATCAGGGCCAGCATGGGGCTTCCCATGCTGTCGATCAGGTCACTTAGATACACAGCCCCCATGTGGGTATTGATCTCCGGGTCAGTCAGGTTAACAGCCCCATCCGCGGCATAATCCGGACCGCCCCGCCTCTTTATTTGCGCCGCTACTTCTTTGGCAGTGGAGGGCATGAATTGGGCCAGGCCCACCGCCCCCGCAGAAGATACAATTCCGGGGACAAAGGCGCTTTCTGTACGTATAAGGCCAAAGTACAGGCTGGGATGCAGGCCGTAGGTCAGGGCGTTTTTCTCTATCAATTCAGAAAAAAGCCAGGGATAGTACAGTTCTAAATCCGCCGTTTCCATTACATAGTTTTCCCGGCGCATAAAGATTCCCGTTATCTGTATTGATTCACGGGAGAGGCCGGAGGCGGCAAAAGTTCTGGCTATGATACGCAATTCCTGTTTGGTATAACGGCCCGCATTTTCCCGGAGGTAAGCATTAGCATAAGATGCGGCGCCGTATTCAAAAAACTTAACAAAAAATTCCAGCTCATCAGCACGAGGCGCCGGTTCCGCCGCCGCTCTTTCCGTGCGGTTTTCCACAGGCGTAAGGTTCTTTTCCAGTTTTGAAGCGGCCAGGGCGCGGTAATAAAAGGAAGCGTCTTTTTGTTCATAGGCAATGGTAAAGAAGTCCCGTGCAGTCATATTCCGCGCGCTCCGGCCTGACAAATAACCAAGCGAGACAGCCCGTCCCAGAAGATACGCTATGCGGGCTTTTGTGGCCCCGTCTTTTCCGTTACGGATTGCGAAAAAAACATCCGCCAGATCGGCCCATTTTTTTTCCGTTACCAGATAGCTGGTAAGTTTGTCCATGATGTCGTAGAAATCATCATCATCATGCCAGCGGGGCGCGTAGGTCTTAATCAATTCGGGAACATTTTCCGGCTTTTCTGTAAAACTGGAATTAAGTATATACCAGATGCAGGCGTCTTCCTGTACCGCATCCCGTGTCAGGGCAAGAGCGCGGGTAAAAAGCGCCACCGCTTCCCCGTGCTTTCCCTGCTGCCGCCTGATCCGCCCCTCGTAAAAAAGCAGGCTGTAACGTACCGCGTTCTGTTCGGCGGCGCTTAGGCCGGAGAGGGGGCTGTTTTTTCCCGTCCTTATGGCGCTTTCCCAATCGCCCAGCAGCTTAAACCCTTCTTCCCGTTTGGCCGCCACGGCGGCATAGGCACGTCCCAGATCGTTTAACAGAGGATTAAACATGAGGAACAGCGATTCGTCCTTTATGCCGCTAAAATGGAGCAATGCTTCCGGATAAACATTCCCGGAAACCGCAAGGCGTCCTGCGATGGCCGCCTTATCTTCCACGGGCAGGGCATAATCAAAAGTACGGAGCAATTCTTCATAGGCCCAGCGATAGGCGGCGCCTGTGGTTGAATTAAAAAAGAAGGCCCTTAATTCCCCGGCAGGCAATATTTGCTGATTCGATTTTTGTTGGTTGGATTTCTGTTGGTTAATCAAGGACATAAGCCGGAACGCACTGTTCCATAAGGAAATTTCCTCCCATATTTTTTCCGGAATATTTTCCACGGAAGGATTTTTGCCCTGTACCGGAAAAAGTACAAGAGCCTCCGCATAGCGGCCCAAAACATACAAAGCTGCCCCATTAAGGGTGATCAATTCTTCCAGGGTACTTTTGTTTTTTTGCAGGAAACGGAAGATGCGTTCAGCCTGTTCCTTGTCTTTAAATTCCGCAAGTAAGGGAATAAGTTTGCGCGCCGCTTCTCTTTTTACCTTTGGAATGGGACTGTCCAGGGCCGCTTCAAAAAGATGGGCCGCCCGCAGCGTATCTCCGGCGGATTCAACAAGGAGCCCGGCGTAGAACGGAGAGGAAGGATCAAGCCTGGAAAGCTCGTTCATTCCGGACAGATCCGCGTGTAATATAAAGGTAATATCGCCTTTTTTTATTTTTTTGGCGGCTTCATCGCGGGTAATCTCCATTACTCCCTTTGCGCCGCAGGAGCCAAATGCAAGAAAGGAAAAGAAAAGCAGGAAAACAGCGGATTTGTCAGGAAACACGGCTGGTTTCCGTTTTATTCCGGTATTATTCACGTTACCTTTTGGGGAAAATAGTCAGTTCCGTACCGGGAGCGATGATAGCTTCATTTGCTATATCGTTGGAGCGTGCAATGACCGTGTAATACCGGGGATTACGGTAAAAAACCCCGGCAATATCCCAAAGTGTATCGCCCTGGAGGACTTTGCAGGTAATGCCTTCCGGCCCAATGGCTGGCTGCGCCGCCCGGCGCGTACTGACGGCGGGCTGTACACGCATGACAGATTCTGTCTTTGTAAGGAATGGCAGCTTGAACTGCGGCAAAAACCGGAGCAGTTCCGGCTGAAAGTGTACTGCATAATACCAAAGCCCCAGGCAGATTAAAGCAAGCGCCGCTGCGATAATGATAACTATCAGCCAGGGTTTTTTCCGTTTTTGGTTTTTATCAGGGCTCTTTTTTTTGGCGTTTCCCTCCGGGTTTTCATCATTTGAATATGCGGGCATCTCTGCCTCAAAATCCGGATAATCTAATTTATCGTCTTCAAAGGAACCAAGAGAAATGCTCAAATGATGCACATTGGAAGAATTCCCCAAATCAACCGCATCAACGTTTACAGAACCGGCATCGTCCATGCTTACGGTCATTTCTATGGAAGGCGTTCCCTTTGCTTTGGAGATGACGTTTTCCATCACAAGACTGCCTATGTACATGGCGTCGGCCATGGATTTCATATTACTTTTATATAAATCTATTTGAACGCTTTTTTGCTTTTCATGGGCTGTGGTAAGTACCAGGCGTTTTTGCCCCGGTGAATTCACTTCCAGAATAGAATAAAATTTACCGTTAGCTTCTTTAATGCCTATGCTTCCGGTCATAACCTGCTCCTTTCATTCAAAAAATCAGGCAACTGAGCTTGTTCCAAAACCCGGTTGGGTTTGGAACAGTTCAGGTCTTTACCTTTTATGTAAAATTTGCTAGTATACCTAGATCAATGATAACAGATTGGCAGAATTTTGCAAGATAATAACAGGTAAATATGGCACATAAACAAAAAATCTATCAACGACGACGTGAAAATATCTATGACTGGATGGCCCAGGAAGGGCTCAGCATGGTAATGATTGAGGATGCCGAAAGCCGCAGGGATTCAAGCCTCCGCTGGCTTTCCGGTATGCCTGCCGATGCGCTGCTCTTCCTTTCCGTGGAGCGCAAATCCCTCCTTGTTCCCTGGGACATTAACCTGGCAAAACTCTACGGCGATGCGGATTCTATTTGTGCGTATAATGAATTTGACCGCCTGCCGGTTAAGGCCTGCGTATATGCGGCGGAAATGTTCAAGATTCCCCGTGGTTCAAGGGTGGAAATTCCTTCCGGTACATCGTATCCCCGCTTCCTCCGGTTTATAGAAACCCTTGATAACTTTGACATAATCTGCCGGGAATCAGAAGGCATAGGCGTCGTACTGGAACAACTCAGGGCTGTAAAGGATGAAGGAGAAATTTGCATTTACCGCAAGGCGGCGGAGATCACCAATCAGATTATCGATCTGCTGGAAAAGCAGCTTAGGGCGGGAAAGATAAAGACCGAATACAATGCCGTTCAGCTAATTGAAGGCGAGTGCAGAAGGTTGGGCTGTGAAGGAACTGGCTTTGAGTCTTTGGCGGCTGGGCCGGGGCGGAGCATGGGGATACATTGCTTTCCGGCCTATACCGTTTCTCCCTTTGGGACTCAAGGGTTGTCCATACTGGATTTTGGCGTTAAGTATCAGGGCTATACCACTGATGTAACCTTGACGGTAGCGGCGGAGCCAACCAGAGCCCAGGAGCGCATGGTAACGCTTATAGAAAAGGCATACAAACTTGCCCTGGGGATGGTTCATGAGGGAACGCTGGCGACGGACATAGCCTTTATGGTGGATGCTTTTTTTGCCAAATCCGGTATGGTCATGCCTCATGGGCTGGGTCACGGCATAGGTCTGGACGCTCATGAAGGGCCGTACTTGCGCAGCCGGGGGGACAACAGGTGGCTGCTCCGTCCGGGCATGGTAGTTACCGTGGAGCCGGGACTTTATGATCCCCGGCTGGGAGGCTGCCGGTTGGAAAACGATGTGCTGGTAACGGATCAGGGCGCGGAGGAGTTAACCGCTTCGCGGATTATCCGTTTGTAATAACTGCCAAATTGTGTAGAATTTTGGAAGAAAAGGAAGTATCATAATGCCGGAAAAAAAACAAAAGCGGAAAAGCTCACAGGACAGTAAAGTCCGTTTTTCCATTGGCTTTAAGCTGGTTACAATCATCACTATTTTGATGCTCCTTTCTTTGGGCGCTATTACTGTGCTTGTGTCAATCATGGTATCTCAAGATGTCCGGGTTACTGCGGAAGACAATAACTTTACCGTAAACCAGCGTTCTGCGGCGGAAGCGGAAGCAAACCTTTCAACAATCCGTTCCAACGCGCTGGTACTGCTGGAAACAATCAGCGCCGCCGGGCCGGATTTCTCACGGCAGGCGGCGGGTTTCTTTTTTGAACGGAACCAGGATATTGCGGGACTTGCCGTTGTTACTGCGGACGGCACATTGGCTCCGGAAATGTATTTTGTCAACGACCGCTTTTTCTTTTCACGGGAGATTGAACCTGAAATAGCGCAAACATATATTGCCAAACGGCATGAAGAACCCAAACTGGCTGCGGCGGGGGAAACACTCCTGCTTAACGGCGCTCCGGATTTTGGCGTACCGGTATTGGTTTTATTTTTCCCCTGGCAGGGAGAAACTGCGGGGATAATTTTCTTCTCGCCGGAAAAGCTGGCGGATGCGTTTGGCACCGGAACCAATATGTCATACATGATCAACGGGGAGGGGGATATTCTTGTTCATGCGGAAAATGAATTGATAATGGCCGGGGCCAATACCTCAAACCAGCCCTTTATCCGTACCATGTGGGAAAATCCCGAACAGCGCGTTCAAACCCTTTATACTGATGAAAGTGAAGTCCGGTATTTTGGGGCCTTTACCAAACTGGATACGATCAATGCTGCAGTGGTTACCAGCATAGAATACAATGTGGTATTTGAAGGAATTGCCGCTACTACCCGGCGTAACGGGTACCTTAGTGCGGCTGTGTTGTTTATCTCCGTACTTCTAATCTGGTTTTTTTCAAAAAGCATCAGCGAACCTTTGCGGCGATTGTCGGAAGCAGCGCAAAAAATAGAAAGCGGAACGTTTGAAGTGGAACTCAAGTCAAAGTCCAGGGATGAAATCGGCTTACTGACAAACAGTTTCCGCCGGATGAGTACCGCCTTGAGCATCTTTGGCAGATTTACCAACCGGGAAATTGCAGTCCGTGCCATGCGGGGCCAGATAAAACCGGGGGGCCGGCCAAAAAACGCTACGATTTTTTTCAGCGATATACGGGGCTTTACGGAAAAATGCGAAAATTTTACCAAAGAATTCGGGGATGATGCTTCCGACAGGATAGTCCACTGGCTGAACAAATACCTTCATCGTATGGTGGACTGCGTGGAAAAAACCGGCGGCGTGGTGGATAAATTTATAGGAGACGCGGTAATGGCCCATTGGGGTACGGCCTATTCCGCCGGAAGCCCGGAAGAAGACGCTTATAACTGCGTTAAGGCGGCGCTGATGATGCGTTTTGCCCTGATGGAAATGAATGAGGAACGCAGAGAGGATGATCCCGGCAATCCGCCCATACACATAGGCTGCGGCATAAATTCAGGTATTGTTACCGCCGGGCAAATCGGCTCGGATGCCCGTATGGAATACACCGTTATAGGAGATCCGGTTAATCTTGCTTCCCGTGCAGAGGCTCTTAACAAGCCGCTGGGAACGGATATTCTGATCACGGAGGATACATGGAACCTTATCGGAAACTTATTGATTACAGAAGAAATGCCGCCGGTACAAGTAAAGGGAAAAGAAAACCCGATACGGATGTTTGCGGTGGTAAACTGCCGGACACCGGAAGGGAAAACCCAGAAAGACCCCGTTACTCTGGCGCAAGTGCGGAAGATGCTGGGTATAGATGAGGTGGATGTTTCCAAGGCTAATATCAATAAAGAAGAGAAGAAGTACCAAATTGGAAAGTAAACCTGCTAACCAAATAAAATCCCCCCAAAAACCGCTGCGGCCTGTGGACATTGTTGTTATAGTACTGTGCCTTGCCGGAGTAATCGTAAGCCTTAATCTGTTTAGGATCGATCTTTATGCAACTGTCCGGAACCTTAATGCGGTGCCTTTGGGCATAATCAGCTTTAAGTACAATACCGCCCAACGGCGGCTGGGCAACCGTGTGCTTTGGGACCGGCTGCGGCAGGAATCGCCCATTTACAACGGCGACATTATCCGCACGGCGAATCTTTCTGAAGCGACTGTGCGCTTTAGCGGCGGCAGAGAAATTAACCTTAGTGAAAATACGCTGATCCAGATTAGGATGCACGGCGATAATGCGGAGATCGATCTTTCAAACGGCTGCATAGGCTTGAGCGCCGGTTCGGCTGATGCCAAAGGCGGCGTTATCCTGAATGTGGGGGACAACCGGGTGGAGGCCGGAGCGGGTACCGCGTTGAGCGCCGGCGCCGGCGGGGGAGGGGAAATGGTGCTGCAGGTGGCCGAAGGAAGCGCCGTCCTGTCCGGTTCCGGCAAGGACCGCCGGACGGCGCAGGCAGGAACTGCGGTTTCTCTGAGCAATGCGGATCAGAATAAGCCTTCAGTTTTGGTTACTTCCCCCCTGTCTAACGCCCAGTTTCTTACCCAGCGTGAAGATGCTCTGACGGTAAGGTTTTCCTGGGACAGGGTAAACCTTCCGGCGGCGGAAGCCCTGTGGCTGGAAATTGCAAATAACCGCAATTTTACCCGGATACATCAAACCGTTTCTGCCGCCGGTTCCGGCGCACGGGCGGAACTTCCTCCGGGGACATGGTACTGGCGGATAAGGCGGGATACGGGAAACGCCGTTCTTGCTTCCAGCCGCTTGACGGTGCTTTATGCGCCGGCTCTTGCCCTGATTGCTCCGGCCACGGATTTTACATACCGTTATCGCTTAAAGCTGCCAAGGGTGCGTTTTCAATGGCAAAAAATAGAAAGTGCTTCTTCTTATAAAATTGAAGTAGCTGACAACCGCAGATTTAACAATCCCCTGTTGTCTCTTGATGTAAAAGGAACTTCTCTGGAATCATCGAATTTTGGAGCGGGAACATGGTACTGGCGGGTAACTCCGGTTTACCCCGGTAACAGCCAGGCCGATTCCGCTTCCGCTTCTTTCAAAATAGTGCAGCAAGGCACTTTGTCGGCCCCTGTGTTAATAAGCCCCGATCAGGGAAGGAGCGTAAATATTACGGACAGCAGGGAAATTTATTTTTCCTGGCAGAAAGAAAATGAGGCTGCATCCTACACCATACAGGTCTCAGTAAACCGGAATTTAAGCAGTCCTCTAATCAATGAAAAGGTAAAAGACAACTTTTTTGTTTATAAAGGGAAAAAAGATGTCTTTACGGAAGGACGGTACTACTGGGCGGTTTACCAGACCGATATTGAAAACAGTCAATCACCCCTTTCCTCTGTTCATTCCTTTACTGTGATTACGGAAGAATCTGTCCAGCGTCCTGTTTTCCCTCCGAATAACTATACTATTGCGGAAACACTTTTGCCGGACACTCTGTTTACCTGGAAGGCAAAATCAACTTCCGGCAACCGGCTTCAGGTTTCCGGCAATTCGGATTTTTCCACGTTTGTACTAAATGAAAGAGCATCCGGAGAATCGTTCAGGATTCGTTCCCTGCAGCCGGGTGTTTATTACTGGCGGATTTCCGGCAAAACCACATCTCCTGCCTGGCGCTTTACCGTAGTTCCGGCCCTGCCCGCTCCGGTTGTTGAAACGCCGTCCTCCGGCGCTCAGATAGTTGTTCGTGCGGATGAATCGTTTGCAATCCGCTGGCGGGCGGTAGACAAGGCGGAGTATTACCATCTTCGTATTTTCTCCGGTACCAATACAAAACGCCGGCCCCTGTACGAGAGAAATGTGCAAGGCACTCTACTGGAATTACCGGCGAGTACCTTGGACAACGGGGCATATTCCCTGACTATCCAGGCCATTGCGGATGAAAAATCAACCACAACACGGCTTACGGGAAGCGTCAGGGAAGAACAATTTTCCCTGCGGAAGCTGCATCTTGTTAGTCTGGACGGCCCGGAAATGAACGCTGAAATTCAAGGTACAGTGGTTCTGCGCTGGAGTACGCAGGAAACAGTGGGCAAGTCCCGGCTTATCCTTTCCCAAAATCCAAACCCTTCCCGTGGTACTCCGGTTCTGGAAATTCCCAACCCGGAACGGAACATTACTCTTCCCAGGCTGAAAGAAGGGCTATATTACTGGATCGTTGCCGCAGAAACCCCGGATGGGTATAACATCAGTGCAATTACTCCCCGGCGTTTCCGTGCGCTGCCTTTTTTACTTTCCGTGCCGGCAGGCTTACATCCGGAAGACGGCTGGGTTTTGGGGCCGGATGAACTAAGGGTCAACCGGAATATTGTTTTTAGCTGGGAACCTGTTGATGAAGCCACCGCCTATATATTTACCTTGTTTAGGGAAACCGAAAGCGGCAGGCAGCAGATAATCCGGACAGAACCGCTGCGGCAGCAATCATGGACATTGGACGATTTACAGCTTTTGAATGAGGGAGATTTTGTCTGGCAGTTGGAGGCTGTAATGCAGGACCGTAACGGCGCAATAGAAGTGCGGGGCCGGACGGCAGAAAACCGCTTCTGTCTGGAACTGCCATTACCCAGCCAGGTTCAAGTTACAGATACCGGGATAATGTATGGAAAATAAATTCCGCCTGTTCTTATTAATACTGCCGCTCCTTGTTTCAATACTCGGCGCTCAGGAATATCGCGTAGACCGGAGCGATGGGGAAATCCGCTTTATTCAGCGCCTTACTTGGCAGGCAGATGAATTTGCCTTGCGTTATGAAGTAGTTATAGAAGGAAAAATACCGGAAGAAAAACCGGCAGTTTCTGAGGAACCGGCGCTTCCTGAGGAAACAGCGCTTCCGGAAGGAACAGAACTTCCTGTGGAAACAGTATTTCCGGGAGATGCCGGTGAAAAAGAAGAAATTTTTCTTGAAGTCTTTCGGGATTTTACTGATACGGCTTCTATAGAATTTTCTCTTCCTTCGGGATTTTACCGCTACAGAATAACGGTCTATGATCTTCTGGACAGACCGGGAGAAGCATCTGAATGGGCCCGGTTCGAAATAATCCAGGCGCTGGAACCGGAATTGCACAATTTTTCCCCCGAATTTTTCTATCTGGACGGGAACGACCCCTGGATACTGAACCTGACGGGTTTGAATTTGTCTGCGGATGCGGAGGTTTATCTGCGTCATACGGAAAATGGGCTGACCATCACTCCCCGGGAATATTCCGGCGAATCTTCTCTTTCCAACGCCCGACTGGTGTTTGATATACAACAGCTTGTGCCGGGGATTTACGAAATATACCTAAAAAATCCGGGGGGGCTGGATACAATCGCCGGTACTTTTGAAATTGGCTTTAATAAAACTCCCGGTATTTACATAGGAGCGGCCTACGCCCCGTTTATCCCCATTTATGGGAAGCTGGACCGGCTTGAGAACAGCCCCATATTTCCTTTGGGCGCCGCCCTCCGTTTTGGCTGGGTTCCTTTCAAGAAATCCTGGGGCCATCTGGGGCTGGAACTTGCTCCAAGCTGGAACGGTCTTTCATCCGGCAACGGTTCAAACAAAGTTTCTTTCCATTTCCTGGGAGCGGAAGCAAATGTTTTGTATCTAAAATGGCTGTCCAATCGGATAACGGCCGTTACCTTCCGGGCCGGGGCAGGGTTGGCCGGAACCTCAGATATGCTGCTCCCCCAGGCGCAGGCGGGCGCGGCTTTTCTCTGGTTTTTTCATAAACCCTTCTTTATGGAAACAGGAATAGACTTTATTCACCGGTTTACGGGCAGTAACCATTCGCCGGGTTACCTCCGTCCCTGGCTGGGAGTTGGCATAAGGCTATAGTAGTTGAACTAATTGAGCCATTTCCAAAACTCTATTAGTTTTCGGCAGTTCCGTCTTTCAGTTTTTGGGCGTAAAATTCAAGCGCCGTAAGCCGAACTAGTACGCTGTCATCGGTATTTCCCCCGGCCTTCCGGGTTTTTAATGCCGTAATCAGGTTTTCAAGTACCTCTTTTCCGGTTTTCATTCCCAGCTTTTCCGTTTCACCGGCACAGATGTTTAGACCGGCCATGGTGCTGTCCGGTATCGCATCAAAACCTGAAATGGGGAATTCCTTGATTATGGTTTCAAGTTTGGTTTGGAACTCTTCAATGCTCATGCTATACCTCAGTTTTCTGGTGTTATTCCATTAAGGGAACCTCTAAAAACTTCAGTTTTTAGAGGTTCCCTTATTATATTACCAGTTTTAATTTTTGACAATAGCTATTAGAGTTGTTCAGAAACTTCAGTTTCTGAACAAGCCGATTGTGCTTATACGGTTTCTTCATCGTCAAAAAAGGCATCCGGCAGTAGTTCGTTCTCCGCCCCGCTATTGGGCAATGTTTCAACATCCTTGAGTTTTTTTACAATAGCCCTGGTTCGTATGCCGACATCTTTTTCCAGCGTGGTGCTTGCTTTGTCAATTTGTTCTTTGACTTTTGTTAAAACAGTTTCAAAATTGCCAAATTCTTTTTTTACATCGCTTAATATTTTCCATATTTCACTGGTTCTTTTTTCAACGGCAAGGCTCCGGAAGCCTATTTGCAGCGCGTTTAAGAAAGCACAGATGGTGGACGGGCCGGTAACAATGATCTTATAGTCCCTTTGTATGCCTTCAAAAAGTTCCGGATCACGGACCACTTCCGCATATTCGCCCTCAAAGGGCAGGAAGAGTATTGCAAAATCCATTGTGTTCGGGGGGTCAATGTATTTGTCATGAATGTCTTTGGCAAAATTCTTTACCGTTCTGGAAAACGCCTTTTGGGCGTCTTCTATCGTTTTTTTGTCGCCCGTGTTGTACGCGTCAAGAAGCGCTTCGTACCCGCTTGTAGGCAATTTTGAATCGATGGGCAGCCAAACCGCTCTGCTTGAATCTTCCTTGCTTGGAATTTTTACGGCAAATTCCACGTTTCTGTCACTGCCGGATTTTGTTTTTACATTTTTCTCATATTGACTTGGGGCAAGCATCTGCTCAAGAATCGCCTCAAGCTGATATTCGCCCAGAACGCCTTTTGTCTTTACATTGGACATTACTTTTTTCAGATCGCCCACGTCAGATGCAAGGCTTTGCATTTCACCAAGACCCTTGCTTACCTGCTCCAGCCGTTCACTTACCAGCTTGAAAGATTCGCCCAGCCGGGTTTCAAGTGTCTTGTGCAGTTTTTCATCCACGGTTTGGCGCATTTGCTCAAGTTTTTCACCGTTTTCTTTTTGAAGATCGCCAAGTTTTTTTTCTACCGTTTCACGGTTTTTTTCAAGGCTGTCTTTGGTGTCTTTTGTTAATACTTCTATTTTATTGTCAACCAGGCCGGTAAATTTTATTATTATGGATAATAACTTTTCTTCCACAGATTTTAAAGCGGAAGCTAATTCTTCTCTGGAGGCTTTGGCGGATTTACCTGTTTCTTCCCTGTTTCTGCCGAATTCTTCGCGCAGGGAAAATTCATTTTTATCCAGCCTTTTTTCATACTCGCTGAATTTTTGCAGAATATGTTCCTGGGAACCTGAGTTTTGTTTTCCGAATAAAAGTATTAACAATACTAATAGGATAATAGTTATTAAAAATATTGCTATTTGAATGATTAACCCCGCATCCATACTGTTGTTCTCCTTGCGTAAGGGTTATTCTATAAAGAAAAATGCTATTTTGTCAACACTCCGCATTGCCTCATAAAAAATGTTGCCGAAAAAAGGCGCGTTGCCTCATTAAAAATCCGGCTAAAGGGAAATATGCCTCACCGGTGTTACGCAGAAACGTTAAAGCATCGCCCATAACGTTTCTGCGTATAAAAAACTGCAAAATACACAGTAGGGAATCTCTAAAAACTGAAGTTTTTAGAGATTCCCCTTACATCAAAACTCCCCTTCATAATCATTGCAGTTATCCTGAGTAATCAGTATCTGCTTTAACTGGGTAACTGTAGGAAGGTTTTCCCCCTTGAAGTATCTGGAGGCAACTTCAATTGTTCTATAGCCCTCCTCCTTGGCAGACATCCATGTTGTGCTGTTGATTAAACCATCCTTTACTGACTGCATCGCCTCTTTGCTGCCGTCAATCGCAAGAACGTAAACTTTGTCTCTAAGCCCCGCTTCAATAAGCGCCATAGCGGCGCCTGCTCCGCTTCCGGCATCCTGTGCGAATACAAGATCAAATTGCCGTTTGGACTGAATTAAGTCTTCGGTGATTTTTATCGCTTTTTCTTTATCCCATTCGCTTGATCCCGTGAATATCACCTCAATATTCGGCTGTGTCCCAATCGCCCTTAAAAATCCCGCACGGCGGTTTATTTGAGGAGTTGTTCCCGGAACACCCTCAATCATAATTACTTTGCCGCCTTCCGAACCAAGCAGTTTCTTGGCGTAATCTCCGACAATCTCGCCCGTGTCGATTTCATTTTGGCCGACATACGTTACAAGTCCCGGATACTCGCCGGTGGGGGCGGTTCCGATACCGTTTGTAAACGCAATAATAGGCACGCCGGCTTCCCGTATTTTTGGGATTGCAGATTCAATTGCTTTTGCGTCAACACAGCATACTGCAATTAGATCCACCTTTCTTTGAATAAAGTCTTCAATTTGCGACATTTGCTTTGCCGCATCCCACCCGGCATCGGCATAAACCACGTTTATTCCGAACTCTTTTGCGGCGCGGTCAACGCCTTCCTTTGTTGCGTTAAAATACCCCGCCGGACCGGGGATTAAAACAGCAACTGTCTTTTTTGCAGCATCTTTTTTTCCCGAACATGCCGTGAGCGAAAAAACAAGAGCCGCGCAAAGAACCACCGAAATCACAAGCTTTTTCATTTTCGAACCTCCTCAAACTTCTAAGCTTAATATATATATAAATCAAAAGATTTATACCCAGTGTAATTATTATACATTTTGCAGCTTCTTTTTGTTATAACTGTCAAAACCGACAGCAAGGAGGATAATCATTCCTCTGAAAATATACTGGAATTTAGTGTCAATTCCCAAAAGATTAAAACTATTGCCGATTATTGCCATCAAAAGCACGCCGAGAACCGTTCTAAGCGCGCTTCCTTCACCGCCCGATACACTCGTACCCCCTATGACAACAGAAGCAATAGCGTCCAGATCGTAACCATCACCTGCCGCAATGGTTGCCGATGCGACACGGGAGGAAAGTATAATACCCGCAAGCCCTGCCGCAAATCCGTTTATGACAAACACAAGTATTTTTTGTTTGTCAACATTAATTCCTGACAAACGGCTTGCCACCTGATTACCGCCAACAGAGTAAACATGGCTTCCGATTTTTGTTTTTGTAAGCGTAAATTGGGCTATAATAATTATAAAAAGAAATAATATTATAGGCGTAGGGATAAAACCAACATAGCTCTGTGCTATAACCGTATATGCCGGAACCGGGTTAGAGATAGGATAACCTCCTGTAATTATCAAAATTGAACCTTTTAAAATTGTAACCATCGCCATCGTGGCGATCAAAGACGGGATGCCTATTTTTGCAACTGATATTCCGTTTACCAAACCGATGCACATACAAGCAGCCAGGGCAATCAGGATTGCCGGAACAATAGGAACACCCATTGTCATAAGCTTCATTACAACCGCACCGGAAAGCCCGCATATGGCGCCGACTGAAATATCGAAATTCCCGCTTATAATCACAAACGTCATTCCCATGGAGATTATTCCGATAATGGAAGACTGCCTTAAAAGGTTAAGTATATTTCTCACGGAAAGAAAGTCAGGCGTTAAAAAGCCTATTATTGTGCATAAGACGATAAAACCGATTAACACGCCATGTTCTCTGAAGTTAAAGCCCTTAAAAACATTTTTTATTTTATCCGGCATATATATCTCCTTCTTCAGAAATGTCCATGCAAAACGCCGTTATTTTTTGCAAATCAAAATTCTTTTTTTCAAATTCCTTTGTAATACGCCCTTTTGACATTACCATTATCCTGTCCGAAATTCTTAAGACCTCCTCTAAATCGGAAGAAACAAATATGACGGATGCGCCGCCTTCTGCAAACATTTCAATAAGCCTGAAAATATCTTCTTTTGCCCCAACATCAATTCCTTTTGTCGGCTCATCGAACACATAAATTTGGAGATCGCCTTCGAACCATTTTGATATAACGACTTTCTGCTGATTGCCGCCTGAAAGTGTTCCTGCCTGGTTTTTTATGTCGGAAACTTTTATATTAAGCCTTGAAACCTGCCTATTGGCATAATTATACTGTTTCTTTTTTGAAACAATTCCAAATTTTGACAGGTTCTTAAGGCACACAATCGTAGAATTATTATATACCGGATGTTTTAAAATAAGGCCCATGTTTTTTCTGTCTTCCGGTATAAGCCCAATACCTGCCCGTATAGCGTCACTTGGCAGCTTAAAACGGCATTCTTTGCCATTCAGCAAAATTCGTCCGCTTTCAAAAGCCAAATCACCGCACAGCGTTCTGCAAAGCTCCGTCCTGCCCGCGCCCAGAAGTCCCGCCAATCCAAGAATCTCGCCTTTCTTCAGAACCAAATTTATATTGTTTAGAACGCCTGTTTTTGTTATGTTTTCCGTTTTAAGTACGACCGGATTTCCCGATAAATCTCTAATCCTTTCCCGATCCGCGCTTACAGCGGCCATGCTTTTATTCATAACCAGCCCTGCAACTTCCATTTGTGTTATTTCGTTTCTACGGAAATTGCCGACTATTTCACCATCACGCATTATCGTAATGCTGTCAGCAATCTGGAAAATCTCCCGCAAAAGATGTGATATATAAATTATCGTTTTGCCCCTTTGCTTCAAACTTTTGATTGTTTCATACAGCTTTTCTTTTTCGGATTCTGTCAGAGAGGTCGTCGGCTCGTCCATTACGATTATATCCGCATCTATGGAAAGGGCCTTCATAATTTCGACAAGCTGCTGGTTCGCAATATTGAGCGATGAAGCTTTGACATTCGCCGGAATCCCGAATTTTAACTCACCCGCAAGTTTTTCATAATCCGATTTCATCCGTTTTTTTTGCAATATGCCGTAATTGGTACGTTCTCTGTTCAAATATACGTTTTCATATATTGACATCGTCGGGATAAGGCTCAATTCCTGATAAATTATGCTTACGCCGCAGTTGATAGCTTCTCTTGGAGAATGGAAGTTTACTTTTTCTCCGTTTAAAAAGATTTCCCCCTTATTTGGAATTAAAACACCGCCCAGTATTTTCATCAAAGTCGATTTACCGGCGCCATTTGCCCCGACAAGCGCCCGGACTTCTCCTCTCTTAACCAAAAAATCAACATCCTTAAGCACTTTAACCTGAGAGAAGCATTTTTCTATCCCTTTCATTTCCAAAATGTTATCGTGCATAACTAAACTCCACGGCGTCTAACAGACAATCAATGTGGGAATCCGGTATTGTGTTCAAATCCCAGGAGGCAACAATCCCGTCTGCTCCTTTGATATTGGTTATGCTTTCCCTTATATATTCCACTGTAACAGGAGCTATATGCCCGTTATAGTTCATTTCAATTCCGGCATACAGTCTGGTTTTAAGCCCGCTGTTATCTATTATTTTCCTGATACCGGCAATTTCGCTGTTTATAAAACCGTTCCCGTACCCTATGCAATCAAGGAACAATTTCTTGCGCTTCTCGGCGTTTTCAGCGTCATTATCAAAAGCTCCTGCGTACATATTTATTTCAAACGGCAGGCCTGCGGGGGCATTCGTCATGCCGTAAAACATGGGCTTTACAAAATCAGCGAGAGGCATAAGCCTGTGATAGTCCTGTCCGGTAAAGTACGCCAGGAACGGCGCAAACAAATCAAATCCTATTTTTAATCCTTTTCCCTTGAAATAAGCGCACAAATATTCAAGGGAATTAAAGACTGCGCTGTACTTGTACTCAAAGATTTTTTTAAATGCGCCGTCCATATCATAATGCAAATCATTGTAAGAGGTTATTCCCAGCGGGTTTATGCTATCAGCGGCATACAGCTCCCCTGTCTCGGGCAGATCATATTTTGAGCGGCAACAATCGCAAAAACAAGTTAATACCGAGTCTACCCCGCCAATAAAAGACGGGAATCTGATTTTGTCCAGAAATACACCGTCATAAATTTCTCTGCTGTAATGTTCTTCATATATTCTCGTAAATGTTTCCAGGTTTTCAGCGTTTGCGGGGCAGTAGAATATGAAGTTTTCCCCATTTCCCATATCATAATTTATTTTGAGTTCTTTATTTTTATGCCCTATTATTGGTGAAAAACCGGCAAGCGCCTCAAGCTCTGAAAAAACAGGCAGCCACAAATATATGTCAGCGCCGCTGCGCTTTAGAAGCGAGGTAATTTCCGGCAAGTCCGCATCTTTGTTCCAGCCTATAAGCGCATTTGCGATATTTGTCCTTTTAAGTATTTTGTTCAACTTATTTGTAATTGACTGCAGGTTTAATTCGGCGGGTACCGTACAGCTTCCTGTGAATAATTGTATGTTTACGTCCATATTCCCACCATATACCTTACTCCGCTATACGGCTATTCTATCCGCTTCCTGCGGGAAACCGGTACTTTGTATCAGATGCATTCCTGTGGTAATGTATCCCCTACAGCTAAGAATTAGGCCTTCAAGCCCTGTAGTGCTGCCGGAATCACGGGTGATTCGGGGCATGATCCCGGCAGGCAGATGATACGCCATACACCGGCTTACGGCTTCCGCCAGGCCTTTGTCAAAGATTTTACCAGCCAACACAATTACACCCGGGTTAATTACTGCCACGTGGTTAACGGCGATGGTGCTGAGTATTGAAACCAGTTCTTTCCTCCGGGCAGGATGGTTTTTGTGCCTGAATTCTCCCGTACTGTAATTCACCAGTCTGCCCATGAGGGATTCCATATATCCCCCGCCTGAAGCATAGTCCTGCCCCGTCATGCCGCGGGGTTCGGTCATAAACCCGAT
>JAITCP010000007.1 GCA_031283025.1 Spirochaetaceae bacterium | reverse complement strand
GTCAAGCTCCAGTGCCCGGCGGGGAAGGCCACTCCGGCCCCCCCGGTAGGACCGGCGCTTGGGCCGCATGGCGTCAGCGCTCCTCAGTTCGTCCAGCAGTTTAACGACAGGACGAAGTCTATGGAACCGGGGCTTATCATACCGGTGGTAATCACCATTTATGCCGATAAGTCCTTCACGTTCATCCTAAAAACCCCTCCGGCGGCGGTACTTATCAAAAAAGCCATCGGTCTGGAAAAGGGTTCCCCGGAATCCCACAAAACCAAAGTGGGAAAAATTCCAAGGGCCAAGCTGGAAGAGATCGCAAAAACAAAGATGCCCGATCTTTCCGCCAATGACCTTGAGGGGGCAATGAAGATCATCGCCGGCACTGCCCGGTCTATGGGGGTGGAGGTGGAAAAATGAGACGGGGCAAGAAATACAGAGAAAGCATCAAAAGGTATGATCGCTCGGCATCTTACGAACTTAAAGCGGCGCTGGAAACAGTAAAATCCTTGGCTTTTGCAAAATTTGATGAAACGGTGGATCTTTCAGTTAAGCTGAACCTGAAGAAAAGCCAATCCGTCCGGGATACGGTGGTCCTGCCCAATCAGTTCCGCGGGGAAAAGCGGGTGCTGGTGTTCTGCAAGCCGGAAAAGGAAAAGGAAGCCCAGGATGCGGGGGCGGCTTTTGTAGGCGCAGAAGACCTAATCGAAAAGATTAAGGGCGGCTGGCTGGACTTTGACGTGGCGGTTGCTACGCCGGATATGATGAAAGATGTTGGCAAGCTCGGCATGGTGCTGGGCCGCAAGGGCCTTATGCCCAATCCCAAAACCGGTACGGTAACCTTTGACTTAAAAGGCGCTCTGGCGGAACTTAAACGGGGCCGTGTGGAATTCCGGGCGGATAAAACCGGGGTTGTTCACCTGGCAGTGGGAAAAGTTTCCATGGACAGCGAAAAAGTGGCGGAAAATGTCCGGACGGTTATCACAGAGATAAAGCGGAAAAAGCCCGCCGATGCCAAGGGTGAGTTTGTCCAAACCGTGTCGGTGGCTTCTACCATGGGTCCCGGTATATGGGTTGCCTACAAGGAGGAATAAAATGGCGATTGTAGCCAAGAAAGAACAAGAATCTAAGATCAAGGCCATAGGCGAGTTAAAAGACATTTTTTCCCCAGCGCAGGAGAGCGCACCGGATTTTATTTTTGCCGATTACCGGGGCCTTACGGTGGAACAAATTACCGCGTTGCGTAAACAGCTCCGGGGCAAAGAAGCTTCTTTTAAGGTAGTAAAGAACAATTTTGCCCGGCTTGCCTTTGAAGCCCTTAAAGTGCCGGATGTGTCCAATTACTTAATAGGGCCCACGGCTATTGCAATCGCTTCCAAAGACACCAACGAAGTAGCCAAAATACTTCTGGACTTTATCAGAGAAGCGCCAACCTTAAAAGTCAAGGGCGGCCTGGTGGGAAACACCGTTTATTCGGATAAACAGATAGATGCCTTTTCCAGACTGCCCGGCAAACTGGAGCTTATTTCCATGCTCATGTCGGTGATGAACGGCCCTGCCCGGAACCTTGCGGCGGCATTGAACGATGTTCCCGCCCGGTTGGTACGGACGATCAAGGCAATCGCCGATAAGAAGGCTGGCTGACAGCCATTAGTGATTGATTTTCAGCCCCCTTGGGGCCGGAAGCAATAGACTTGTTCGATAACCCGCAAGTTTGGGCCATATGCCCAAACTGTTATCGGACAAGTTAAGGGAATCTCTAAAAACTTCAGTTTTTAGAGATTTACCGCTGAAAAAGCAAAATACTGTGTATTTTGCAGTTTATTACAGGAGGCTGTTCAATCTGATCACATCAACTATGTGGCCAGACTGAACAACTCTAACATAACCGTCAGGCTTCGGGTGCTGCCGTTCCTGTCGGTTTTTGAAGGTGCCTTGTATGAGGCGCATAATACTTATTTAAGGAGAAGATAATATGGCAGCCACAAAAGAAGAAATCCTGGAAACAATTGCGGGTATGACGGTTCTGGAAGTTTCCGAGCTGGTCAAAATGATGGAGGAAAAGTTCGGAGTGTCAGCGGCAGCCCCGGTAGCGGTGGCGGCAGTTGCGGCCCCCGGTGCGGGCGGCGGTGAAGCGGTAGAAGAACAGACCGAGTTCAATGTAATCCTTAAGGCTTATGACGAGACAAAGAAAATCCCGGTGATTAAGGAAGTCCGGGCGGTAACGGGTCTGGGCCTTAAAGAGGCGAAAGACCTGGTAGAAGGAGCGCCCAAGCCTCTCAAGGAAGGCATTCCCAAGGAAGAAGCCGCCAAGATCAAGGAACAAATTACCGCCGCAGGCGGTACAGTGGAAGTTCAGTAAATCGGACTTCCGTAGTTTCCTTGCAAAAAGGAATTTATTTGAAGAATAGAAAGGTCCGTTTTTACACAGACGCTCTTGCGTTTTTTGGATGTATATCTAAAAAGCGGGGGGTCTGTGTTTGCGGACTCTTTCTGTCTGTATTATCACGAACACTTTTTGAAAGAGGGCAGGAATGGTAAAAACGAGAAAGGGCGCCAAGCGTTCCTATGTAGGTAAAGATATTCAAGATGTGATGGAACTGCCGGATCTGATAGATATTCAGCTTTGTTCCTATGAACGTTTTTTGCAGCGTTCCAAAGTTATGGCTGGCGAAACCCCCAACATACAGGGGCTTGAAGATGTTTTCAGGACTACTTTTCCCATAGAAAGCCCCAACGGGGATATGGTGCTGGAGTATGAGTACTATACTCTGGATGAAGGGCATATCAAATTCACCGAACTTGACTGCAAGCAAAAAGGCCTTACCTATGCGGTGCCCCTAAAAGCCCGGATCAACCTGATCTTCCAGCAAACAGGGGAAATACGGCAAAAAGACATTTATATGGGGGATATTCCCCTGATGACCGAACGGGGCACGTTCATCATCAACGGCGCGGAGCGGGTGGTGGTTTCCCAGATTCACCGTTCGCCGGGGGTAATATTCAACCATGAAAAGGGAATTTATTCTTCCCGGATCATCCCCTACCGAGGTTCCTGGCTGGAGCTGGAAATTGACCAGAAACGGGAGCTTATTTATGCCAAAATAGACCGCAAAAAGCGTATTCTGGGAACCATATTCCTGCGGGCTTTAGGTTACAATACCAGGGAAGAAATTATCCGGGCATTTCATTCGGTGGAAACCTTTAAGGTTAAGGATGATAAAGATACCCGTGAAAGAATTACCGGCAAGGTTTTGGCTTCTCCGGTCTGGATAAAAACGGACAATGCGGAATCCTCTGAATCGCCGGAAGGGAAAAAATTGTACCGTACCGGAGAAAAACTCCACCCCCACAATGTGGACGAACTCCTGGCTAACGGGGTTAAGACCATAGAAGTGATCAACTTTGAGGTGCCGGATTCCCTCAATTCCCCCATGCTGCTTAACTGCTTTGAGCGTGAAGAAATTAAATTCGTTAAAGAAGATTCTTCACGGGATGAACCCTCCAAAGAAGAAGCCTTGTCCGCCGTGTATTCGGTGCTTATGCCAGGTGAATCGATCACCGTGGAAGCGGCGGAAAAAGACCTGATGGGAATGTTCTTTACCAGCCGCCGCTATGATCTGAGTAAGGTGGGCCGTTACAAACTTAACAAGAAATTTAACTATGCCCAGCCTCTTACGGAATTGACCTTAACCAAACAGGATGTGCTTGCCAACATGAAGTACCTGATCAAGGTTTTTGTCGGGGATGAAGCGGTAGATGATATTGATCATTTGGGGAACCGGCGTGTACGTTCCGTAGGTGAACTCATGGCTAACGCGGTAAAAGTGGCCTTTACCCGCATGGAACGGATCGCCAAAGAGCGGATGAGCCTTAAAGAGACAGACACGATCAAGCCCCAGGACTTGATTTCCATTAAGCCCATTGTAGCGGCCATAAAAGAATTTTTTGGTTCCAGCCAGCTTTCCCAGTTTATGGATCAGGTAAACCCGTTGGCGGAACTGACCCACAAACGGCGGCTTAACGCACTGGGCCCCGGCGGCCTTTCCCGTGACAGGGCGGGCTTTGAAGTCCGTGATGTTCACTATACCCACTACGGCAGGATGTGCCCCATAGAAACACCGGAAGGCCCCAACATCGGCCTTATTGTATCCCTAGCTAACTATACCAGGGTGAATGAATATGGGTTTTTGGAAGCCCCCTACCGCAAGGTAACCAGGGGCAGGGCTACTTCCGACATTGAATACCTTTCCGCCATGGATGAAGACCGTTACTACATCGCCCAGGCTTCCGCACGGCTTCATGATAACGGAACTTTTGCGGATGATCAGGTTTCCTGCCGCCGCCAGGGTGACTATACCACCCGTGCCCCGGAGGATCTTCAGTACATGGACGTGTCTCCCAAACAGATCATCTCCGTGTCGGCTTCTCTTATTCCCTTCCTGGAACATGACGATGCCAACCGGGCCCTCATGGGGAGCAATATGCAGCGCCAGGCAGTGCCGCTGGTCTTTCCTGAAGCCCCAAGGGTGGGAACCGGCATGGAAGGAAAGTGCGCCTACGATTCAGGAGTACTCGTCAAGGCCCGCCGTGGCGGTTTGGTACTCCGGGTAACTTCCGGCGAAGTTGTTATCCGTCCGGACGGAAAAGGGCAGCCCGGCCCTCAGACAACGGAAGAGGGGCTCGATGTATACCGGCTGGCAAAATATCTGCGAACCAATCAGGATACCTGCTATAATCAGCGCCCCATTGTCAAAGTGGGGGAAAAGATCACCGCCGGGCAGGTTATCGCGGACGGGCCGGCCACCAGAGACGGCGAACTTGCCCTGGGCCGGAATGTTCTGGTAGGGTTTATGCCCTGGAACGGGTACAACTATGAAGATTCAATCCTTATTTCAGAGCGGGTGGTAAAGGAGGATATGTTTACTTCCATCCACATTAAGGAGTTTATCACGGAAGTCCGTGAAACCAAACTGGGGCCGGAAAAGATCACGCGGGATATTCCCAACACATTGGAAAAAAGTCTGGACAATCTGGATGCGGAAGGGATCATCTGCGTAGGCGCAAAAGTTTGGGCCGGAGACATTCTGGTAGGGAAAGTAACTCCCAAAAGCGAAACAGAAACCACGCCGGAATGCAAGCTCCTTAATTCGATATTCGGTGAAAAGGCCAAGGAAGTACGGGATTCATCCCTCCGGGTGCCCCACGGCATCGAAGGAACGATCATCGACATACAGCGGCTTAAACGTTCCGAGGGGGACGATCTAAACCCCGGCGTAGATGAAGTGGTAAAAGTGCTCATCGCCACCAAGCGAAAACTCCGTGAAGGGGACAAGATGGCAGGCCGCCACGGTAACAAGGGCGTTGTAGCCCGAATCCTGCCTGAGGAGGATATGCCCTACATGGAAGACGGCACGCCGCTGGACATTTGCCTGACTCCGCTGGGGGTTCCTTCCCGTATGAACATAGGCCAGCTTCTGGAAACAGAGCTTGGCTGGGCGGCCAGTACCCTGGACGAGTGGTACTCCACCCCGGTATTCCAATCCCCCTCTACAGCAGACATTGAGGAAAAACTTAGAGAAGCGAGACTTCCGGTAACCAGTAAAACCATACTGCGGGACGGGCGTACCGGCGAACCTTTTGTAAATCCGATTTTCTGCGGGATAATTTACTTTCTTAAACTCCATCACCTGGTGGATGACAAGATGCACGCCCGGTCTACCGGCCCCTATTCTCTGGTAACCCAGCAGCCCCTAGGGGGCAAGGCCCAGTTCGGCGGACAGCGGCTGGGAGAAATGGAAGTGTGGGCGCTGGAAGCCTATGGAGCGGCAAATACCTTGCAGGAACTTTTGACGATCAAGTCAGACGATATGACAGGGCGTTCCAAGATTTACGAAGCCATCGTGAAGGGCGAACCTTCCACCACTGCGGGAATACCCGAATCGTTTAACGTGCTGGTTCAGGAATTACGGGGCCTGGCGCTGGATATGACAATTTACGATGCAAAGGGCAAGCAGATTCCGCTGACCGAACGGGATGAAGAACTCATCACCAAATCGGGGAGTAATTTTTAAGAGGAGAAACCATGAAACTTTGTTTCATGTTCGATTAAACTGTGCGGCTGTTTAGCCGCACCGGGCAGAGGTTACCATGAAACTTTGTTTCATGTTCGATTAAACTGTGCGGCTGTTTAGCCGCACTAAATAGAGGTTGACAATGAGGGATATACAGGATTTTGACTCGATCATGATTAAGCTGGCCTCGCCGGATATGATCCGTGCGTGGTCATACGGAGAAGTAAAAAAACCTGAAACGATTAATTACCGCACCCTTAGGCCGGAAAAGGACGGTCTTTTTTGCGAACGAATATTTGGCACTACAAAAGAGTGGGAGTGTTACTGCGGCAAATTCAAGTCTATCCGTTACAAGGGAGTTATCTGCGACCGCTGCGGCGTGGAGGTAACCCACTTTAAGGTACGCCGTGAACGCATGGGCCACATAGAATTGGCCGCTCCGGTGTCCCATAT
>JAITCP010000165.1 GCA_031283025.1 Spirochaetaceae bacterium | reverse complement strand
TTTTTTAACAGGGGCAGTATGTTGTCCAGAAAATTGTCCTGGCTGTACGAAAACTGCAGCACTCCGTCCTTGTCCAGATAGAATTTTGCTTCATAGGAGTCCGAACCAAAGATACGCTGGCCGTTAAAATAATTCGCCAGCCGCAGCAAATCATCGCGGTACATGCTCTGCCTGAAAAAATAGGGGACTATATCCGTACCGGGTACAACCGCTCCGGTTACCAGTTTGGAAAGCGTGTTGGGCGCAAGCCGTATTACCCGCCACAAGGCCGCAAGTTCGTCAATGTCGTATTGTGCGCCGCTTCCCAGGTACAAGTCGGAAGGCTTTTCCAAATTGGGATAGGCATCTTTGATATAGGAAATCAGCGTATCACGTGCGGCGGTAAAGCTAAGGATGCCGTTCTGCGCCGCTTCATTCTGCAGTACAATAACATTAGCGCCGTGCCGTGCGTTGCCGCCCTTCCAGTAACCGGGATACGCCGTATTCAGGGTTGAAGTTTCCCGTTCAGGATTGATCTTCCCGTCCAGCAATGCCCCTACCCAGGAATGTCTGCATAAAAAAGCCCGCGCATAGTAACCGATTTCCGCAATATAGGGAAGAAAATAAATGCCCCCGTCATAGGCGGTGATCGCTTCCCGTATGCTGCCGTTTTTTTCCAGATAACGGCTGAAATTGGGCATATATTCACTGCCTACAAATTGGCTCAGATCGTGAAAATACCCCTGTGCGCCGTAGTTCATCAAGTCTTCCGCAATGCTGTTTCCGCCGTAAATGTTGGCATCCTTAAAACCCGTTGCAGACTGGGTCTGGATAATTTCGTTTGATTTTGCCTGGGTGGTAACGTCTTCAAGTTCAATGCCTAATCTTTTTTCCACCCACTGCCAAAAAGGTTTAAGGTCTCCGGTTTTTATAATCGTTCCGTCAGGCATGGTCAACGGAGACGAGTGGGTGTACTTAAAGAACCGGTTCTCCGCCACGTAATTCACCTTGATTGGTCCGGAAGAATCGGGCCCTTCAAAGAGTGAGGCGGATACCTTGCTTTGCTTTTTTCCGCCGCAGGACAAGACAAGTGCTGTTAACAGCACCCCGGCAATAAACTTTTTCATATAATCCTCCTAACCTTTTACTCCGCCCAGGCTGGTTCCCCGCGCAAAGTATTTTTGTATAAACGGGTAAATAATTAACACCGGAATTATGGAACAAACAAGTATCGCAAACATATACGAATCGGTGGCAAAGGGCAGTTCCAGCGGGGAATTGTCGGCAAACTGGGAGTAGTATTCTATGAGCCGCCGCATTGCAACCTGGAGGGGAGCGTCTGCCTCGTCCCGCAGGAGAAGGTTTGCCCAAAAGTAGCCGTTCCAGCGGTTGGTTGCGTAAAAGAGCGAAACTGTAATAATGGGAGCGGTTGACATGGGAACATAAATCTTAAAAAACACCTGGAATTCATTTGCTCCGTCAATCATGGCCGCTTCAGAAACTTCTGCGGGAATTGTTTCAAAATAGCTGCGCAAAAGAATAATATTAAAGGCCTGGATGCCAAAGGCAAATACAAAACCCCAGCGGTTGTTAACGCCCATGTTGTAATAATTCAAATAAGTGGGAATCATACCGGCGCTGAACCACATGGTGAATACAATAAAGAGGTTAAACTGACGGCGGAACAGGAGCTTGGTTTTTGCAAGGGCGTATGCCCCGCAGGAAGAAATGATCATGCTCCATGCGGTGCCAAAAACCGTATAGAACAGGGTGTTGATGTAGGAAAGCCAAAATGTTTTATTGTTAAAAAGGTAGTTGTAAACGGCAAAATTCACATCCTTGGGGAATAAAACTACGTCGCCGAATTCATAGGCCATTTTGCCGCTTATTGACGCGGAAAAAGCGTAAACAACCGGATACAGGGCCAAGAGCGAAAAAATGCCCGTTACGGAATAAGCGATAATTTTGAAGGCAACGCCGCCGGAATCAAGCCGTTTTACTTTCATAAATCACCACAGGGAGGTTGTTGAAACCCGCCGGCTGACATAGTTTGCGCCGATTACCAGAAAAAACCCGATCACCGAATTAAACATATCGATGGCGGACCCCATGCCGGTATTGCTCTGCGTACCGACAAAAAGCGCTAACCGGTACGCCAGAGTGCTTAGGACATCGCCTGTGGCATACGTTGAAACATTGTAAAGAAGAATTACCCGCTCGTACCCGACGGACAGCATATGCCCTATCCGCATGATCAACATAATGGTAAGGGTAACGGAAATGCCGGGCAGCGTAACAAATCTAAGTTCCTGAATTTTATTGCCCCCGTCCACCCGGAGCGCTTCATAAAGAGTAGGGGATACCCCCATGATAGCCGCAAAAAACACAATGGAACTGTAGCCCGCTTCTTTCCAAATTCCGGTAATGCAAAACAAGGGCCGGAAATACCGGGCGGTTTCCAGTATCTTTCCGTCCGGCGTAAAACCCAAGGAAAGCATGGCCCGCGCCAGAATACCCGTTGAAAGGGAGGATTCCTTTAAGAGCATAAGCACCAGACCGGTGATCGTAACTTCGGACAAAAAGTAAGGAAGGTAGGTGATGGTCTGTGTTAATTTGCGGTAAGGCTCGTGGACGATTTCACTAAAGAGGATCGCCAGAATAATGGGAATGGGAAAAGCAAAAATGAGCCCGTAAAGGCTGATCATAAAAGTGTTTCTGAAAGCGCCCCAGAATTCCTTCTTAAAGGTAGCGTCGAACATGAGCTTGAAAAAATTGTAAAAACCGGCAAAGTCGCTGTTTATAATTCCCCGGTCAGGCTTGTAATCCTTAAAAGCTACCAGAAGCCCGCCCATGGGTTTATACACAAACAGGACGTACCACGCCAGCATTGGCACAAGCAGACAGTACAAACGCCAGTCCCGAATCAAAACGTTTATGTTTTTCCGCCCCGAATCAAGAAAAGCGTCCCTGTTTTTTACAAGCGGCTGCGCCGGTTTAATCGCCATCAGGCCCTCCTAAAACCCCAAATCCTCATTCACCATAAGAAGCGTATATTTTCCGGCAAATTTCAAAGCGTTAAACGTAATCAACAAATGATTACACATCCGTCCGGGAATGTTGCAATCGGCGCAAATGCCGTCCCGGATACAGGGGGTTTCATGGTTATTGCGTTTGCAGTTCATCGGGGCGATTGACCGGACGCGCTTAACGGCCTCTTCCAGATTGCTGCAAAGTTTGTTTACGCCTGCCGTTACGACAACATTCCGGGGGCCGTAAGCCATAGCCGCAACGCGGCTGCCGGAACAGTCCAGATTCACCATTTCGCCGTTCATGGTAAGCGCGTTGGCGCCGGTTAAAAAATATTCTGCCATAAGGCTTTCCCGGCATATTTCAAAATGGTCCCCGCCGTTATAGCGATCAAAAAAGTCGTAATCCCCGCTCCTTAGCACCGGCAGTACATCCAGAGCGGCCAGGGTTTCACTGCCCCCAAGCCCGATTGAAACACCCTTTGGAACGATCGCATCAAACAGCAGTTTCCGGGCTTTTCCCGTGTTTTCCGCATAGTAGAATCTCCAGCCTTTATGGGTAAAAACTTTTTCAGCTTGTTTACAACGCTGTTCTCCAAACCATCTCCGGTACTTATTTTCCATAAAAAACGACGCTCCGTCGCTGAATTCATCCGGATATACGAACTTCCTTTGATGCAATGATTCACGGAAAAATTTACAATCAGCGAATTTCCGGGTCAAAACAACAAAAATTCAGCAATCCTTAGTAATAAATGTCATTATAATGACGAATTATAGGGGTTGTCAATATTTTTTTTTCTTTTTTGGGTTCCGGCCCTTGTATATTTATCCGTATATGCGGATAATATTAAATGAAATTTAATGTAAAAAATAGGAGAAAATTATGGACGGAAAAAATATAGTACAAAAAGCTGTAGATGTTCTTTTTTTCCTTGCAACTCATCCAAAGGGATCGAAGATGAGTGATATTGCCAAGGAACTGCGGTATCCCAAAGCAACGATTTTCGACATCCTTAAAACTTTGATGAAGAATGACTTTGTCCATTACATTGACATCCAGAAAAAGCTCTACGGCATTGGTTCCCAACTGTATGCTTTAGGGATCAACTATTTGGATTCTTCCACGCTCTTTACCATTGCCAGGCCCTACATAACCCTTCTGGCAGACAAGTATGAAAAAACCACTTTTATTGCCAAGCGCCACTACGACAAGATAACCTGCGTGTACAAGTATGTTTCCCCCTATGCCAGGGCTCCAACGGGAAACATTGGCGATCAGAAACACCTTCATTCCACTTCCATAGGCAAGTGCTACCTGGCTTTTGACGTTGACGCTTTTCCGCTGCTGGATACGATAGCGCTTCCGGCCTTTACCCCCTATACCATCACTTCCCGGGACCAGCTCAGGGCCAATATAGAGGAGATACGCAGCCGGGGTTATTCCTGGGAACAAAGGGAAAGCCATATCCGCATGGCCTGCGTGGCCGCTCCGATTTTCCAATTTGGCTCTATGATAGGAACAATCAGTATGACCGGATGGTACAAGGAAGACGAAGATTTTACCGGCCAGGGCAATGAGATCGTCCAGTTTGCCAGAATTATTTCCAATGAACTGGGGAAAAGCGGCGATTAGCGGTGAATATCATATGGGGTATTAAACCAGACGGTATAATAAATTTCCTATCGATCGAACCTCCGTTCCGGTACAATCCAACATTAAAGGTACTGCACCGGACTAATAGTCCGCGCTCTGCCCTGCGGAGATTCATTTGGTCGAATGTAAAAGAATTCCGGCCAGGTTAATGGCATTTTGTGTTACAATACGCTGTTTGTTTTTTGGCAGTTTATTTATATTTTGTATTAACTCCTGAATTTCGGGGCTAATTGAAGCCGGAGCCGCCAAAGGCAGGTTTTCCCCTGTAACGAGATATTCGACAGTTACTCCAAGCGCTTGAGCAATCTTTACCGCTTTATCTGCAACAGGGATAGATGCGTTTTCACATAGGTAGTTTTCTATGTTACGAAGGCTTATATTCGCTTTATGCGCCACCTCTTTTTGTTCCAATCCACTGTAATCAATGGCGTCTCTTAGATTTTCTCTAAAACTCATACTTCTTAAAACTGCAAAATACGCAGTATTTACATATGGGAACCTCTGAAAACCGGTTGTTTTCAGAGGTTCCCATAAGTTTCCTCTCCAACGACGATACCCCGCTGCTCTGCGGCGGGGTTCGTCATTGCTTTTTCCATAACCAGAACATTTTTATTTTCTGTGCGGCTGTACTCGATGTTGTCCATCAGTTTTTTTACGAGGAAAACGCCAAGACCGCCCGGTTCGCGTTTCGCCGGTGGTATGGTCAAATCCGGAGCGGCTTGTTCAATGGGGTTATACGGCCTGCCCGTATCTTCAAACCGGATGACCATTTTATCGGTAACGGAAATAAGTATGGCAATATTGCCCGCAGCCGGAGTGGAACCTTCGCTCGTTAACACTTGTTCGGCGGAATATTCCGGAACATAAGCGTAATTGGCAATGTTCACAAAAATTTCTTCCACGGCAATGTCAATTTCTCCCTGTATGCCGGACGGGCAGCCATGTTGTTTAAGCTCGTTATTTACGAAATCCAGCACCGTATTGAGGTTTTCAAGGCTTGCTTTAATTTCCATCGATTTTACTTTTACTGCGCTGTTTGCCACTTCTTTGGATTCGTCGCCGGCGCCGTTTACCTTTAGGGCAAGCATAGTAATATCGTCGGCTTGTTCGGTTCCATCGGCGAAAGTATCAACTTCGCGCTTAACAACGGATAACAATTCATTAGGCGGGGAATCCTTGTTAGCGTTCAGCGCCGCAAGAAGCCGCTGTTCGCCAAAAAGTTCTCTTTTGCCGTTCATTGCTTCCGTTACGCCGTCTGTATATAAATACAAAACATCGCCCGGTTCAAAGGTGATTTCTTTTTCTTTGTATTTTGCGTTTTGCATCCATGCCAAAACAATGCCTGGTTCCGTTTTCAAAAATTCATAACCTGTCCTGTGTTTTTTTACCAGCGGAGGATTATGTCCCGCGTTGACATATACAAATCTTCCACTGGGTATGTTGTAAAAGCCCATAAACGCCGTAACAAACATATTCGCTTCATTATTTTCGCACAGTTTGTTGTTTACCGATTCCAAAATATCTTGAGGTCTTTTACAGAAACTGCAATTTTTGATTAAGGTTTTTGTAATTACCATGAATAAGGCGGCGGGAACGCCCTTGCCGGAAACATCGGCGATAACCACCGCCAGGTTATCATTGTCAATAAAATAAAAATCATAAAAATCCCCGCCTACCTCTTTTGCCGGAAGCATTAATGCATGAAGATCAAATTCGGTTCTGTCCGGAAACGGCGGGAAAATACATGGCAGCATACTTGTCTGTATAGAAGAGGCAACGTTTAATTCCGTGCTAATGCGTTCTTTTTCCATGCGTTCATGGGCGTTTTCCTCAATGGATTTTTTTAAATCAGAAGTCATTTTATTAAAGACTTCCGCCAACTTGCCCAATTCATCTTTTGAGTTTATTTCAATGCGCGTATCCAGATTTCCCAGCGCAAGCCGGGAGACATCCGATGCAAGGCGCTTTATCGGAGCGTTGATAAGTTTTGAAACAGCGTAATATGCAAGGAAAAGCATTGCGGCTGACGATATGGCGATGAGGATTGAAAAACGGTTATTTTGATTTTCCACTTCGGCAAAAATTTCGGTTTCGGGAATTTGTATGGACAAAAGCCAGCCGTTGTCCATATAACGGCCAAAGCGCATATAGGTAACGCCTTCCAGCGCAAAAGAATCAGCGTCTATATCCCAGGGAAGGCTTTTCATTGAAGCGCCGACAACGCTGCTTGTGCGCGTGCTGGAAATAATATAATCCTGTTCGGGCACACACAGCAAAACAAAACTGTTTGCTGTTGGTTTTATCGCGGTTAATTCTTTAATTACTTCTTCTATTTCCCAATCTATGGTAGACACTCCGATTAATGCGCCATTACGGTCATAGATGCCCGCTCCGGCTGTTGTCATAAGGCTGAATGAACCTGAGTCGTCAATATAAGGTTTTGTCCATACAACCTGATACGGCTGTGTTACAGCGTCAAATATTTCACGATACCAATTTTTATTGTGATAGTCGTATTCATCTTTATTAAAAGTTTCGTCAAGGCGTATATCGCCTGTTTTTTTGTCAAAGAACGCGTAGACAGAGGAGCGATAATGATCTTTACTATAGGTATACGGCTCGAACCAAAAACCGCCGCCTATAGCTTCCGGAAAACTGCGAAGATACCCCATAACCAATGTTTCACTGATAGTATAGACTTGAGATTGATGAAATATGAACCCGTCAATCGCCAAAACAATGGCTCCGTGTTCCAGTTCGGCAATTAGCTTGTTTGCTTTTTCTGTTTCAAATTCAACGGTTTTCCTGATACCCTCAAGGCGCAGGCGCTTGTAGTTTACGGTAGTCGCCATTGAATACAAAACAAACGCCGTGCCGACAAGCGCCAGGAAAACAAGGACAATGATTAAAATTTTTGTCCGCAACGAATGGATGACGGTCATTCGGATTTGTCCGCAAGCCGGTTTAATATACCTCCCCTCTTGGGCGGAGTATCGTCATACCAGCAGTTCATTCAAGGCGACCATGCCCATTACATTTCTAACATTTTCGGACGGGTGTTCAATATTGAATTTACTGCCGGCTTCCGAAGCCTGTTTGTAAATTTTCAAGATAACCCTTATCCCAACAGAACTTAGGTAATCAACCTGCGACATATTCACAACAATAGTTTTCTGTTCTTCTTTAAGGGCGTTTTCCAGTTTGTAAAGGAGAGCGTCCGCGCTGGCGGCATTAACACGCCCCCTTAAGACAAATCTGCTGGTTCCCGGACTTTTATCTTCTTTGATTTCAAGCTCTTCATCTTTCATTGGCCATTCCTTTGTAACCGAATACACGTTCCGGTATTAACTAGAGTCTGTCCGTAATGTAGACACATTATGGACTCGGACTGCTGGTCCACAACTACTTTATTACCGCATTTTCACAGCCTTTAGGTTGAGAAAATGCAAGGTCTGGCCGCAAAGAAACCGACTTTGTGGACAGACACTAACTATTAGTTTACCTTTTTTTACTTTTTTTGTAAAGGCCGCGCATTGGCGCCATTTTTTTATGTCACTGATTGGCGTACTGAACACATGACATTGAAACACCCACCCCATTCAGGCTAAACTGAACTATGGACAAGCTCATCATCAAGGGCGCCAGGGAACATAACCTGAAAAACATCGATCTGGAGCTGCCCAGGGATAATCTTATCGTTGTCTCCGGCCTTTCCGGGTCGGGAAAAAGCTCCCTTGCCTTTGACACTATTTTTGCGGAGGGACAGCGGCGTTATGTAGAGAGTTTATCCGCCTATGCACGGCAGTTTTTGGGCCGCATGGACAAGCCCGACCTTGACTATATCGAAGGTCTTTCCCCGGCCATTTCCATAGAACAAAAAACCACCCACCGCAATCCCCGTTCTACCGTGGGAACCGTAACGGAAATTTACGACTATTACCGGCTCCTCTATGCGCGGGCCGGAATTCCCCACTGCCCCCAGTGCGGCAGGGAAATTAAAGAACAGGCGGTAGATTCGATCATCGACACAATAATGGCTATGGGACAGGGGGACCGGGTGCAGCTTTTGGCCCCGGTAATCCGGGGGAAAAAGGGAGAGCACCGGGACATAATAGAGAATGCCCGCAAGGCCGGCTTTGCCCGTGCCCGGATAGACGGAGTGCCGGTAAGCCTGGATGAAGAAATCAAGCTGGATAAACAAAAAAAACATACCATAGAGATAATCGTAGATCGCCTGATAGTGGGAGAGGATATACGCTCCCGGCTGGCCGAATCGGTGGAGGCCGCCCTCCAAACCGCAGACGGGATCATGTTGGTACTGGCCCAAAAAAAGGGAGAAGAAAAAGTCCACGAATACTTTGTTTCCCAAAAAAATTCCTGCCCCGACTGCGGCATTTCCATCCCGGAACTCCAGCCGCGGCTTTTTTCCTTTAACAATCCCTACGGAGCCTGCCCGTCATGTTCGGGGCTGGGGATCAGAATGGAATTCGATCCTGATCTGGTCATTCCCGATATGCGCCTTTCCTTTAATGAAGGGGGCTGCGTTCCCTACAATCCGGACAGCGCGTGGCACCGCAGCCGTTTTGAAAGCCTTGCAAAACATTACAAGTTCAGCCTGAACACTCCCTTTAAGGAACTTCCCAAACCAATACTCCGGGCCATACTTTACGGCTCAAAGGATGAAATAAAAGTCCGCTATGAGAACAAGGAAGGCACGGGCCACTTTGAATACAACTCCCGCTTTCCCGGCGTGCTGGAAGACCTAAAACGCCGCTATCTGGAAACCCAGTCATCAGGGATCAAGGACTGGCTGGAAAAATTCATGAGCCAGAAACCCTGCGAAGACTGCGGGGGCAAGCGCTTAAAACCGGAAGTTTTGGGAGTAACCGTAGGGGGGAAAAACATCTGGGAACTTTCCAGCCTTTCCGTAATCGATTCAATAAAGTTTTTTGAAACGGTTAAGATGGGCCGCAGTGAAAAGATCATTTCAAAACAGATATTAAAAGAGATCAACGCGCGGCTGGGCTTTATGCAAAACGTGGGGCTGGATTATCTTTCACTGGAACGGAAATCCGCCACCCTTTCCGGGGGCGAGGCCCAGCGCATACGGCTTGCAACGCAGATCGGCTCAAGCCTGGTGGGGGTTCTGTATATATTGGACGAACCTTCCATCGGCCTTCACCAGCGGGATAATCAGCGGCTTATAGAAACACTCCTTTATCTGCGGGATTTGGGAAACACCCTGATCGTGGTGGAGCATGATGAGCAGACACTGCGGACGGCGGATCATATCGTAGACCTTGGGCCCGGAGCGGGCGTTCACGGCGGCAAAGTCGTGGCTCAGGGCACGCCGCGGGAAGTAATGCGGGTTAAGGAAAGCCTTACCGGCCAATATCTGGCGGGAATTTTGAAGATGGAAATTCCCAAAAAACGGCGGAAAGGTAACGGCAATGTGCTTTGCCTTAACGGAGTAACGGAACACAACCTGAAAAACATCAATGTAACAATACCCCTGGGAATTTTTACCTGCATCACAGGGGTTTCCGGTTCGGGAAAATCCACCCTCTTAAGCGACGTGCTGTATCCAGCTCTGGCAAACCGGGTCTATGGCGGTAATCATCCTGAGGGCGCGTATGAATCGCTGGAGGGAGATGAACATATAGACAAGGTGATCGACATTGATCAAAGCCCCATCGGAAGAACGCCCCGCTCCAACCCCGCCACCTATGTGCAGGTTTTTGGAGCGATTAGGGAATTATTTGCCGCCCTGCCGGAATCGAAAAGGCGGGGTTACAGGCCGGGACGTTTTTCTTTCAATGTACGCGGGGGCCGCTGTGAAAATTGCTCAGGAGACGGAACGATCAAGATCGAGATGAACTTTCTCCCCGATGTGTACATTAACTGCGATGTCTGCAACGGCAAGCGCTTTAACCGTGAAACCCTGGAGATTCGCTACAAGGGCAAGAACATTGCCGATGTGCTGGATATGACCATAGAGGAAGCGGCTGAATTTTTTGCGCTCATACCCCAGATAGCCCGTAAACTTGAAACACTTCTTTCTGTGGGCCTGGGTTATGTTAAACTCGGGCAATCGGCCCTTACACTTTCCGGCGGCGAAGCCCAGCGGGTAAAACTTTCACTGGAGCTTTCCAAACGTTCAACGGGGAGGACTCTGTACATTCTGGACGAGCCCACTACGGGGCTTCACTTTGCCGATGTAAAGCAGCTTATGGAGGTGATCCAGCGCTTAACAGATCAGGGAAATACGGTTATTATGATCGAACATAACCTGGATGTGCTTCTTCAGGCGGATCACATTATAGACTTGGGCCCCGAAGGAGGGGACAAAGGAGGGGAGGTGATCATTACCGGAACGCCGGAAAAGGTTGCCTCCCATGCCAGGTCCTACACGGGTAAATACCTAAAAGAGATGCTTGGCCGGAAAAAATGAAAAAAGCATTATTAAAGTTGTTTGGAAACCAGCCGGGTTGCCGCACAAGCCTATTGGGAACCTCTAAAAACCGGTTGTTTTCAGAGGTTCCTTTGCAGTTTCTCGCCCTTTGGGCTGCGAAACGTGCGTTTTTCAGCGGTAAATCTCTAAAAACTGAAGTTTTTAGAGATTCCCTATTGGTTTTTTTCTTTTTCTTATGGCCTCTTTTGCTTTTTCCCCAGGCAAATCCTCCGGCTGCGGAAAACACAAAACAAACAGAAAGCACAACAAAACAGGATGATGAGGCAAAAAAGAACGGGCTGGATCCGGCCTTTGTACTGGAACGGGATATTTCAACGGCTACTGTTCAGGAATTGGCCGACTGGTGCCGGAGCCTTGGCTTAAGCGGAGAAGGAAGCAATGAGACACTTGCGGCGCGGCTTTGGGAATACTATAAACTGACAAAAAAACCGGAAGCAGCATCCTCCGACGAAACAAAAGATGAAGGGCTCATCATCACCATAGAAAGCGCCAAGACCACAGAATACTTTACCGTTCAATCGGTTAATGAGGAATATGTCCGGCTTCGGGGCGGGGTTTCTGTAATACTAAAAGACGGTGATACGCTGCACAAAATAGAGGCGGAGGAGATACTCTACAACCGCACCCGCAAGCTCATGACCGCCTACGGAACGATCATCTACACAAAAAGCGACGTACAAGGTGAAGCTGAAAAAGAAACGTTCCGGGGAGAAGGTCTTACCGTCAACCTGGACAACTGGTCTATAGCATTTATGGGAGGCGCTTCTGAGCGTGAAGTCGGCAAAGATAAATCCACCTACCGTTTTACCGGAGAAGTAATTTCCCGTACCGGGGATGATGCCATACTTTTACGCCGGGCCACAATAACCAATGCATATCAGGAAGAGCCCTATTGGTCCATTAACGCCTCCAGTCTGTGGCTGCTTCCCGGATCGGATTTTGCAATGGTGAATGCGGTATTCAAAGTGGGGGAAATCCCCGTCTTCTACTTGCCCGGTTTTTATTATCCCGGCAACGATGTTATTTTTCATCCTGTGGTGGGACTCCGTCAAAGAGAAGGAACTTTCCTGCAAACCACTACCTATATTTTGGGCCGACCTAAAGCGGCAAGTAACCCGGAAGAAATACCTATAGGCGGCGCTTTTTTAGGAAGTAATGAAGGAATGGAATTAAAGCCGGAAGGTGTATTTCTGCGCAATATGGGTAAAAAAGCCAAAGATACCAATGAGCCCTCTCTTTCTCTTATGGCGGATGCCTATGCAAATCTGGGGTATTTTGCGGGTTCTGATTTATCGCTGCCTGCCAAGAATCATTTTGGGAAGCTGGACTTTTCCTTAGGCCTGGGGTGGAGCCGGGATATATATTATGACAGGGGAATCTATACCCCCTTTTATCCCGATTATGACGGAACCAGTAACTGGCATACTGATTTACCGCTTTTGGGCCTTGATGTTCCTTTTCGTTACCGTTTTGTCAGCACCGGTTCGGCGAATACTTCCGGAAAGCTGGTAAGGTCATCCAGCCTTACCTGGAAGCTTTACCTTTATTCGGATCCTTTTATGGATTACGACTTTTTGCGCCGTTCAGAAGATTCCGGCTTGTTTAACATTATCAAAAATTCCGGTAAAGATGATACGCTTGATAATGCCTATTCCAGTACCGCAACTTATATAAGTTCATATATCTGGGAACTGAGCGGAAACTTTTCTTTTGCAACTACCGTCCTAAATCCCTATGTTAATCAATTATCACTTTCAAACACCTCCGCGGTAACTTTTGATACAAGAACAACCACTACCAATCCTCCGGCGTACAATCTTTCCAATCCTCCGAATAAAATGTTTTTTTATCCCAATAAAATCACCCTGTTTAACGCTGCCGCCGTTATTGGAGGAACGCCGCTAAGCCTTGGCGGGGATAAAAAAACAAACCCAAAGGAGGAAGAAAATAAAATAGAATGGGGAGTACCGGTTTCTCCCTGGGACAGCGGCGAAGCGGAAGACAACGGAAACACTGAAGACCCGTTAATCCTCCGCCCTCCCGCCTTTACCAGAACGACAAGTCCCATGGCTTTGGGCGGGCATAATTTTACGTTAAGTTACCAGCTTAGCCCTGCCGGTTCGTCAGAAATAAAATTAAATTCAAACCGTGTGGATAAATCCGTTCTGTCAGGCCCAAATCGTGATCAAAGCTGGAAGCAGTTGGATGATGTTGACTGGGGTGATTATGAATATCAAAAATTTTCTTTCCAGTCGGGAGGTAATGTGAATATGAGCCTGTCGGAAAAACGAAACTTCTATACCCATACAATGAGGTTTGCCGGAGACGTAAGATGGCAGGATTATACCTATATGAACGAAAATTCATCTGCTTTTGATACTGATGCTAAGATAGAGAACGCAAAAAAACAAACTCACAATTTGACCTCTTTTAACAGTACTGCGGAATACGGATTTAACCTGCGGCCCTTTAATCAAAGCGACGTATGGAAGGCAACCAGTTTTTCTTACAATGTAAGGGGGGTTATTGCCAGATCAAAATACGATCAAGCCTCTGATTCATGGGACATACAGTGGGGGGAATGGACTCAGGAAAAAATAGAAACCAACAGGGTAACGGCAAATGTAAGCGCCAATGTAATGGATAAAGCACAAAGCCTTAGCGTTTCTGCGGATATTCCCCCAAGCGAATCCGACATTGTGGATGAAAGCAAAAAAAAACAAACTACTCTGACAGGGAATTTAACCTTAAATGCGTGGATTTCTCAATTTGCTGTCCGTTCCAGTATAAAAGCGCCTTTTGAAAATACGGTCTATGATCCGTTAAGTATTTCCGGAAATTTTAAGTTTACTGATAAATTATCTTTCCGGTACGATATGAATTATATACTCCCCAATGAGGCAAATGTGTTAAATCCTACTCCTGCAGAACCGGGATTTAGATCAATTACCACCAGCCTAACCTGGGGGAGCTTTACAGCGTCTTTCAATGCCAGCCGGTCTAGATCCTATTTTCTGGATACAGGCCAAAATTCGGGGTGGAAGATTAGTACAGGTGCTGAAAAACTGAATCCCCAGACATTGAGCGCCGGCTATTCCGGTTCAAAGTCCTTTGACACCTGGACTAATTTTAAGGGAATGGTAACGTTAAATACCCAGCTTTTTTTTGATTTACAGCGTTATACCAATTCAAGATTTACTTTTAATTTGACTTTAGACAAGATTAAAGTTAGCGACATTCTTGACGTTACGCTTGTTGCCAGATCGGAAAACAAGCAAATTTACCGTTACTTCCGGGATATGCCCTTTTTTGACGATTTACCAATTGATATGCCGGGAGAAAAAAATATCTTTCTTGATTTAATAAATTCCTTCAGGTTTGATGACGTTGAAAAACGAAAACTTTCAGGGTTCAAGTTTAACTCATTCAACCTTAACCTGATCCATCATTTGGGAGACTGGGATGCCACATTAATAATAAATACGCAGCCTAAACTTCAGACTACAGGAGGAAAATACGAATATCAATTTATAAGTGATATTTCCTTTGTTGTTCAATGGAAACCCATTCAGGAATTTAAAACAGATGTACGTTATACCACAGAAAATGGCTTAAGTATTCAATAGGAAGGGAATCTCTAAAAACTTCAGTTTTTGGAGATTTACCGCTGAAAAACGCGCTTTTCGCAGCCAAAAGGGCGAAAAACTGCAAAGGAACCTCTGAAAACAACCGGTTTTCAGAGGTTTCCGGAAGTTATTCAGAAACTGAAGTTTCCGAACAACTTTAATTGGGGATAACTTTTATAAATTCTTCCGTACAACAGGAAAGTACCGCGTTGAAAAATTCCGCAGGGCCAAGGGCAGGATTGGTACGGCGGATAAATGCGGCAAGGGGAAGCAAGGTGGCGGCTATTTCTGTTTCCCCGCCTGTTTCATTGCCGCATTGGAAATCAAAAGAGGTAAGGCTTTCTACCGATTCCCTGTAGGATTTTAGAAAAGCATCAGCGCTCTGCCGTACCGGCCCGGACGAAAAAAGAGTAAGATTCCTGCCGGCCTTTGCGGAATGTATGGTTTCTTCTTTTTGACGGGCTTTTTCCCGGTAATATTTAAGGGTTTGGGTTTCATAATACCATGTGTTGTTGCCTAAAGCGCATTTTTGCAGGGAAGAATCCCGGTAGAGAAAGGCGGAATGTAAAGCCTCCAGCGGTTCATAGCGGGATTGTAATTTTTCAAAGTAAGGGTAAATATAACAGCCCCGCGCATAGGTCTTTCCGAAAGGATAGGAAAAATCCGCCCCGTAAAGCAAAACAGACTTTGCCCCAAGATTTTCCGCAAGGGAAAGGGCCGCATACGTTACGTTTGCGCCGGAAGTGTCCAGCACCGGCATTGCCCGCCACACCCGGCTTATGTACAAGCCAAGCGGGTGCCCCCCGGAAAAAAAGAAACGGTTCTCCGTTCTGGCCGCAACAGGAGGCGGGCTGGCCAGATCCAAAAAAAGCCTTGTTGTTTTGGGAAGGGGATCGAAGAAATGCCGGTAACTGATATGCTGGCAGTCAATGGAAATAACCGCATCCGGTTCTATTCCCCGGCGGAGCAGGGCGGGAAAGGAAGTATCGGCGGCAATAAGAAAGGGCATTTCCTTTTGATCCAACTCTTTTTTTATAAGGGGGATTTGTTCGTCCAGGGAAGGCCCGGCGGCGCAAACAATGGCCTTTCTAACCGGAGGAACGCCCGCGCAGGGTTTTTCCGCCAGGGAAAGATTGCGGATAATATTGGAAAACCATCGCTTGCCAAAATAAGCCTGAACCGAATAATCTTTGGAAACAGAATCAATGGCCCGCTTAACGGCGTCTGCCGCATCATTAAAGCGCGGATCGGAACCGGCCCGTGTCCGCAGCGGAAAAACCCGGATTCCCCCGTCTATGGCGGGTATGTAACTGTTAAGGAGGATTTCCTCAATTTCTTCCGCACAAGGATCGGCCAACAGACGGAAACGGGGATTCCTGAAAAGGGAAATATAATTCCGGCTGCTCAACAGTTCCGCTATGCCGTTGCAGTCGTATTCAATAACCAATACTTTTTTTGTCTTTTCCCGTTCCAGCGCCGCTTCTGCTTCAAAGCCGCCCCCCAGCCCCAAAAAAACAATAAACCCTTCTTCCGCCAATGTGGAGATAAGCCGGACTCCTTCCCTGCGCGGGTCTACCGTGGAATGGAGTGGATGAGCGGCGCCCCCGGTACCGGTAAGGGCGGGAATTACCTCGCCGGAGCGGGATTCTATAAAACGGTACATTCCCATTGTGGTTAATGCGGAAGACAAACGCGCGCACAGAAGCGGATCGTTTTCTGAAAGGGCCAGTACATTCCGTTCAAACGTTTGCTTGTCCATGTGCAATTTCCGTCAATGCTTTTTTTAGTTTACCGGAAAGATCGCCGTCTTGTGTTGAAAAGTCCGGAAACAGCAATTCCCCCAGTTCCTGTTCTGTTTGCTTGGCCGTAAGGGGGGCATCCAGCGCGTCCAGTAAAAGTACGGCTCCGTTCTTTTTACCCGGCGGACTAAAATTCCGGTTAACGGTAAAGGTAATTTCCGCTGCCTTTCCGCTTTCCGTACCGCCTTTCAACGGCAGTTCCGCCTGTGGTATTCCCAGCGGTGAGGACATCAGAGTGTAGAGCCTTCCGGGGGCGGCGTGATTCACATGAGTTTTGAACCACGCTGCATAAATCCCAAGGCTCCCCGATTTGCTGATAGTTACTTCCCGTTCAAAGGTGAGGGAGTAAAGAGGTTTATAACGGGAAGATGTATTTTCCAGAATTTTATCAAATGCATAGGGCCTTGAGTGGGTTTTTATGTCCTGGTGCGAAAAATCCAGGCCGGCAAAGTAAATGTTTCCCCCGGTTAAAAGAAGCGCCAGATCAAGGGCAGAAGCGCTTACCGTACCCCGCTGGGGAAAGCTCTTAAAGGGGAGTTTATTACAGGAACGCAGAAGTAATTCCTGCCACAGGCTTCCGTCTCCCAAAATCAGGATGGGCCAGTTTTCTGTTTGAGACGGGAGGGAAGCCGTCAAAGCCGCCGCAATCACCGGACATTTATCCGGATTTTTTATGCTGCGGAAACTTTCAAAAAGATGAAGAAGCGCCCAGGGCCCGCCGTCAACGGCAACAATAATATCCGGAATGATCTTCCGGTAAAGCATCGCAGGGGCGGCGGAAGAAACGGCAATAATAAAAGGCGGGGCGGCACTTTGCTTCCATTCGGCAATGGCGGGAAGGGAATCTTCCAAGCCGGGGCCGGCGGCGCAGACAAGTACTGGCTGCACCCCCGCCCTGAATTCCGCCGGATTCCGTAACAGCGGCAGATTCCGCAGCGCATTTCGCAGCCAGCGCCGTCCAAAATTCTTCACCGTATTTTTGCCCGCGGCAATACGCCGTATACAATCCACGGTTCTGGCAGCAAGATCCACGCAGCTCTTTCCGTAGGCATTAACGGAAGGCTTCCAATCAATAAGACGGATTTCCGCCGGTTCCGCCGTACCTATAGTTCTGTCAAGAAAATTTTCCAGACTTTCTTTGCAGGAAGGATTCCAGCTTGGCGCTTTGACCGCAATCCTGCTTCCGATATTCTCCGGCCAGAGAGCGCTGAGTTTTTCATTGGAAAAAAAATCGGAACAGTGAAGAATAACAAGTCCCGACTGGGGAAAGCGCCTTTTCAGGGCCAAAGCCAGGTAACCCAAAGCCGGTTCAATCAGAATAAAGTACCGGTATGATTTTTCCGGACGGAGAGAGTCGATGTATTTTTCCGCTTCCAGCATGGGATCGTAACGGGAATGGAGGGTTATTTCCCCTGCGCAGACGGTGTATCCGTTTCTCGCGGAGATAAGCCTTTCAAACGGAACCCGGGACGTGTAATCCTCCCGTGGCATTAAAGATACGGTTTAAGGAGTTTAAACGCTTCCTGGGGATTTTCCGCCCGGAAACAGAAGATGCTTTTTCCGGGAAGCGTCTTTGCAAGATGCTGTGCGATTAATGCCCTATCCTGCACCGGACCAAAAAGAACAAGGCAGCGTCCGGGAGTAAGCGGCTGAACGGTACCAAAATCGGAAACCATGGAAAAAATACGTCCCGAAAATCCCCCAGCGGTATACCGGAGGGCTTCAATAATAATTCCCTGAAATGTTCCTGAATTAGAGGCAAGGCTGTCCATTACATTTTTTTCCAAGGCGATTTTCCGGGAAGCCCTGCTCAAAAGCCCTCTCATAGTGCCTTTGGTTCGGATTATTCCCCCTTTTCTTTGCGCCCGATGCAAGAAACATAACATTGCTTTGCTTAAAAGCCCCATTAAGCCAAACCCAATTCCTCGAAGAGTTTTTTGTATGTCTCAAAGTATTCGGATTTTGCAAATTCCTCTATTTTTTCTTCCGGTAAGGATTCCAAAAGCTGGTCCATATAGGAAAGGACTATTTTTAGTTCCTCTTTAAGACTCATGGAAATTTCCCGATCTCCGGCAGACGGGCCTTGTTCAAAAACTATCGGTTCTTCAACAAATTCTTCTATTATTCCTTCCCCCACTGTGGGGATTTCCATAGTTTCTTCTGTTTCAAAAACAAAGTCTTCCGGGCCTTTAGGGATTTCCGGATCTCCCATGTCAATGTCAATGGAAATGTTATCCAGTTCCGGTTCAGAAACAGGGTTTTCCGTAATATGGAAACTTAAATCCGGCTCTTCAATTACCGCACTGTAAAGATCAATAGGTTCATCCTGTTCTTCGACTAGCGGAGTAGCTGCCAAGGGGTCCGCTTCCAGGTAACTGGTATCTTCCGGCGGGGAAGTTACAGGCATTACGCCCATTTCCCTAAGATCGTTTAGATCGGGACTTATATCATCAAAATCGGGAAGTTCGGTATCAATATCCAGGGAACTGTCAAAGCTGTCAACAGCGTTTTTTATTTCGTCTTCAACTTTAAGTGCCCCGTCCAGCTCCATAAGGTCGGTATCGTCTAAGCTGATGTCCGCCAGCTCGGAGACTGCCGGTTCTTCAACTGCCGGACCTTCTACATATAGCTCTTCCCCGCTTTCGCTGATTATATCTTCCTGATCTGACAGCGCACCTGGGGCGCCTATTTCGCCAAGAGAAAGATCCTCATTCAAGCCCTCATCAGACCCTGATTCTTCTGTAAAGTTTGCCGTATGAAGAATATTGTCCAATTCGTCGCCGGTAAGGGCGATTTTTTCGTCTTCCTCTTCATCAAAGAACCCCCCTCCCTTGGACTCGGCGGGTTCGGTCTTTGCCTCGCTGCGGACTATGGAAAATTCCTGTTTAAGGCTGGAAAGCTCCTTTTTTATGGACGAAAGCTCATCGGCAATCTTCATTAGAAGCTGGTTGGAAAGTTCTACCCCTCCCTGATTTGACCCCCTACCGGAAGGGGAAGGCTCATCATCGGAGAATTTAGCGTCAAGATTGCCAAAATCAATGCTTTTGGGGGCAGTACCGGAACTGGAAGGAGAATCCATAAAATCGTCCATGGAAACCTCGGCAAAACTTTCTTTTGGGGCTGTTTTGCTTTGGGTTGTTTTGCTGTTGTCTATTTCCAAGAATTCTGAAACGGGGCTTTCCGGCAGTTGGGAGTCATCTTCAAGTTCCACAAATTCAAGGTCAGGGCCGCCAAGGGGGCCGGTTTGACCGAAAATTTCATCATCATCACCATCATCGTAAGAACTGTCTTCCGGGAAACCGGAAGCATCCGCCATCGGCATAGCAAAGTCATCGCCGGGCAGGCCGGAAGTATCAAGTTCCGGCGTACCAAAGTCATCACCGGGCAGGCCGGAAGTATCAAGCTCCGGCATACCAAAATCATCATCGGACAGGCCGGAAGTATCCGGCACACCAAAATCATCATCGGGCAAGCCGGAAATATCCGGCCCTTGTAACCCAAAATCGTCATCGGGTAAACCGGTAATACCTGCTTCAACAGAGGAAAAAGCGGAAAAATCCGGCAGATCCGTATCATCGGCATTTAGATCGGTAATGTCGGGTATTTCTTCCATATCCGGCAGTGAGGATGAAAGGTCCTGGGATTCACTTTTTACCCATACACCGTACTCATCCAATTCATCAGAGGAACCTAAGGTACTTCTGTCATCATATATTGAAGGGTCTTTCTTTCCAGCCATTAGCCGCTCCCGCTACATATATTGATAATTATCGGCACATTCCGTGAATTCTTGCGTATATTTCTACCAATTCGTAATTTTAACCCGCATCTATTGGATTGTCAAGATACTTTCTATCAAGCGTCTGCATAACATGAGTTATTAAGATAAAGGGATAAAAAACCGTAAATTGAATAATGAAACTGGGAAAATACCTTCTTATTCCCTGGGTTATGCTGGCGGTGTATACGATACTCTCTATGTATAATGGGCCTGTGGGTATTGTATCGTACCGGGTTTTGCTTTTAGAGCGGGAAAAAATACTGGAAAACCTGGAAAAATTACATCTTGTAAATCAGGAGTTGGAAGGAACCATGACTGCCCTGCTTTCCGATGCGGAAACTATCCGTATTAAGGCACGGGAACTGGGTTACGGCGAACAAAATGAACGTTTTGTCCGTATTGTGGGGCTTCCCGGAGGGCGGCCCAGCAATTTACGCCCCGGAATGATTCGAACCGCCGTTCTGCCCGCTCCTGTTTCTGTCAGTTCCTACCGGATTATAACCCTGTGCAGCGGACTGCTCCTTTTGGGCCTGTTTCTTCTAGCGGATCTTGGTAAGCGCTGATTGGAAGGCGTTAAACAGCGGTTTCCTGGCATTTTTGGTTCCGGTTTACGCCGGAACGGTTCCTGACATTCAAAAACGTTTTTGATATAATTAAAGGATGAAAATTATAGAAGGCGGAATTTGCGCCCCAAAGGATTTTCTTGCCTCCGGAATACGCTGCGGCATCAAGGCCAGCGCCGCCAAGCGGGATTTGGCCCTGGTTTTTTCATCGCGGCCCTGTACTTCCGCCGCCGTATTTACCGCCAACCTTGTGCAGGCGGCCAGCGTTACGGTAAGCCGGGAACACAACCAGGCCGGAAAGATACGGGCGCTTATTGCCAATTCGGGAAACGCCAATGCCTGCACCGGCCCGGCAGGGCTGGAAGCGGCCCGGCGTATGGCTCAGCTTACGGCGGAAAAACTTGGTATTCAGGCGGAAGAGACTGCCGTGGCCTCCACCGGGGTTATCGGCGTACCCCTGCCCATAGAGAAGGTTGAAGCGGGAATCCCGGAACTGGCCGCTTCCCTTAATTCATTAGGAGCGGATGACGCTCTGGAAGCGATTATGACCACCGATACCCGGAAAAAATGTATGGCGGTAGAATTTTCTCTTCCTGAACCGGCTGTAGGGTGTTGCGGGACGGAAAGCGGGCAAGATCTGTCCCGCAGAGGGGGGGAGCGGAAAACAGCGTTTGAAGCGGGGGGGGAGGCTTCCCCCCTCAGGATCGGGGCAATGGTAAAAGGGTCGGGGATGATTCACCCCAATATGGCGACGATGATCTGCGTGATTACCACCGATGCGGCGGTTACCGCGCCGATGCTGGACCGGGCGCTACGCCGGGCGGTAAACCGTTCCTTTAACCGGCTTACCGTGGACGGGGATATGTCCACCAACGACATGGCTCTTATTATGGCAAACGGCGCGGCGGGCTGTTGTTTGATTGACAGCGAAGGGCCGGCCTGGGAGGCGTTTGCTCTTGCGCTGGAGGAAGTCTGCGCCGGCCTTGCCAGGGCTATGGCGAGGGACGGCGAAGGGGCAACCCGGCTTGTTACCGTAACGGTGGACGGTGCCGCCTGTGAGGAAGATGCCGCGGCGCTGGCCCGTTCCGTGGCCGGCTCAAGCCTGGTAAAGGCGGCGTGTTTCGGCGCCGACGCAAACTGGGGACGGGTGCTTTGCGCCCTGGGTTATGCAGGGGTTGCTTTTGAGCCGGAGGAAACGTCGGTAACATTTGCATCCGCCGCCGGGGACGTGCCGGTTTGCAAAAACGGCGGAAGCCTCCCCTTCTCAGAGGAAAAAGCAAAGCAGGTTTTGCTTGAGGAAGAAATAGAAATCAGGGTAGTTGCGGGAAAAGGCCCGGGAAGAGCGTCTGCCTGGGGCTGCGACCTTAGCTACGACTATGTGAAAATTAACGGCGATTACCGTTCGTAAAAAAAGGAGCCTTTATATGAAAAAGAACATGAAAAACAAAAACCATGCCCTCCGGGCGGAAATTTTGATCCACGCCCTGCCCTATATCAAACATTTCAGGGGCAAGACCATTGTGGTTAAATACGGCGGCAGCGCGATGATCAAGGCGGAACTTAAAAACGCTGTGATAGAAGACCTGATCCTTATGTCCTATGTGGGAATACGGACGGTGCTGGTTCACGGCGGCGGGCCGGAAATTGAGGGGATGCTTAACGCGCTGGGAAAGGAAAGCCGCTTTGTCCAGGGGCTGCGCTATACCGATGAAGCAACCATGGAAGTGGTGCAGATGGTTCTTTGCGGCAAGGTGAACAAGGACATTACCGCGCTGATCGAAAATTCCGGGGGCCGGGCCATGGGGCTCTGCGGCATAGACGGATCCCTGCTTAAAGCCCGGCAGCACAAGCCCGGCGGCGAAGACATTGGCCTTGTAGGGGAAGTTGTATCGGTAAACGCGGAGATACTGGAAAATATTTTTGCCGCCGGGACTATTCCCGTGGTGTCCTCCGTAGCCCTGGGAACGGAAGCCGATGCGGGCAAGGTTTTTAATGTTAACGCGGATATTGCCGCTGCCAAAATCGCCGCCGCCCTTGGCGCAGAAAAGCTGATCCTTATGACCGATGTCGTGGGAGTCCTGAAAGACATAAACGACGACAATTCTCTTATTAAGTTGCTGCCCCGTACCGAATTGGCCGCTCTTAAAAATGAAGGCATAATAAGCAAAGGGATGATCCCCAAAGTGGACTGCTGCGCTCTTGCCGTGGACGGCGGGGTAAAGGGTGCCCACATTATCGACGGGCGGCTTCCCCATGCCCTGCTGATTGAACTGTTTACCAATGAAGGAATCGGAACGATGGTACTGCCGTCAAATGTGTGGGCCTATGGCTAACTATTTTATGAATACGTATCATAGGCTGCCGCTTACCTTTACAAGAGGTGAAGGCGTCTGGCTCTATGATACCAATGGCAGGGCTTATCTGGATTTTACCAGCGGCATAGGGGTAAATTGCCTGGGCCACAAGCATCCGGCCCTGGTGGGGGCAATAACTCGCCAGGCGGAAAAACTCCTCCATACCTGCAATTACTACCAGAGCGATACCGCCCTTGAGTTTGCGGAAAAACTTGTAAAGGCCGCTGCCGGAATGAAAACAGTTTTTTTGTGCAATTCCGGCGCGGAGGCCAACGAAGGGGCCTGCAAAATCGCCCGGAAGTATTCCCTGAAAAAGTACGGCCCCGGACGCCATACGATAGTTACCCTTAAAGGAAGTTTTCACGGAAGGACGATCACTACCCTTTCCGCCACGGGGCAGGAAAGGTTCCACCGGGACTTTGGCCCCTTTACTGAAGGTTTTATTTTTGTTGAAGGGGGCGATTTGGCCGCCCTGGAAAAGGCGCTGGATCAAAAAACCGTGGCAGGGCTTTTGCTGGAGGCGGTACAGGGGGAAAGCGGCATCCGGTCCCAAACCGGGGAGTATATTCAAAACGCTGCCAAACTCTGCGCCGAGCGGGATATACTCCTTATGTTTGACGAGATACAGTGCGGCCTGGGAAGGACCGGAACTTTTCTGGCCTGCGAACAATACGGGGTAAAGGCCGATGTCGTTACCCTTGCCAAGGCGTTAGCCGGAGGAATTCCCGCCGGAGCGTTTCTGGCGGGGGAAAAGGCCGCCGATGTTTTACAGCCCGGCGATCACGGCGCCACTTTTGGCGGAAACCCCCTGGCCTGCGCGGCGGGAATCGCCGTGCTGGATATTGTAACCAATCCCGCCTTTCTGGGTGAAATCAAACGGAAGGGAGAAAAAATGAAGGCCGCTCTGGAATTGTGGAAACACCCGCGGATTCGGGAAGTCCGCAGCCGGGGCCTCATGCTGGGTATTGACATTGACACCGATGCAAGGCAAATACTGGAAGCGGCAGCGATGGGAACAGTGTCTGGCCTCTCGGAAAATCCGGGCCTGCTCATATTAAGCAGCGGAGCCGGCACCCTGCGGTTCCTCCCGCCTTACATTATCAGCGATGCGGAAATTGACCAGGGGCTGGAGATTCTTAAAGAGGCATTGGGCTCATAGTCAGTGTCTGACCGCAAAGTCGGTTACTTTGCAGCCAGTTATAAAAGGTACATTCCTTGATTTGGAACAACCGCAGTTTATTCCGGCTTCTCTGGCCATTGATGGTCGAACAGGTTCTGGCTGTTACTATGGGCGCCGCGGATACCTTCATGGTCAGTTTTGTGGGGGAAGCGGCGGTATCCGGCGTTAACATCATTGACAACATCAACAACCTTTTTATCATTGCTTTTACCGCCCTTTGCACCGGCGGGGCGGTGGTGGTAAGTCAGTACATAGGCCGCGGCGATGCGGACAATGCCCGTTCCGCTTCCCGCCAGCTCTACCATATTGTGATTGTCGCTGCGCTTTTTGTGATGGCGCCGGTTATGATCTTCCGGCACGGGATTATCCGCATTTTGTACGGCGCGGTGGAAAAAGACGTAATGGATGCCGCGTCAATTTACCTTTTAATTACCGCCGCTTCTTATCCCTTTTTGGGAATTTACAACGCCTGCGCCGCCCTGTACCGGGCTTCAGGAAACAGCAAGGTTCCCATGCGTATTGCCATTATGGTGAACTGTTTAAACATTGCCGGAAACGGCATTTTAATTTTTGGATTAAGGTTAGGCGTGGCGGGGGCTGCCCTCGCTACGCTTGCCAGCAGGATCATCGCCGCATCGACCCTTACCTTTATGCTGCATCGCAGCCGTTCACCCATAGGGCTGCGAAACCTCCGCCGTTTTTCACTGGGCCGGTCGATGACTGCACGTATACTCAACATTGGGTTTCCCAGCGGCGTAGAAAGTTCCATGTTCCAGATAGGCCGGCTCCTTACCCAGCGGATTTTTACCAGGTTTGGAACAGCCGCCATTGCAGGGAATGCAATCGCCTCTGTTGTCAATTCATTTTCATTCATGCCAGGCAATGCTTTTGGCATGGCGCTCCTTACCGTGGTAGGCCAGTGCATGGGAGCGGGGGACATTGCCGGAGCCAAAAAAAACACGGCCCGGCTCTTAAAACTAAGTTTTATTACCCTGTTTGTATTGAGCGGATCAATCCTTATTGTTATGGAACCGATAATACGAATTTTTCATCTAAGCCCGGAAGCCAGCGCTATGGCAAAAAGTTATTTGCAGGTTCACTGTATCTCCATGATGCTGGGCTGGACGGTGAGCTTTGCCCTGCCCAGCGCCCTCCGCGCCGCCGGGGACGCGCGCTTTGTGATGATCGCCGCCACTGTTTCCATGTTTGCCGTCCGGGTAAGCCTTGCCTACTTTATCACTTTTGCGCTGGGCGTGGGTCCGCTGGGCGTCTGGATAGCCATGGGCCTTGATTTTGTCGTGCGGGGCAGCAGTTATATTGCGCGCTGGAAAAGCGGCAGGTGGCAAAACAAAAGGGTAATATGAACGCTAATATTCCGGCCAATAATATATAGGGAACCTCTGAAAGAAGTATTGCAAGGGTAAGGCAGACGACAACAACGCTGACCGGGGATTGCTTTCCCTTAAAGCCGTTCCTTGTATTATCAAAATCGCTCATAATTTTAACTCCTATCATTCGAAAGTCTGGTTTAATTTATTCCAGTGTCCGAAGAAGTTGTCTAACTTTTCGGACACCCATGCCCCCCTAAATCGCTGTAAAAAAGCATTTTGCCCCCATTATTTCTCACAAAGGCCACAGAGGGCTTTGCTCGGGGCTTTACTCCCTTTTTATCTCACACAGCGGACACAGCGGACACAGCGGCACGGAGGACACGGAGTGGAATATAAAGGGTTTTTGTTCGTTATCTTATCGTACAATTCCGGGTACAGCTTGCTTGCCTGTCCCCCCCTTTCTCCTCTTCCTTTGTGCCGCCGTGTACTTTGTGCCTCCGTTAGAAAAAAACCGAGTAAAGTCTTTGTGAGAAAAAAATGGGAATGTCCCCCACACAAAGCACCTTCTCCCATTATTTCACACGGAGATCACCAAGAATTTCCAACCAAGCCTGGCCACTCTAGAGTGGTCAGGTGAAGGTTCCCCTCTTGCACCAAGGCACAAAGTTTAAGAAAGGGGTTGTTGTTAGTAAACGTTGCGTGAAAACATCACGCAATGCTTACAAACATAAACCCCCACTCCCCATTCCCTACTGTTTCGTCCACGTTGAGCCGTATTCCTCCCTCGTATACGTTCCCGCTTTTCCGGCGCTGTAGGCAGTCTTTAAGCTGTTCCCGCCTTCTCCATAACCTTCGGGAAAGGCGTTGCTTCCAAAATTCGCGTTTGTTATGTTGCTTCCCATTGCAAACGTTACGCTGGTAAGGCTGTCACAACAGGCAAAAGCACTATCCCCAATGCTGGTAACGCCGCTTCCTATGGTTATGTTTTTAAGGCTGGTACAATAGGAAAAAGCCTCCTGCCCAATGCTGATAACGCTGTTTGGTATGATTACGCTGGCAAGGCTGTCACAATAGGCAAAAGCACTATCCCCAATGCTGGTAACGCTGTTGGGTATGGTTACATTACCGCTTATTTTGCTAGGAACATAAACAATTTCCGTTTTCGCTTTGTTGTACAGTATGCCTCCTTCGCTTGCATAATTGGGATTACCTGTGTCTACGGTTATGCTAGTAAGGCTGAAGAAAAAAGCGCTATACCCAATGCTGGTAACGCCGCTTCCTATGGTTATGCTGGTAAGGTTGGCGCAACCGCCAAAAGCGTAAGCCCCAATGCTGGTAACGCTGTTAGGTATGGCAAAAGAAGTTCCTGTTTTCCCTGCCGGATATTGCATTAACGTAGTTTTAGCTTTGTTATACAATACGCCGTCCTCTGCGGTATACGCGCTATTTCCGACATCAACATTTATTGCAGTAAGGCTGGTGCAGTAGTGAAAAGCGTTATTCTCAATGCTGGTAACGCTGTTTGGTATGGTTACGCTGGTAAGGCCGGAACTGGAAAAAGCGCCATACTCAATGCTGTTAACGCTGCTGCGTATGGTTATGCTGGTAAGGCTGGTGCAGTAGTGAAAAGCGTAACCCCCAATGCTGGTAACGCCGTTGGGTATGGTAACACTGGTAAGACTGGTGCACCCTTCAAAAGCGCCATACCAAATGCTGGTAACGCTGTTTGGTATGGTTACGCTAGCAAGGCTGGTACAACGGGCAAAAGCCCTACTCCCAATGCTGGTAACGCTGCTGGGTATGGTTACGCTGGTAAGACCGATGCAGCCGTAAAAAGCGCCGCCCCCAATGCTGGTAACGCTGCTGGGTATGGTTACGCTGGTAAGTCCGGTGCAATCGGAAAAAACTGAATTCCCGATGCCGACAACCTTTTTGCCTCCTATAGCCGATGGTATTTCAAGCGCGCCCCCGGCGCCGGTATAGCCGATTATGGTTACATCAATCCCAATATCGCTATAAGAAAAATCTCCATACGGAAATTTCTGTATTGTCCATGTTTCATAGTCCCCATTGCTTGGTCTTGTATACGTTCCTATACCTCCGGCAAGGTACTTGCTAAGCAAGTCGCCGATATAGCCAAACCCCTCGCTATGACCAAACGCATTCCAACTAAAATTAGCCGAACTAATCGTCCCTTGAAATGTTACACTGGTAAGGCTGGTGCAATACCGAAAAGCCTCATCCCCAATGCTGGTAACACTGTCGGGTATGGTTATGCTGGTAAGACTGGTGCAACCATAAAAAGCCCAACCCCCAATGCTGGTAACGCTGTTGGGTATGGTTATGCCGGTAAGGCTGGTGCAACCGTAAAAAACGCCAGAAGCAATTCCTTTTGTGCCAGCACTTAAAGTTATACTTGTATTTGCAGGCATAGCGCCTTTGTAAATATATGCTACTTTTCCCGCATAAACCAAACCATCTGGTTGGTTATCTAACCATGGCGTTTCTCTAAAAGCCTCACTCCCAATGGTGGTAACGCTGTTGGGTATGGTTACGCTGGCAAGGCTGGAGCAATTGTAAAAAGCGCGAGCCTCAATGCTGGTAACGCTGTTTGGTATGGTTATGCTGGTAAGGCCGGTGCAACTGATAAAAGCCTCACTCCTAATGGTGGTAACGCTGTTTGGTATGGTTATGCCGGTAAGCCTGTAGCAACCGGAAAAAGTGGTATTCCCAATGGTGGTAAACGTACTGCCGGAAAGGTCAAGGTAGACATATTTGTTTGACGCGGCCTTAAGCGTTTCTCCGATGCCGTCAATACTGTCTGTGTTCAGTTTGACGGTATACGCTGTTGCGGCAGTGTTATCGGGTTGGGCGGCAAGCCATGCGGCTAATTCGACGTTGGCACCGGCTTTCTCCCACTGTGTACCGCCGCTTGCCCTCGTATATATCCCTGCGCCCCCGGCGGAGTAGGCTGCTATCAAACTGCTGCCGGCGGGGAACGCCTCAACGTTGGCACTAATATTGGAAATAGCGGTATCCGCCCTTGCAAACGTTACGCTGGTAAGCCTGGTGCAACCGTAAAAAGCCATCCACCCAATGCTGGTAACGCTGTTTCCTATGGTTACGCTGGCAAGGTTGGTACATTCGTTAAAAGCGGCTATCTCAATGCTGGTAACGCTGTTTCCTATGGTTACGCTGGCAAGGTTGGTACATTGGGAAAAAGCGGAATACCCAACGGACTCTGCACTCTCAAACGTAACATTCAGGTTGCCGGCAGGGGCCAATATGTATCGCCACTGCGGTACCTTGTTTGTTTTTATGGTAATGTTTCTAAGGCTGGTACAGCCGGAAAAAGCGGTTACCTCAATGTAGGTAACGCCGCTTCCTATGGTTATGCTTTCAAGTCCGGTACAATTTTCAAAAGCGCCATCCCCAATGGAGGTAACGCTGTCCGGTATGGCAAGGGCACCGGTAAGGCTGGTACAGCCGGAAAAAGCGCCATCCCTAATGTAGGTAACGCCGTCCGGTATGGTTATGCCGGTAAGGCCGGTACAGCCGGAAAAAGCGTTAGCCCCAATGTCGGTAACGCCGTCCGGTATGGCAAGGGGGCCGGTAAGGCCGGTACAGCCGGAAAAAGCGTTAGTCCCAATGCCGGTAACGCCGCTTCCTATGGTTAAGCCTGCAAGCCTGGTACAGCCGTTAAAAGCGTAATGCCCAACGGATGCCTCAAACGTAACATTCAGGCTGCCGGCGGGGAATCTGGTTCCCCAGTTATTCGTTTCGGAGTTCGTTACCTTGTCTGTCCTTATGGTGATATTACGAAGGTTATCGCAGTCTTGAAAAGCGTTAGCCCCGATGCTGGAAACGCCGCTTCCTATGGTTATATCGGCAAACTCTGTGCAACCGGAAAAAGCGTAATCCCCAATGACGGTAACGCTGTCCGGTATGGTTATGGAGGTAAAGTTGACGCAGTCCAAAAAGGCGTACTGCCCAATGCCGGTAACAATGTTTCTGAGCGTCATTCCGGTAAGCGTGTCGCAGCTTGCAAAAGCGTTGCCGTGAATGGTTGATATTGTGGCGCCGGAAAAGTCGAGGTAGACGTATTTGTTTGGATTGTTATCAAGGATTGTTTTAAGGTTTACAGGGTACGCGATATTGCTGATGTTCAACGTAACCCTGTACGCATTTGCGGTGGTATTAGTGGGTTGGGCGGCAAGCCATGCTTCAAATTCTTCAACGCTGTTTAAGGTAACGGAGACTGTTGCGGGGGCTACGGCGGCTGTCGCCGCGCTGGTAACGCTGCCGCTTTGATCGGAGTAACTGACCCGCGCTTTCAGCGCCTTGCCTATGTCATCGTCGCTTGTTTGATAGATATTGCTGTTTGCGCCGTAAATGACTGAGTCATTCGCCAGCCATTGCCATGCGGCGGCTCCGGTTCCGTTGCCGCCGTTGTAGGCGGCGGTCAGGGTGCTGCCGACTATCGGGGACATATTGTCGATAGTTACGGTTCCGGTAAGGGAGCCTGTGTCGGAGCCGGCCCCCCCTCCGCAGGCCGTCATTAAGAACCCAATTACAGCTAAAAAAGCGGAAATTACGGTGAATTTATCTCTGCTTCTCATAAAAACCCCCTATTTTGTTCGTTTTTGCTGAACTAATCAGCACTTCCCGACTGGTGTTTTGTAACAGAACACCAGCATACGGATACAGTAATTCTTGTATCAAATTATCTTTATACAATAATTACTATATTATGTCAATGGTTTGATGTAATTACCATATTATTTTACTTATGGGGTGGATTTTTCGAAAAATCCTGAGGGAAGAACTGGATTATCAGGGTTTAACGGTTAAGGAACTTGCTTTGAAATCTTCGGTAGCCAAAGGAGCCCTTGACAGTTACCTTGGAAAACAAGCTTCCATGCCCCCTGCGGATGTCGCCGTCAGAATTGCCTCGGCGCTGGGCGTTACCGTAGAATATCTGGTAAACGGCGAGGAAAGCGGCAGTAAAAAAAACGCTGTTTTTATATCTGACCCCAAAAAGCGCTCCGTATTGCGAATATTTGATGAACTTTTACCCGAATATCAACAACTAACGCTGGACTTTGTAAAAATGCTAAAAAAGAACAGAGACGAGAAGGAGTTAGTGTAATTTCTGCCATTTTGGGGAATTGCCAGGGGAAATTCACTCGAATTATTTCTCACGGAGAGCACGGAGGTTCACGGAGAGCAAGAGGGGGACCTTCGCCGCATTGCGGCTCGGGTGCTGTTATTGGGCGGGGTGTCTCCCATGTGCGTTTACTTTATAAAGAATATAACCACGGAGGTCACGGAGTTTTAATACGATTTTGGTCTTTTCCTCCGTGAAACTCCGCCTGCCTGCGCAGGCAGGTGGTAAAAAATTCTTAAGTAAACGTATATGGTGCGCTTCCTCCAATAATCCCCGGTTTATTGGTGCGGAGAGGCGCCTTGCGCTGCCTGTTTACAATTTGTCTATCAGCATGGAACACTTGCCTGAAGGGATGGGAAGGGTTTTCTTTTTCTTTCCCAAAACATTAATCGTAAAGTAGTAGAGTTTTTCACTTTCCATGTGGATTTCCCAGCCCCTGGTGCTTTTGTTGGAAAGGAT